>CALHCB010000088.1 GCA_937930695.1 uncultured Acidimicrobiales bacterium | reverse complement strand
CGATGACCGGTTCGCGTCTTCTGCCATTCGAGATCTGCTCCACCACGCCCGCCGCGAGGACATCATCTCGCTCGCTGGAGGCCTCCCTGCCCCCGAACTGCTCCCGGCAGACCACCTCGGCCTTCTCTACACCCACGTGCTCGACACGGTGGGCTCTCAGAGCCTCCAGTACGGCGTGACAGCTGGAGAGCCAGCGTTGCGCGGACTCCTTGCTCTGGAAGGATCGGGGGATCCGGACCGAATCGTGGTGACGAGTGGTTCTCAACAAGCGCTGGATCTGTGCCTCGCCGCACTTCGACCAGCCCACCGAGCCGCAATCGCTGTCATGGAGGAGCCCGGCTACCTCGGGGCGTTGCAGGTCTTGCAAGCGAGAACGTACGAGTTGTCCCCCGTGCCAGTTGACCAGGACGGCCTTTGCGTCGACATTTTGGAAGACCGCCTGCGAAACGGTTTGGCTCCGACGCTCTGCTACGTCAACCCGACCTTCCAGAACCCGACGGGCGCGTCCCTCAGCCGGGAGCGAGCGCACGCACTTGTCGATCTTGCTGAACGGTACGGCTTCATCGTCATCGCAGATGATCCGTACCGCGAGCTGTACTTCGACGAACACAGACCGCCGGACCAGCTTCGCGACTCAGACATGGTGATTCGTTTGGGCTCGTTTTCGAAGACTTTGGCGCCAGGACTGCGCATCGGTTGGCTCGATGCGCACCAATCCGTCGTGGCCCGCGTTGAACGAGCAAAGCAGGCAGCCGACCTCCACACATCCACCATCAATCAGCTCGTTGTCGCCGAGGCCTTTGGTGACAAGCCATGGTGGAACAACCACCTCGACGATCTGCGAACCCGCTACCGGCTTCGCCGCGAAGCGCTGAGTGACGCGTTGACAACGCACCTTCCTCACGCCACGTTGGCCAACCAAGCAGGCGGGTTCTTTTGGTGGACCCGACTCGAGGGGATGAACACCGACACGTTCCTCACCACGTGTTTGGAAATGAGTAGCGGTGGCGGCACCGCCTTCGTTCCTGGTTCAGCGTTCCACTCCGGGGCCGCGCCGAGTGACCATCTCCGGCTGTCCTATTCCACCGCTGATCCAACCCGGTTCGACGAGGCTGCGCAGCGTCTCGCGAACGCTATGGAAAGAGCCCCGGCTGGGAAAGAGGGAAACTGAACTCCGAGGTTGCTTGGCGCTCGGGTGACACTTCCCCCGTCGAGGTCGCCTCCTCGATGCGATCCAATCGAAACGTTCGATGATCATCGCGCAAACGGCACCACGCCACGACTTGCCAGGCCCGATCTCGGCTCACCAGCCCGATGGGCTCGATCTCCCGCGTGCTTATCGTGCCGTCATCGCGCCGGTAGCGAATATTCACCACTTCATGGGATCCAATCGCATCCTGGATAACCGAAGCAGGAACCAGCTCATCGGCCGCCTTCTGAATCCCGTGGACCTGGCCGCTCAATCGCCGAGCCGCACCAGCGTCGACCGCGGACATGGCACCGAGGACTTTGCGTCGCGCCGTGAGGTTGGATTCTGCAAATCGCCCACCGGTATTGCGGGCGAGAGACACAACGACGGCGGTCGCCTCGGCAGCATTGAGATGCACTGGCGGAATCGTGTGGTGCAGATCCAACGAATACCCACCTTGCCGGCCCGATGGCGCGACCACGGGAACGCCTGCCTCTCGCAGCGATGACAGATCGCGCTCGATCGTGCGGGCGGTTACCTCAAATCGCGATGCCAACTCGGTGCTCGTCAGTTTCTCGGGGGCCGCGCTGCGCAATGCCTCGATCACAGCCTGGAGACGGTCAGTGCGGTTCACGGCTATCAGTTTGGCCGCTACGTGCAGCTTTGACCGAACCACAGGCGATCTCGTACCCATCGCCTCCTCACCAACGCGACCCTGATCAATCGGGGCCGGAGCGCTCCTAGGAGATCAAATCCCGAACACCGATGATGTTCGACGAGGCAAGCGGAAGGTGAACGTGCACTCGACCCCCTGGCCCCGGCTCGATCTCGACGGACCCCCCGTGGGCTTGCACCAAGGTTTGGGTGATTGCGAGCCCGAGACCCGCTCCGCCATGGGACGATCGAGCTGCATCGGCCTGTGAGAACCGCTCGAAGGCGCGGGGAACGAAATCATCGGCGAAGCCAGGTCCGTCATCTGAAACGGTGAGTTGGGCAGAGTCCGATCTCGTCACGAGTTCTACGGTGACTTCTGACTCTGCGAATCGTGTGCCGTTGTCGAGCAGGTTCCGCAAGATTCGACCGAGAGCGCTGTCGTCTCCCACGATCGTCACCGGCCCCGACATCTCGGCGGAGAGCTTGATCTCTCGGTCCATGGCCGACGGAGTGACCGCTTCGATCGCTTCGTCGACAAGTTCGGAAAGATCGAGTTGCTCACTCGAAAGACCAAGGCTTCCGCTGTCCGCCCGAGCGAGCAAGAACAAGTCTTCGACCAATCGCTCGAGGGCCACGACGTTTCGACGCATCGACGTGACCTGGGCTGGTCCATCGACCAAACCATCTTCGAGCGCATCAACCGACACGAGCAGAGAAGCCAGTGGCGTACGGAGATCATGGCTCAGCGCCGAAACCACAGCTCGACGTTCATCTTCGGCTGCTGCCCGTTCCGCTTCGGCTCGAGCCAGCGATCGGCCGAGGGCATCCACGGCTGCGGCGAGATCACCAACCTCGTCATTTCGAGAGATCTCGGTGCGGGCCCCTCGCTCTCCGGACGCGATCTTGGCCACGGTCATGGCAACTCTGTCCAGGTCACGAGCCAAGGGCCTGGCCACCCGCCACCCCACGATGATCGATGCGACACCCGTGGCGACCGCAACGGCAACGACGTAGCCAACGTCGTGACCAGACAACGTCATGGCCCCGCTCCCGATCAAACTGCCAATCACGGCCAATATCGGACCAACCATGGCAAGAACCGGGACGGCTTGACGCAACGAGAGTCGGCGCAACAGCAGCGGAGCGCACGCCGCAGTGAGCACCGATGCCACCAGAACGAGCGCGATGAACAAGGTGATCGACTGCTCGTCGTCCATCATCTCGGCGGCAAGCAGCCCCGAAGCGTTCAGGTTCACGCGTCGAACCGATACCCAACGCCATACACCGTGACGAGATGGCGGGGATTTGCGGGGTCCTCTTCGAGCTTGCGGCGCAGGCGACGAATGTGCACCGTCACCGTTCCTGGGTCCTGCCAGTCGGGGCTCGATCCCCAGACATCACGGAGAAGGTCAGATCGGCTCAATACCTCGCCGGGCGCTGATGCCATGCGGACAAGCAGGTCGAACTCCTTCGGGGGGAGCTCGACTTCTTCTCCATCTCGGGTGATCCGGCGCCCGACGACGTCGATCTCCAGCCCGGCGATCGACAGTTGGTCGGGACCAGACCCCTTCGATCGTCGGAGCACTGCTCGAACACGAGCTGCGACCTCTCTCGGTGAGGCTGGTTTTGCCAGATAGTCGTCCGCCCCGAGTTCAAGCCCTGCGACTCGTTCGGACTCTCGACCCTTAGCGCTCAAGACAATGACCGGAACTTCGTCGCCGGACTCGCGAAGACGTCGCAGAACGGTCAGCCCGTCGACACCGGGAATCATCAGATCCAGAACGACGAGGTCGGCTCGCTTGCGCGCCAACTCTGCCAACGCCTCGGTGCCGTCCGCCGCCGTGCGAACTGAGTAGCCGTCTCGTTCGAGGTAGGTCGCGACGATCTCGCGCACCTGTGGTTCGTCGTCGACGACCAGCACATCCGCTTTTCGACTGTTGTCGTTGGTCATGGACACCTCATGGAGCGAGTGCGGATGGGAGTTCGTCTGAGCATCGGATGCTCTGAGGGGTGCGATTGCCATAAACCCACCAACCCAGAAGACCACAGGAAACGTCCGGGCAGTATCGATCCGGTGGGTTGTTCATGGGTTCTTCAGATGCGCAAGAACGACAGGAAGTACAGCCTGCAGGGAGTCGAGGCAGACCTCGTGATGATCGAGCCAGTGACCCAGCACTCCCAACGGCACATGATCGACAGCGACGACCTCGCCATCGGGACAGCTCAGCTCGGCATCAGTTCTGGCGAGGAACACCTGCCCAAGGACCGATCCGTCCGGCCCGTCGTAGCTCACCGAGCCGAGGGCAACGAGCGGCACACCGGCAATTCCTGCCTCCTCGGCAAGCTCCCGCTCAGCAGATGGGAGCCAGCCTTCACCGACCGCACACACACCGCCGAATGCAATGTCCCACCACCCGGGGTAGACGTCCTTCCATTCGGCACGTTGATGCACCACCAGCTCATCGGCTGAGGTGACAACGGCGATGTACGTGCAGCGATGACGCAATCCTTGCTCGCGCATCTGCGAACGAGTCACGACGTCCAAGACATTCCCGCCGGCATCGATGTGTTCAACCAGCTCGTGCCCGGCCATCACGCCATCACGCCAGGGCGTCTCTGGCCTCTTGTATGCCAGCCGACTTCTCCAAAAGCTGACGCGCCATCACGGCCTGGCGTGGTCGGTTCCAGGCCAAGACTCCGACGGGCTGCCCGTCGTCGCCGAGATAGAGCTGCACGAAACGGCGTTCTTCGATGGAACCCTGCACGATTTCGACGTTTGCGGTTGTCATGCCAGCCAACTGGATCTTGCGGTCGTATTGGTCTGACCAGAACCAAGGAACAGGGGCGAACGGTTCGACCATCTGGCCATCGGATTCCGCGAGCAACCGCTTTGCGACGTAGCCACCCTGGTCAACTGCGTTGTCCCATTGCTCTACTCGGAGCGAGCCGTAGCGAGGATGATCCCAACGGGCGACGTCACCTGCGGCCACCACGCCCGGCGCAGCGAGACACGTCCGGTCACAAACCACACCGTCCGCGATCGTCAGACCAGACCCCTCGAGCCACTCGGTATTGGGAATGACGCCAATCCCCACGACGACGACGTCCGCATCGAGGCTCGTGCCGTCGCTCAGCTCCACCTTCTCGACTGATCCGGTCCCGACCAACGCATCGACGCCAACGCCAAGCCGCACATCGACACCGTTGTCTCGGTGAAGATCGGCAATCGCCATGCCAGCATCGGCATCGAGCACACGGGACAACGGGGCCGCTCCCGCCTCGATCATCGTGACCTCGAGCCCCGCTTCTCGGGCGGTGGCTGCAACCTCGGCCCCTATGAACCCAGCGCCGATGACCACGACCCGGTCCGGCCTCGCCGCGAATGCTTCGCGCAGCCCGTCTGCATCATCAAGCGTTCGCAGAACATGCACGCCATCAAGTTCACCTGCGAGCCGACGCGGGCGGGCGCCCGTAGCAAGAATCAACCCATCGAATGCGAGCTCTCCCGTTGTGGTGGTGAGCACGCGACGGTCCACGTCAAGACCTGTTGCGGCCTCGTTAAGCCGCAGATCGACACGAAGTTCATCCGGGTCAGCCATGGAGCGCAGCCGAAGCTTTTCTCGTTCCGTCGAGCCAGCGAGGTACTTCTTCGACAGCGGCGGTCGGTCGTAGGGCGGATGAGATTCATCGCCCACAAGGACAATCGAACCCTCGAAGTTCTGGCGGCGTAATGTCTGCGCCGCCTGGGCTCCCGCAAGGGAAGCCCCGACGATCACAATGTTGTTCAGCTCCACGAGAGAGGATCAGTCCTCGAGCGTGATCGCCTGCTTCGGGCAACGCTCAGCTGCTTCCCGCACCTTGTCGTGGAGCTCGGCTCCCGGGTTTTCGTTGAGGACATACAAGAAGTCATCGTCCCGGACCTCGAACACCTCTGGAGCAGCCGCCATGCAAATGGCGTTGCTTTCACACAGATCAAAATCAACAGTTACCTTCATCGTCGCAGTCTGTCACACCGCAGCGTGTGGCTTCTGAATCGGCCGTTCTACTTCACCTCAGGCTGGCTCAGAATCTGGTGTAGCCACCGTCGATCACGATCTCGTCACCCGTGTGATAGCTCTGTGTCGGGTCAGCGAGGAAAGCTCCGACCGTGCGGAAGTCCTCTGGCGTTCCCCATCGACGGACCGGTGTGCGTTTCGTCGTGTTCTCGAGGAACTTCTCGTTCGAGCGTCCGCCCTCGGTCATCTCGGTCTCTGTCCAGCCGGGGATGACCGAGTTTGCCCGAATGCCATAGCGAGCAAACTCAACCGCGAGGCCACGCACCATCGCCAACATTGCAGCCTTCGATGCCGCATATGGCTGAGCACCCGGGGCGCCGTGAATCGCAGAGGTCGACGAGACGCCGACCAGCGACCCTCCGTCGCCGCGTTCGACCATGTGTTTCGCGGCCTCCCGGAACGTGAAGAATGCCCCGTCGAGATTCACTGACAGGCAGTCGCGCCACGTCTGGGCAGTCTGTTCGAGAAACGGCCCACCGCCGCTCACTCCCGCGTTGGCAAAGGCTGCGTCGACTCGGCCGAACCGATCCACAGCAGCAGCCATCGAGGTGATGACCTCTTCTTCGCTACTGACGTCAACTCGAGACGCGAGTACATCAACGCCAAGCGCCCCGAGCGTCGAAGCGGCGCGGTCCAGCTTGTCCTGGTTCGTTCCCCAGATCACGATCGATGCACCGGCCATCGCCGCGCCTTCGGCCATCCCGAGGCCGATGCCTCCGTTGCCACCCGTCACCAATACAACGCGTCCACTCAGATCAATCATGAGCGCAGCTTGCCATCAACTCCTGGTGGTCAACGAACGTGTCAGAGATACTCCGCAGCAAGTTCGAGCACTTCTTCTTCATCGAAGGAGCCCGACCACCCAACGATGGGATTGCCTGTTGGATCCACAAGGATGGCCGTCGGCTGACCACGCACGCCGTAGTACTGCCAGGAAGCGAACGACTCGTCCCAGATCATAAGGAGCGACTCGGTACCCGTTGACGCAACGAACTCCTGGGCTTGGCCGAGTGAATCCTGCGCACCCATTCCGACAACGCGGACAACATCTTCGTTCTCACGAGCAAACTGCTCGACGGCGGGACCTTCCCGCCTACAAGAAGGTCAATGCGGTGCCCAGAACCAGAGCAGGACAGCCTTGTCGCCACCAGCCAACTCTTCGGAGAGATTGAGCTCAGCACCCGCAACGGTCACGACGTCAACGTCAGGGAACAGATTCTCGACCGGAGCAACCTCCTGGTCGGACTCAGGATCAGCGGCCGGTTCCTCATCGTCCGAAGACGCTTGACTCTGGCTCACCGCGTCATCACCAGCGTCGGACGAGTCGGCCGCTTCAGTGTCTGTCGCCGATGTGTTCGTCGCCGAGTCGGGGGCAGTGCCAGTTGCGGTGTCCGTCGCCGATGAGCCGCATGCCGCGGCGCCGACAGAGAGAGCCACAGCCAGCGCACCCAGGCGAAGCCTCTTGGGCAAATGGTGATTGTTGTGCACGTCATCCGAAACCGGGTTCGCCCCCGAACCATTCCCGTGGACCACCATGAGGTCCTGAACAAGTAATGAACAGCGGAACACCGAACCCTCTCGACGCGTTGACTAGAGCAGACCAGAGAACCAAGCAGACCAAACGACTGCGGAACACGGATCGCCCTCATGACCACAACAGATGCACGCAACGCCATGGCGGGACGTCAGGCACACGAGTCGACGGGCCGCGAAATGAGCGCTCTCAAAGCCGCCACCGCCGGCATCGTCGCAGGGGCCGGAGCGCTTGCCGCCGGTGAGCTCATCGCAGCATTTGCAGCTCCGCGCCCAGGCCCCGTGACCGCGGTGGCCAACCGTGTGGTCGACAACGCCCCAACCTTCGTCGTCGATTTCGGCAAGGACCTCTTCGGTCTGGGCGACAAGGTCGCACTGATCATCGGGACCCTGATTCTCTCGGCTGTGGCCGCAGCCCTCTTCGGGCTCGCTTCCCGCCGAAGTCTGAAGATCGGGGCCGCCGGCATCGGGGCCTTCGGGCTGATCGGATTCTGGGCCATGGCCGTCGACGCCCAAAGCAGCGCGGGTGCCGCCTTCTTCATTGCTCTCGTCGCCGTGCTCGCCGGTATCGGCGTTCTCGCCATCACATTCCGGGCCGCTGACGGCCCGGTGACGAAAGGACTCGTCGCCAGGGCCGAGGCCGAAGCGAACGGCAAGACCTACGTCGCCCCCGTGGTGACGCCGGCGGTAAGCCGACGAACCTTTCTCGGTTGGACCGGTGGTCTCGCCGCATTGGCGGGGTTTGGTGCGCTCGCAGCCCAGAACCTGCGGAATCGATTCTCCGCAACCGAGGCTCGGGCCTCTGTGCAACTCGCAGAATCCCAGACAGCTGAAGAAGTCGCTTCACTCGTCGCCGAAGCCAACATGAATCCGGTCGCACAGGTCAGCGGCATCACACCGATCGTCGTTCCGAACGAGGACTTCTACCGCATCGACACCGCACTCCTCGTTCCCCAGGTCGACCCAGCCAGCTGGACACTCACGATCGATGGCCTCGTCGACGAACCCAAGACGTACACCTACGACGACCTCCTCGCTCGAGCCACCACCATCGCCCCGGTGACGCTGTCGTGTGTCTCCAATGAGGTTGGCGGTGACCTGGTCGGCAACGCTGTCTGGCAGGGTGTCCCGCTGATCGAACTCCTCGACGAAGCTGGCGTACGTCCCGAAGCATCCCAAATCAGCAGCCGAAGCGTCGATGGTTGGACCTGTGGGTTCCCGACCGACCTGGCCTACGACGGGCGAACCGCGCTGGTCGCGGTCGCCATGAACGGCGAACCGCTGCCCATTGAGCATGGATTCCCTGTCCGTCTTGTGATCAGTGGACTCTACGGATATGTCTCGGCCACGAAATGGCTCAGCTCGATCACGATGACAACCCTCGAGGACTTCAACGGCTACTGGATTCCGCGTGGGTGGTCGAAATCCGGTCCGATCAAGACGGAGTCTCGGATCGACACGCCCCGAATCGGCTCGACCGTCGCGGTCAACGAACCAACACCAATCGCTGGTGTCGCCTGGGCCCCCAACAAGGGAATCGATCGCGTCGAAGTCCAGGTCGATGACGGACCCTGGCTTGACGCCGAACTCGGCGATTCGCTCGGCATCAATTCGTGGCGCCAATGGCACATCTCGTGGGAGCCCACTCCTGGAGATCATCAGATCCGAGTACGGGCCACCGACGGTTCAGGCGAGACCCAAACCGAAGTGCGAGCAAACCCTGCGCCAAACGGCGCCAGCGGATGGCACACGATCGTGGTGCGCACCTAAGCGCCTCGCTATCGAACTCGCCGGTCGGACGAGTTAGGGCATGTACGGAAGCGGATCGACTGCCGATCCGTTGACCCGAATCTCAAAGTGAAGGTGCGGACCCGTTGACCAACCGGTCGACCCGACGTAGCCGATCACATCGCCACGGCTCACTTCCTGTCCAGCAGAGACCGCTATCTCAGATTGGTGGGCGTACAACGACGAGATGCCATCACCGTGGCTGATCACCACGGTGTTCCCATAGCCGCCTTGCCAACCCGCAGAAAGCACGGTTCCACCCTTGGCCGCGGTGATGGCGGTGCCTGACCCTGCACCCAGATCGAGACCTTTGTGGAGACGCTTGGTCCCGAAGATCGGATGCACCCGGTAGCCGAACCCACTGCTCACTCTGGCGTTGACCGGCCACTGAAAGCCGGAGACCGATGGTGTTCCCGGCGCCGGTGCAGAGGTGACCACGGGCGGATTCTTCTTCGCTTCCTCGGACCGAATCAGCTCCGTGAGCTTGGCATCTTCGGCCTCGAAGGCGGCGACCTCGCCCTCCCAGTCGGCGACGCGACGAGCCATTTCTTCTTTGAGCTCTTCTTGGACGACTTTCTCGGCTTCCCAAGTCAGGAGCTTCTCGGCCAATTCAACTTCGAGAATCTCGGCTTCGGCGACCGCATCCTGGGCAAGAGCTTCTGCGACTTCGCGGTCTTCCCGGACGACACGCAGCTCTTCGAGAAGATCGCCTGTGTCCGCGTTGGCTTCCTCGAGCAACGAGGATTGCCGAAGGGCCTGGGTCAGATCCGAAGAGTTGAAGAACGTCGCCGCAGCTCGATCGCTGTTGAGGAAGCCCGCAACTGCTCGACCGGCAAGATCATCCTCGAGTCGAAGCAATTCAACGTCAGAAGCAACAATGGCATCTTCTGCAGCGACTGCCGTCTCCCGGTTCAGCTCGAGTTGTCGGGATGCCTCATCAACCTCGCCCTGTTTCGCCGTGACAATGTCGGAGATGTCTCGCAATGCAGTTGCCACTGCCGCGTCATCAGCCCTCGCGGCATCGAGGTTCCGAGCGGCCTCGGCCTTCTCGTCACGAACTCGCTGCCGTTCTTCACGGGCTTCGTCTGCGGAGTCTTGGGCTGCGGCCCCAAAGGGCATCGTGGCCGTGAGAAGGGTCAGGCAAACCAGAACGGCGAGCCGTCGCACCACGGCACGACCGGGTCGCGCCTCGAAGGCGTCACGCAACGAAGAAGGCCTCCACACGGCCTCGAACTGTAACCCAGATTGTTCTCCTCCCCCTTCTCAGAGGGGGAAGCAACTTCACACATCACCGACTAAGGGCGACAGTTCACCGATACCGCCGATCGGCCCGAGAAAACCAGGGCTCGGCTCGATAACCTGCAGGCCGTGCATCCGTACCTCGCCGGGATCGAACCCGTCGCTGCAGCAGCTGGTGGCAAGCTCGTGGCTGCCGACAAGGCACAACCGGGAGACATCCCCGTGTCGTTCGACGGGCAAATCGTTGGTGGATTCCGCCCCTGTGGACTTCACGACGCTCTTGATCGGCTCATCGATCACGTCGAGCGCGAGATCGGCACCAAAGTGACCGACCTCGATCGGGCTGGCAAGCGCGACGTCGTCCACCGACTCGACAAACTCGGTGCGTTCATGCTTCGCAAAGCAGTCGAGGACATTGCAGACCGGCTCGAGGTGTCGCGCTTCACGGTCTACAACTACCTAAATGCACAGCACGCCTAGCGGCACGGCGCGTCCAAACAACACAGCACGACTCGACACCACAAGAACCCAGCAATTCGCATGACTCCAGCAAGCATCGCCATACGTGCCAGAGCGGCACGGGCTCCAAAACTCACCATCTCACCGATGGGGAAGGCCACACATGTCTGACATCCGAGAAGAACTCGATTGGGCGACCTACGGAACTGCGATCCGAGAGCTTGCGGCATCGATCGCGGATGACGACTATCAACCAGACATGATCCTGGCAATCGCCCGAGGCGGGCTGTTTGCCGCAGGATCACTGGGCTACGCACTGTCTGTCAAGAACCTCTACGTCATGAACCTCGAGTTCTATTCCGGAGTCGATGAACGACTCGACGTACCGATCATGCTTCCCCCCTACCTCGACAAACTCGATCTCACAGGGGCGAAGGTTCTCGTTGCAGATGATGTTGCCGATACCGGCCACACCCTCAAGACAGTGCACGAGTTCTGCCAGGACGTTGTCGCCGAATCGCGGACTGCTGTGCTCTACGAGAAGTCGCACTCGCTGGTCAAGTGTGACTACGTCTGGAAGCGCACCGACGACTGGATCAACTTCCCGTGGTCAAGCGAGCCGCCACTGGCAGGTCCGACCGCCGGCTCCGTGGTCCTCGACGCGTAACTCGCCACTGCGGTTCCCGCCCACCTACTGCTGCGGTTCCCGCAGTGCCCGCCCCAGAATCATCGGGCGCCTCGGCACCGGTGACGACGTCACGATGTTCGTGACCGAATCAGACACCACCCAGATTTCGTTGAGAAGTTCCTCGAGGTGCGCCGTCGTCCGAACCATGGCCCGCACCACGTGAGACTCTGAGCCGGTAACTCGATTCGCCTCAACGACCTCCGGCATGTCCACGAGCAGATCATCGAGGTTCTCTCCGCGCCCTCCGGTTGTGTTCAGTCGAATGATGCAATGAATAGGAAAGCCGAGCGCCTCGTAATCGATCTGGGCGCGGTAGCCGGTGATTACGCCGCGCTGCTCAAGACGCCGAACCCGATCGGCCGCCGCAGGTGAACTCAACCCTACGAGCTCACCCAACTCGCGATACGACAGCCGTCCGTCATCCCCGAGTGCTTCGAGTAACTGCAGATCGATGGCGTCAATTTCAACAGTCATTTTTTCCAACTACCTTGGTTTAGTAAGCTAAAAGATGATCTGACTTCGTAATCATAGGCTAAGCGCAGCTTATTTGACGAACAAACCGTGAAAGCCAAGTCCACATTTCCTTACTGTTGAGCACATGGAATCTTCTGCGCTCTTCACCCCAGACCACGACGTTGCCCTTCACGAACTGCTCGCCGCTTGGACCGCTCGCGATGAACTTCGCCGCACCAACGCCGCGATCCCAGATCGGTTCGCCGCAAACCAACGACTCGACAACGCCCGGCTTCAATTGGCACCGCTATCACGCTTCGCGGTCGCAGCTTGAACCTCCTCAGGGTGATTTAACCCACGATCAGAAGGCGACACCGTCCCGCCGGTAGGCCATCATGGGATCTCGACGTTGGCGACGTCGGATACGGCGAAAGATTTTTGAGGCGGGCAAGACGTGGCATCAGCAGGAGTCGATTTTCAGGATCGATTGGATCGACCCGAACTTCGTGGAAGCGAGCTCGTCGTCACCACTGTGATGTGGTATCTCGGCTTGAGCTTGGCTTCCGGCTTCGGCCCCAGCACCTGGATGCCATTGGCCTCGCTGCTTGCTGGTCTCGGGTCATCGCTTATCGTCTCCCTCCCATTGTCACCATGGGCCACCAACGTGCCCCGAACCGCCACCTCTCGACGAGTTACTGAGTCCGCTCTTCTCGCCACCTGCGCTGCCGCCGTCCCGATTCTTCTTGCGGGTGCCCCGGTCGGGCCATGGCCAGTCGTTCTTCTCGGCGTGCTGACGTGGGTTACCGTCGCAATCTCTACATTCGCCTCGCCAATACGTCTCGCTACCGTCGAACGCCGGCCGGCCATCTCATCTGAACCCCGGCGAGCGACCCGTCTGGAGAAGGCTCTGAGCCGTCTTCTCGACGTGACTGGCTCCATTGTCCTCCTCGTCATCACCTCGCCGATTCTTCTGGTCGCCGCGGCCCTGATCCGCAAACACGATTCAGGTCCGGTGTTCTTTCGCCAGCCCCGAATGGCCCAAGGCGACGGCACCTTCCGGATCTACAAGTTTCGGTCGATGGTCATGGATGCCGAGGAGCTCAAGGAAGAATTGCGGGATCAGAACGAACGCACCGGGCCGCTCTTCAAACTCTCCGAAGATCCGCGAGTAACACCAATCGGACGCGTGATCAGGAGCCTTTCGATCGACGAGCTGCCCCAGTTGATCAACGTCTTGAAGGGCGAGATGAGCCTGGTCGGACCACGACCAGCACTCGTCGACGAGGCGGAATCGTTCGACGACGAACTTGCGATCGAACGATGCAGCGTCCGCCCAGGCATCACGGGACTGTGGCAGGCAGAGGCACGGAACGACCCGGACTTCGCTCGGTATCGGTCACTGGACCTTGACTACGTTCGCAACTGGTCACTCGGACTCGACGTGCGAATTCTGATGGCGACGGTCGCAGAGATTCTCACCGACATTGTCGCCGTGCCGCTCCGAGCTCTTGGACTACGCAACCTCATCGGCGGCGACACCATCGATCATCAGACCACTGATGGAGCGATGATCATCGATCTTCGAGCCGAAGCAGAGGCCCGGTCCGAGCTCATCGATCTCACCGATACCACAAGCATCGACCTGCGCAACCTCGAGTCCCAACGCATCGAGGACCAACGGGGCTGACTCAGTCGGCCAGATCGCTCAAGCAGGCGCAAGGGCAACTCGGTTACTCGATCGAGCAGCCTCGAGCCCAACAGCCAACGCTCTAGTTGTCGGAGTCAGGAAGTGACCGGCGAATGCCGGCGCCAACAACCAAGGCCGCAAATGCCCCGGCGATGACCGCCCACAGTCCCCAGCCTGCGCTTGGACTCGCGAAGCTGGAGTCGGTAACCAACGCATCGAGGTTCGTCAGCTCGTAGAGGCTGACGGCCATCACTGCGGCGAAGCCGAGCATGCCGGCGATCCACGCAAGACGATGGCGCCGAACGAGCGCTCCGGCTAGCAATCCTGCACTCGCCATTCCGCCAATCAGCGTGACCGTGCCGTCCACGTCGGTTCCGGGAACAGCAACATCGCCGACAGCGGTACCCAGGTTGGCCCAGGGCCCGATCGACCCAACGACCACGACGACGGCGGCACCTGCGACCGCGAGCAAGGTTCGATTTTGGGCACTTCCGAGGAAATCGAGCGGAGCCGCGAGCGGGTCGCCATCTCCCGAGCGGAACTGAGCGGTCCAGGCGGTGCCGTCGTGATATCGCTCATCACCCTCGGAACCGCTAACCGGGTACCAGCCAGCGGGAATCGCCTTGGGCGTCACTGCCGGTTGAGCGGGAACGGCTACCGACTGACTCTGCGGAATCTCGGTGTCTGCCCGAAGGGCGGGCTCGACACGAGCCTCGAGCGAGGAGAACGACTCATCGGCTGATGCGCCAACATGTTCGCCTGCACGAGCGGCCTCAGGTTCAATCGCAAGGTCTGACTCGACAACCATTTCGTCATTTTCAACGAAATTGTCCGGTACGACAGTGATACCCGGTTCTGAGAGTCCCACTTCTGGGAGATCATCGCCCGCAGGTGCTGCGTCGGTGAGATCGATGATGGCACCCTCGGACCGGAGTTGATCCTTGATCTGTTCGATCGCCTCGTCGAGGGTGACGACGGCCACATCGTACTCAATCGCAAAGGCGACTGCTTCACTCTCGGGACCGACATCGTCGACAATGAGGGCGAACACGTTAGTTGACAGTGCCCGCGTGAGGGTGCCGCCTGCGGCCTCCACCAGGGTGCTCAGCCCGTCGGTGACGTCAACATCTGGACTGACCCAGAGCCGGCAGTCCGCGAGAGGTCTACTCTCAGGAACCGTTCCACTGCGAACTTCAAAACCGCCACGCACCCCGCGATACTAGCGAAACCGAGTCGAGACCTCTTGAGCCCTTTTGCCTCATCGGGTCTGGTGGGTTTGAATCGAGCTCTATCCCAACGTATGAGGTAAGAATGACCACGATCAACGACGTGACAGAACTCGAGATTGACGGCGATGTCGCCGTGATCACTATCGACTCTCCACCGGTGAACGCACTGAGCCACAACGTCCGCGACGGACTGTGGGACGGCTTCACTGCGGCATTCGCCACAGAAGCCACCTCGATCGTGCTGATCTGTGCTGGCCGGACCTTCATCGCGGGAGCCGATATCAGCGAATTTGGTGGAGCACCAAAGGGAAAGGGTCTCGGCGAAGTCCAGGCACTGATGGAAAGTTCTTCCGTCCCCGTGATCGCAGCGATTCATGGCACCGCCCTCGGTGGCGGCCTGGAAGTCGCATTGTGTGCGCACTATCGAATCGCCGTGCCGAGCGCCAAGTGCGGCCTTCCGGAGGTTCACCTGGGGCTGCTCCCCGGAGCTGGCGGAACCCAGCGCCTCCCTCGAATCGTGGGCGCACAGAAGGCCATGGAATTCATGACCTCGGGCGTGCACGTTCCAGCTAGCGATTGCCTTGACATGGGATTGGTCGATGAACTCGCCGTCGAAGGCAACCTGCTTGACGACGCCAAGACCATGGCCCGACGGCTTGTCGCCGAAGGCAAGCCGTTGAAGAAGATCAGCGACTCAGATGACAAGGTCGCGCCCGCCCGCAACACCCCGGAGATCTTCGACGAATTCCGATCGTCCAAGGCTGCTCGGAAGTTCCGTGGATTCAAGGCTCCCGAGAGCATCATCAAGTGCGTCGAAGCTGCAGTGAACCTTCCCTTCGAAGAAGGCATCGCGAGAGAACGCGAGCTCTTCACCGAGCTCGTGACAAGTCCTGAATCTGCTGCACAACGATACGTGTTCTTTGCTGAGCGTCAGGTCTGGAAGCTCCCTGATGTCTCCCGCGACACTCCCGAACTCCCGGTCGAGACCGTGGGCATCATCGGTGCAGGAACCATGGGTGGCGGAATCGCCATGAACTTCGTGAACGTCGGCATTCCCGTCACGATCGTCGAGACCAATCAAGACGCACTCGACCGTGGACTCGCCGTGGTGCGCGGCAACTACGAACGCAGCTCACGCAACGGCCGCTTCTCGATGGACGAAGTGGAGCGCCGCATGGGCATGATCTCCACCTCGCTCGACATGGCCGACTTTGCCGATGTCGACATGGTGATCGAAGCCGTCTTCGAGAACATGGACGTGAAGAAGGAGATCTTCGGCAAACTCGACGAAATCTGTAAGCCAGGTGCTGTTCTGGCGAGCAATACCAGTGCGCTCAACATCGATGAGATTGCCTCTGCCACCACCCGCCCCGAGTCGGTCATTGGCATGCACTTCTTCTCCCCCGCCAATGTCATGAAGTGCCTCGAAGTTGTACGCGCCGATCACACCTCGCTCGAGGTCATCAACACGGCGATGAAGACGGGCAAGAAGATCGGCAAGATCGGCGCCCTCGTTGGCGTCTGTCCGGGATTCGTTGGCAACCGCATGCTGTTCGCTCGCCGAGTTGAGGCCATGGCCCTGCTCGACGAAGGAGCCATGCCGTGGGATGTCGACAAGGCGCTCTACGACTTCGGCTTTGCCATGGGCCCATTCCAGATGAGTGACCTCGCCGGCCTCGATATCGGCTGGTCCAAGGAGACCTCGACGGGAGCAACCATTCGCGAGCGTCTTTGCGAACTCGATCGCCGGGGCCAGAAGAACGGCGCCGGGTACTACGACTACGACGAAAACCGAGTCGGCTCGCCGTCTCCCATCACCGAAGAACTCGTCAAGGAATTCGCCGAGAAGGCTGGCAAGCCGGCCCGGACCTTCACTGCGGATGAGATCGTCGAACGTCTCGTCCTGCCGATGATCAACGAGGGCGCCAAGATCCTTGAGGAACGCAAGGCCATTCGAGCCTCGGACATCGACATGATCTGGATCAACGGATACAACTGGCCCGTCTACCGGGGTGGTCCGATGTTCCACGCTGACCAAATGGGACTCGACACCGTGTTGGCTCGACTCAAAGAACTCCAGGCCGAGTTCGGCGACAAGTGGAAGCCCGCGGCCTTGCTCGAACAGCTCGTGGCAGAAGGCAAGACATTTGCCGACGTCGAAGCCAAGCCGATCAAGGTTCCCTCCGGATCCTGAGGTTGATCGATGACTGCTGATGTCTCCATTCGACCCCTTGCGGGCTCACTCGGTGCCGAGCTCTTCGGCATCGATCTTTCTGGCCCCTTGTCGGATGGAGACATCGACACCATTCGCAGTGCCTGGCTCGACAATCTCGTTCTCGTTTTCCGGGATCAGACACTCGAACCGCAACAGTTTCTCGACTTCGCTCGGCGACTCGGCGAGCCTGGTCGGTACCCCTTCGTCCCGGGATTGGACGAGTTCCCGGAAATCATTGAAGTCAAGAAACTCCCGGAGGAGCGAAACAACTTCGGAGGAATCTGGCACACGGACACCGCCTATCTCGAGCGACCGCCAACGGCATCGATGTTGCTGGCCCGAGACGTGCCGGCCGCGGGAGGCGACACTGAGTTCGCAAACATGTACGCCGCATATGAGTCCCTCTCTGATGGACTGAAGAGCGTGTTAAGCGGGCTTCGCGGCGTGAATTGCTCGGCGCTCGCAGATGTATCCCGGACTCGAGAAGACCGCACGAGCAAAGACGGTCCCGCACCGATCGACTACGAATCCATTCATCCAGTCGTGCGAACACACCCTGAGACAGGCCGAAAGAGTCTGTACGTCAACATCGCACATACCGCCCGCTTCGACGGCTGGACAGAGGAAGAGAGCCAGCCTCTTCTGCGCCATCTTTTCAATCACCAGGTGAAGTCAGAATTCACGTGCCGGCTTCGATGGGATGTCGGCACGCTCGCGATCTGGGACAACCGTTGCGCCCTCCACAATCCGATCAACGACTACCACGGGCACCGACGTCTGATGCATCGCATCACACTGACGGGTGACGTTCCTGCCTAGCCACGTTCACGACAAGATCGAGACACCCTCGCCATCGAGCTTCTCTGGGATGTCGCGACCAGCGAGCGTCATCAATATGACCTCAGCCGGGCCTTCAACGAGAGGACCAGAGCCATGAGACCAATCAAGGTCGGTCGCTCGATATGAGACGGCGTCTCGCCCAGGAAGATCACCGAGGTCTCTCCCGATCTTGTGGGTAGTGACGAACTCCAACGCCGTGGCGAGAACGCCTTCGTTCAACACACCGTTGAGACCGGCGCCCCGGCGCACGTCCTGAGTGTGGATCGCCACATCACCGACGGGAACAAGTTCGGCGAACCCCGGCATCGGTGTCGGCGTCGTTGACTTCGTTCTGAGCGACTCGAGCAGTTCACCCAGCGGGCGTTCGGCGTTGGCACGCGCCGTGGTGTCTGCCATTCGGTCATAGTCGAATCTGGCCTTGGCCATGTCCTTCATGAACCGAGGCATCTTCATCTCTGCGATATAGACGACGTGTCCCAAGATGTGACGGGGAGTCCACGCACCGGCAAGAGAAGGGCCGTCGAGTTGACTCTCGGACAATGACTCGATCAAGTCGGCGAAATCTCGTCGAACCGTGCCCGCTTGCTCCCAGGTCTTTGCCATCTTCTTGCTGCTCCCCAAACATCGCTTGCCGTCGTGATTCGCCCAAACAGCAGTCTTCTGTGCAGCGACGGGGTGGTCAAATAGGTCGAGAAGCTCGGGGTTCAGAGCGCCCGGAGAAACAGCAGAAGCAGCTCGCGTTCTGATTCATCGGCGAGGCGAAACTTCTCCCGACTGGCTTCAGCCTCTCCACCGTGCCAGAGAATCGCCTCTTCGATCGTTCGTGCCCGACCGTCGTGAAGAAGGAATTTCTCCCCTGTTGGCTCACCGTTGATAACGGTCGTCCCGGTAAGACCCAACCCCCACAACGGAGGCGTACGCCACTCCGAGCCACTCGCCTCGAACTCCGTTCGCCCATCAGCCAGTTCCGGACCCATGTCGTGAAGCAACAGATCGGTGTACGGAAAGATGGTTTGGCCAGTGAGCACGCCAACGTCGGTCTGCCCGGTGACGTGGCTCGGCGTATGGCACGAAGCGCACCCGAAACTCTCAAACAAGTCGGCCCCCTGGGCGACTTGTGGATCATCGGCATCACGCATCGCGGGAACGCCGAGGGTCCGATTGAAGAAGGTCACCGATCCCAAAAGGCCATCGTTCAGCTCCGGACGAGGCCCAGACGAAGCTCGGAGACATTCGACCTGCTCTGATGAGCAGTTGTCGTCGATGTGAAAATACGTGGTGACACCGATATCGGTGTGAAACGCATCGGCCACCTGAAGCTGAACGCTTGCCACCGATGCCTTCCAGCTGAATCGACCGAGCAGAGTGTTACCGCTCATCGAGTCGACGATCATGTTGGGCCGACCGGAAATGCCATCGCCATCGTCGTCATCAGGATCGGCGCCGGCCACTACGTCACTCTCGGGAATCGCCTCGAGTAGTCCCATTCCGAAGACCGGCGGCGCCACTCGGGGGCTCACGACAGTCCCTTCTGCCAAGGGTCCGAACGCCAAGTCGCTGGCAACATAGGTGGGCCGTTGGAGTTCATATGTTGTGCCGTCGGCGTAGGCACCATTCACAACTTCGAATTCGACACCTACGGCCCCTTCGGCAGGAACGCCATCGATCGATCGATCCTGCAGTTGGAGGCCGTAGACGGGATCCGGAACCGGGCTGCCGGTGGGCGAGATCTGATCCGGCTGAGACAGTCGAAGAGTCAACCCGAGACGAAGGTGGTTGCTCGTCGGATCTGGCGGAGCGCCGCGACCAGCCAGAACGTGACAATCAGCGCACGACACCCCATTGAAGACCGGTCCGAGTCCGACGGCATCGGCCGTCGAGGCGGGCATCGCGACCCATTCCTTTTCAAAGAACTCCTCACCGAGATCGAAGAACTGCATCTGCTGATCGGTCAGGTCGGGAGCCGAGGTCGAGAACGCGTTCAGGTCGGCGACCTGATGGGTCGCGTCGCCGCCCTGACGTTCGGAGAAGAGTGGCCGAGGAATCTCATCGGAGGTAGTCAACGACTCGGCGCTACAGCCAGCCACAACGAGAGCCAGACCAATCAGACTCCACACGATGGGCGCCAATTCAGAGGTGGAGCACCGACTGCGACGATCAAACACCCGGTCAGTATCCACGACAAGCACGTGATCTCCGCGTCAGGGGTGACACGAGAATGAAGGTGTGCGAACATATGTTCGATGGACGACGATTCCGAAACCTCCCGATCCAATCGTGTCGGTGCCGCCTCGATCCTTCATGCTGATCTGGATGCGTTCTACGCATCTGTCGAACAGCGGGACGACGCATCACTCCAGGGGCGTCCGGTGATTGTCGGCGGCGGAGTAGTTCTTGCCGCGAGCTATGAGGCGAAGGCCTTTGGAGTGAAGACCGCCATGAACGGCCGCCAAGCTCGCAAGCTCTGTCCCGACGCGATCGTTGTCAGCCCAAGAATGGACGCGTACTTGCAAGCGAGCCGCGACGTGTTTGCCGTCTTTAATGACACATCGCCACTCGTTGAAGGCATTTCTGTCGACGAAGCATTCATCGATGTCGGCGGCCTCGTGCGCATCGCAGGGTCACCCGTTGACATTGCAAAGAAACTGCGGGCCGATGTGAAGGACCGGGTTGGCTTGAATATCACGGTCGGTGTTGCCCGTACGAAGTTCCTGGCCAAGGTCGCCAGCGCCGTGGGGAAACCCAATGGGCTCCTTCTGGTGCCACCCGATCGCGAACTGGAGTTTCTTCACCCGCTTCCCGTAGAGCGACTGTGGGGGGTCGGAACGATCACGGCAAGCAAACTGCATGACATCGGGGTGCACACCGTTGGGGACGTTGCCGGGTATTCAGAAGAGCGACTTGTCGCACTCGTGGGGACGGCCGCGGGACACAAGCTGCATGCGTTGGCCCACAACCGCGATCAACGACGCGTCACTACGGGAAAGCGGAGATCATCGATTGGTTCCCAGCGCGCCATGGGTCGAAGGAAGAAAACCCATGCGGAGATCGACGCGGAACTGCGCGGAATCGTTGATCGCGTGACCCGTCGAATGCGTTCATCTGATCGGGTCGGGCGCACAGTCGTTGTCCGGTTCCGGTTCGATGACTTCACTCGGTCGACGCGTTCTCACACGCTTCCAGAATCGACGGCAGACACCGCCCCAATTCTGCAGTCGTCGATTGATCTGCTGAAAGACATGTGGCCAATAATCGAGCGCCGAGGGCTCACCCTCATCGGACTCTCGGTCACCAATCTCAGCAACGCCGACGCCGTGCAAATGACGTTGCCATTCGCCGATCTCTCAATGCTCGACGCTGCGCTGGACAGCGTCAAAGACCGGTTTGGCACGAACGCCATCGGCCGGACGGCGAACCTTGGAAGAGACCAAGGATTCGCCGTACCGATGTTGCCCGACTAGGGCTGCTGTGACGAAGCGCTACTGCTGCTCGTCGAGGCGGACATAGGCGAGGCGACGCCGGCGCCCAAAAGCGACCAGTCCGAGTCCGAGCACCAGCAGAGCGATTGCCCAAGACACCATGGACCTCGTGCTCGAGCCGGTGAATGCGAGAGGGGTCGGCGTCGGAGTTGGCTGTGCCGACGTCGTTGCTGTGTCCTCGTTGTTCGTCAGATCGTTCTCTTCGTGGTCGGAGAGAATCCGAGCCTCGTTAACAATCGAACCGGTTCCGGCGACGGTCGCTGTGTAGTCAATAGACATCGTTTGTCCCACAGGGAGACTGGCAATTGACCACGTGATTCTGTGCGTCGACGCGTTGTACACAAGCCCAGAGTTCTCCGGGATGTTGATCTCGGTCAGCCCGGACGGGAGCGTGTCGAGCACCTCGACGTCAACAGCGTCGGTGACACCCGAGTTGGTGATCTGTAGACGGTACGTAACGGTGTCGCCGATGAATACAGATGACTCACTGACGCTCTTGACCAGCTCAAGTTCCGCCGGCTCGATCGTCTCTGCGGTGTCCTCGTCGCGGACAGGTGGGAATCCTTCAGGGGACGGGGTCGCATCGACGATCGCGGTGTTCGTTGTCGGCTCGGTGATCCCGAGCAGTTCACAACCGAAGACCCAGCTCTCACCAACGGCAAGCAGCGGTCGAGTCTGATCACAGTTGGGCGCCTGCGGGTCGCTCACGACGACGTCAACCAAGTCGAGGTTTCCGGTGTTCGTGACCGCAATACGCCACATCGCATCATCACCGTCGGCGACAACAGTGACTTCGTTCCAGTCCGCAATGTTGTCGACATCACATGTCGAGATGTCGTCACGGATACACACCTGTTTCTCGATGGCAATGCCCGGGCCGGTTCCAAAGTGATTGGCCGGGTCGTCCGCCTCGACAGCCGCAACGGGGTCGCCGGTTGCTGGGTCAATGACGGGCGTGAAGATGCCGGTCGTCGGGCCAGGTTCGGCCGGGGTTGCCGTAACGGTTCCGACGTTCGTGTACTGCCCCAGCGTTGCTGGCTCGGCCGGTCCGGTGCACTCCATGGATTCACCGACGTCGAGCACTGAGCCCGGGCAAGTGACAGCAACGCCCATGTCGTCAGTGACGACGACATCGATCAGTGGCGTGTTCCCCGAGTTCGTCACCGTGTACGTCCAGGAGACAGGCTCTCCTTCGGGCACCAAGACGCCAGGAGCCTCGTTGGCATCCTCGCCGTTGACAGCTTTCAGAATTTCGATCGCCGGAATTGCTCCCCAGTACCGATCTTCGTCATCGTCAGTGACGGGATCAGGCGTCGTGGTCGAACCATCAGGATTCGTCACAACCGGCGGCGTACCGCTCACCACAGCATTGTTCAGATACTGCCCTTCGACGGCCTGACCGGTCGCTTCGAAGATCCACCTCTCATCAAGATCCAGTAGATCGTCGTTGTTGACATCACCAGACACATACGTCGCCGTGACATCGTCAGTCAGATCCGCAGGCGTGCCATTGTCATCAACAACCGACACATCAGACAACACAACGTTTCCAGGGTTGGTCACCGTGTACGTCCACGTCACCGTGTCGCCAACAAGAACGAATGGACCTGTTCCATCGGCATTGTCAGAACCGTTCGTGGTCTTGACGATCGCGACCTCCGGATCAGAACCAAAGTAGAAATCGTCATCGTCATCGGTCACCGGATCAGGTGTCGTGGTCGAACCATCAGGATTCGTCACCACCGGCGGCGTACCGCTCACCACAGCATTGTTCTCATACTGATCGACGGTCGCCGTCCCAGTGGCTTCAAAGACCCACGTCTCGTCGAGATCCAGTAGATCGTCGTTGTTGACATCACCAGACACATACGTCGCGGTGACATCGTCAGTCAGATCCGCAGGCGTGCCATTGTCATCAACCACCGACACATCAGAAAGGGCGACATCACCGAGGTTGGTCACCGTGTACGTCCACGTCACGGCTCCGCCCAATGGGACGAACACACCTGGGGCTTCCGAATTGTCGACCGTGTTGGTGGCCTTGATGATGGCGACACCGGGCCCTGAGCCGAAGTAGAAGTCGTCATCATCATCGGTCACCGGATCAGGTGTCGTGGTCGAACCATCAGGATTCGTCACAACCGGCGGCGTACCCTCCACGACCGCATTGTTGGCGTACTGGCCGGCAGCCGCAGTGCCGGCTGCTTCGAAGATCCACGTCTCGTCGACGTCCAGAAGGTCGTCGTTGTTGGCATCGCCGGAAACGTACGTCGCCGTGACATCATCGGACAGATCCGCAGGCGT
>CALHCB010000087.1 GCA_937930695.1 uncultured Acidimicrobiales bacterium | reverse complement strand
CGTCGGCGAAGATGACTCGGTTCTACTTGTCGGTCGAGTCAAAGAGACCTATCGCTGCGGGGGAGAGATGGTGATGCCCGCAGAGATCGAGCTCGTTCTGGCCGGGTGTCCGGGCGTCGCTCAGGCCCACGTCGTCGGGATCCCACACCCGCGCATGGGCGAGGTGGGTTGTGCGTTCGTCGTTGCCAGTGCAGGTGTCACCCTCGATGCCGACGAATTGGTGGCCGCATGCAAGGCCGATCTGGCTCGCTTCAAGGTTCCCGCGCACGTTGTGTTCGTCGCCGCTGAAGATCTCCCTCTCACGGTGACCGGTCGGGTCCAGAAGTTTCGGTTGCTGGAGATGGCAAACCAATTGCTCTAGTCTGTCAACAACTGTGTTGACAGATTGTTCTCAGGAGGCCTCATGGCTCGTACACCGTTGTCACATTCGAGCATCGTCAATTCAGGTGAGCACCACCTGGAGTTGCGTCGTGCTGTCGGTCAACTCGTCGGCGGCTTCGGACGTCGCTATTTCCAGGAGAAGGTGCGAACCGGAGGCAAGGTCGACGAGTTGTGGGCCGCGCTCGGTGAAGCAGGCTTTCTCGGTGTGCACATCTCGGAGAAGTGGGGCGGCGGAGGCGGTGGCATTTCTGATTACAACGTTGTCGTCGAGGAGACGTCTGCACAGGGCTGTCCTTTGTTCTCGATGGTGTTGCAATCGATCTGTTCACCGATCCTCGAGGCGTTCGGCACCGAGGACCTCCAGCAACGATGGTGTCCGGGGCTTGCTGATGGCACAAAGCGGATGTCCTTTGCCATCACCGAACCCGATGCCGGTACGAATACGCATCGCATCTCCACGACGGCAACGCCGGACGGCGAAGGCGGCTGGACTCTGAGCGGTCAGAAGTACTGGACGTCAGCACCCGATGAGGCGCACGCATTGTTGGTCGTCGCCCGCGGTCCAGAGCCGAGTCCGAATGGTCGCCACCCCTTGTCGCTCTTCATCATTGAGCCGGACGCGCCGGGAATCACCATGACGCCCATCGAGTCCGTCGTCATGTCGCCCGACAAGCAATTCACGATCTTCTTCGACAACGTCAAGCTCGGTCCAGAATCACTCGTCGGTGTCGAGGGCAATGGTCTCAAACAGGTCTTTGTTGGCCTCAATACCGAACGCGTCGCCGTGGCGGCTGTCAACAACGGAATTAGCTGTTATGCCATCGATCGAGCAACCGAGTACGCCAGCGATCGTCAGGTATGGAGCAAAGTGATCGGAGCGCACCAGGGTGTCGCTCATCCGCTGGCTGAGGCAACGATCAAGGTGCAGCAGGCCCGACTGATGACCGAGAAGGCCGCAGCGCTGTGCGACGCTGGCCTGTCCACGGAGGCTGGCGAGGCGGCCAACATGGCAAAATTCGCCGCCGCCGATTCGTCGCTCGAAGCGCTTGATCAAGCAATCCAAGTCCACGGAGGCAACGGCTTTGCCATCGAGTACGGCCTTGCCGATCTTTGGTTCATCGCCAGGGTGCACAAGTCGGCCCCGGTCAGCCGAGAGATGGTCTTGAACCATGTCGCCCAGCACACTCTGGGACTGCCCAAGAGCTATTAGTGCGCTCGTCGGTCCTCGGTACAGACCAAGGGGTGAGCTTCACAGTGGTCTCACAGGTTGAGGCTCGATGGTGGGGACATGCTCAAGATCTCTTCCCCCCGACAGGCGATTGTTGGACTCTCCGTCGCTGCCGCTCTTTGTCTGGCTGCGTGCGGAGGCAGCGATGCTTCTGAGTCCGATGACGCATCCAGCACTGATGACGCGATAGCCACCACATCGGATGCTGAGGCACAAGAACAACCACAGGCCGACGACGCGTCGTTAAAGGTTGATGACTCGATGTCGACATCGCCAGACGGCATCAACCTCGCATCCTTCTTCGACGGGGCCATCGTCAACGACCCGGCGACGGTCAATTGCACGCTGGCAAGCGGAGTCGACACGGATTGCTACGAGATCACCATCGCTGGGTATCCGACCGACGTGGAGATCGGCCCCTTCTGTCCGGCCAGCACGTCGGATACTGCAGAGCAGGGTGGCATCTGGCTCGACGGCGAATCGATCTATGACC
This sequence comes from uncultured Acidimicrobiales bacterium, assembly GCA_937930695.1. GTDB lineage: Bacteria > Actinomycetota > Acidimicrobiia > Acidimicrobiales > SZUA-35 > CALEWY01. Next base: position 62,355 of record CALHCB010000087.1, on the reverse strand, counting down.
TTGATGGCCAGTTCATCTTGGATCTCCCGGAGATCTACGAGGATGAGAATTGGCATCTTCACGATGACGAGGGCAATGTGCACGTCACGGACACCCAAGAGGCCTTCGAAGCTGCCGCTCGTCCGGATGTCGATCCGGAGTTTCAGAATCACTGTGTGGAAGGTCGTATCGAGTGGCTCGATGGTGGCGAGCCCATCTCGACCACCGTCGAGATTCCGGCAGTCCCGGTAGCTGCAGCGACGCCTACACAAATCCGAGGCAACGTCGGCATCACGCTGAACGGCGTGATCATCGCGGCGCAGGCACCCGTTGATGCGATCCTCGGGGCCTACACGATTGCTGCGTTCGATGATTGCGGCGGTCACATCAATCCCAACGATGGGTATCACCTGCACGGGGCTACCGGATGCTCCCAAGCCAGCGATCCTGGCGATGGCGACACCCCGGCGTTCGCCTATGCCCTCGACGGCTATGCGATTCATAGTCCGCTTGCGGCCGATGATGCGGCGGTCGCCGATCTCGACGAGTGCAACGGCCACCTGACCGAGGCCAGCGGCTATCACTATCACGCCAATCAGCCCGAATTGAACGGTGTGCTCACCTGTCTGATGGGCGAGACAACGTCGATGCCAGGACGGCCCTGAGAGGTTGGGGACAGCGTTGGGTCGGACGCATCCGCTCCCTTGATCCGCAGCGATCTATGATCTGAGGATGTCCGAGCACCCTTTTTGGCGCGTCTCTCGGCGCCCAGCGCCCGAGAAAGCGCCGTTTCGCCGTTGAGCCTCTTCATCACAGTTCTCGCTCTCACGGTGATGCTGGCCCTCAACGCTCTGTATGTTGCGGCTGAATTTGCGACCGTTGGCAGCCGAAAGTCCCGAATCCAAGCAATGGGCCAAGATGGCAATCGGTCGGCGTCTCGGCTGTTCGAGATCGTTCGAGACCCGGTCGCGCTCGACAACTATGTCGCGACTTGCCAGGTCGGGATCACACTGAGCAGTCTCGTTGCCGGCGCATTCGCCCAGTCCAGGATCACGCCGTTGCTCGAACCGTACTTTGGTTCTGCCGGACGAGCGGTCGCCATTCTCATCACCCTGCTGATCATCACCTCGCTCCAAGTCATCCTGGGTGAGCTTCTCCCCAAGACTGCGGCGTTGCGGTACCCGGAACGATTGGCAATCTCCACCTTGCGGCCGATGCAGATCAGCCAATTGGTTTTCCGTCCTCTCGTGATTCTGTTCAACGGATCAGCCTTTCGAATCATGCGGGCGGTCGGTCTCAACGCCGATCACAGCCACGCACACGTCCATTCGCCCGAAGAACTTGCGGCGTTGTTCAACGAGAGTGCCGATGGTGGTCTCATCGATGCGGCCGAGCGAGACATGGTGGCCGGTGTGCTCAACGTGGAGCAACGGCTCGTGCGCGAGATCATGACGCCGCGGCGTCGCCTGGTCGGGGTCAACGCTTCGGATCAGGTCGGTGATGCCCTCGATGAGGTCATCGGAACCCCGCACAGTCGCTTTCCGGTCTGGGGAGCCTCATCAGACGATGTGACGGGGCTCGTGAATCTCCGCGGCCTCTACCTTCTTGCTCAGTCAGACCCCGCAGCATCTGTCTCGACCATTGCTCGTCCGATTCTCGAAGTTGCCGAGACGCTCACGGTGCCCGCACTGTGGACTCGGTTGAACGAGAGCGATCAGCATTGCGCACTCGTGATCAACGAGTACGGCGGTGTGGCTGGATTGGTCACCTTGGAAGATGCGCTCGAGGAGATCTTCGGTGAAGTTCGAGACGAGTTCGACGTCGACCCAGATCCCATCACTGAGTCCGAGGGGCGGGTCTCGGTTTCGGGCGAGGTTCTTCTCGCCGATCTGAATCAACGATTCCGACTTTCGCTCCCTACGTCCGATGTCGACACCATCGGCGGCTTGATCTGGCATGAGTTGTCACGGATGCCAACTGTCGGAGAACTGGTGTCACTCGGTGACGAAGCGACACCGATACGAGTCGACACAATCGACGGAAACGCCATTGTGCGGGTCAGTTTCGAAACGAACGGTGACCAGAAATGATCGCGGCAGAGTCGAGCGGCGGCGCCGGAGTGTTCGGTGAATACGTATTCCCGGTCGTGGCGATCATCGTCCTCGTCGTACTCAATGGCCTGTTCGTGGCCGCCGAGTTCGCACTGGTCGGTTCCCGCCTCAGCCGCCTCGAAAAGATGGCCGACGGCGGGAGCAGCGGCGCCCGGTGGCTGGTGGATGTATTCAAGCGACACGCAGGCAAGGACAGCTACATCGCGGTCGCACAGTTGGGCATCACGCTCGCATCGATCGGTCTCGGCATGTACGGCGAACCCGCAGTCGCCCATTGGTTGTATGACCCGCTCGAGGACATTGGTGTTCCTGAGACCGCATCGCACACCGTGGGGTTCATCGTTGCCCTCAGCGCGATCACGTATATGCACGTGGTGTTCGGCGAGATGATCCCGAAGGCATTGGCCCTGCAGGAGCCTGAAGCCGTCAGCGTCCGCCTGAACCCCTTGATGCGTTCGTTCAGTGCGCTCTTCCGCCCGATGGTGGCGGTCCTCAACGCCATCGCGTTTGCCCTGATGCGCTTGCTTCGTATTCCTGAACCGGATCGCCGCCTTTCGTTGCACACAAGTGATGAGCTGGCGATCGTGACCGACGAGTCTGCTCACAGCGGCGAGATCGGCGGCCTTCAAAGGGATCTGATCCAGAACATCTTCGAGCTCGATGGGCGGCCGGCAGAGGAGATCATGATTTCCCGTAGCAACATCGTCGCCATCGACCAAGCGGCAACGGGCGAAGAGATCTCTGCTGTCATCGGCACGGCACAACGCAGCCGATACCCAGTCGTCGACGGCGATCTCGATCATGTCGTCGGCATGCTGCACATCAAGGACTTCATCCGTGCAAGCCGCCTCAACACCTTCGGATCGCTGGCCGAGATCGTTCGGCCGTTGCCCGTCGTCGCCGCAACCACATCGGCAGATGATCTGCTGGAGCAATTCAAGCAGGGCAACAACCACGCCGCCCTCGTCATTGACGAGTTCGGAACCACTGTCGGATTCGTCTCGCTCGACGACGTGATCGAGGAGATCATGGAGGACGAGGCAGATTTGATGACCCGACACTCCGACGGAACGATCTCTGTCGGCGGCGAAGTATCGCTGAGCGAACTTCGGGAAGAGCTCGACGACCCGCTCTTTGACCATGAGGACGTCGTGACCATCGCCGGCCTCGTACTCGCCCTTGCGGGAGAAGTTCCTGATCTCGGCGAGACCGTGCAACACGGGCCGCATGAGCTCGCTGTCGAACAACTCGAGGGTCGCAAGATCACTCGGGTGCGCATTCGACCAGGGCAGACCCAGCCGGCTCCAGAGAGCCAGGCTGGGGACCACCACTAATGGAATCGCCGACCGGCAGCTGGCCTTGCGTCGGCGTCAGACTGGCTAGAAGTCGATGATGGTGCGGGTGCCCTCGCCCCGCTGCATGGCTTCGTAGCCTTCGTTGATTTGGTCGAGATGAATGTGCTGGCTGACCATCTCGTCGAGCATCAGGCGGCCATCGAGATACATGTCGACGTACTGAGGCATGTCCTTGCGGAAGACGGTTGATCCCATCATCGAACCCTTGAGCGTCTTTTCCATCATGAAGATCTCATAACCAGGGATCTCGACCTTTTGGCCAAAGGGCATCATGCCGACGATCACTGCCGTACCCCGAACGCCGGTGACGCCCCACGCCTGTTCTGCGGTTTGCTTGAGACCGATGCACTCAAAGGCGTAGTCGGCCATCTGGCCGCCCGTTTCTTCCTTGATATGTGCAATCACGTCGGTCTCTGCACCGTTGATCACGTCGGTTGCGCCAAGGGCTTGCGCGAGTTCGAGCTTCGCGGGAGTGATGTCGACCGCAAAGATCCGTCCGGCTCCAGCGATTCGAGCCCCCTGCAGAGCTGACAGGCCAATGCCGCCACAACCAAAGATTACGACTGTCGAACCGGGTTCGATGCGGGCAGTTCGGAAGACGGCGCCAACGCCGGTGGTCACACCACAGCCAATCAGTGATGCCTTGTCGAGGGGCATCTCCTCTCGGACCTTCACCACGGCATGTTCGTGGACGAGCATTTCTTCAGCAAAGCCGCCGAGCCTCGCGAATTGAGCAACGGGTTCGCCCGCCGCATTCGTGAGTCGCGGCGCAGCACCTCTTGCTCGACCAACGGCATGCAGGTTGGTGCAGACGTTGGGGTGTCCGGTCAGACACATATTGCAGGTGCCGCAGAACAACGAAAGACACGTGATGACGCGGTCGCCTGCTTTGACGTAGGTGACGTCCTCGCCAACGGCCTGCACGATGCCCGCGGACTCGTGGCCCATCACGGCCGGCATCTTGGTTTCCCAGTGGCCCTCCATGAAATGCAGATCACTGTGGCAAAGCCCGGAGTGCACCGTCTGGATAAGGACCTCGTTGGGTCCCGGCTTGTCGACCGAGATGTCCTCGATGATCAACTCGCCCGGAATCTGATTAAGTACGGCAGCCTTCATCGTCGCAGCCTATGTCCCGATCTCGTTCAGTTCGAAACGAGAGACGGGACATTTCGGTCTTCCGGTCAGCCAGTGACCCGTCCACCCTTGAAAACGAACTCGTCTGTCGGCTTGCGATCGCTCGGTTGCTCCTTCTCCTGGAGCCCCTCAGGCAGGTCGGCAATGTCGCCCCGATGACCGATGACGAAGCCGCAGAGAATCTCGGTCGTCTCCCGATCGGCTCCCGTAGCGTCGTACGCCGCGTCGAGATCCACTCCGCCCAGGACGTGGACGGACAAGCCGAGCATGGTGGCTTGCAACGTCAGACTCATCATTGCTGCCCCGGTGTCGAAATCTCGGGTGCGGGCCATGAAGTCAGCAAGCTCGGTCTTCGCCAGCACCAAACCGACAACAGGAGCGGCCGATGCCCAACCCCTGTTGAACTCCATGAACGATTCGAGAATCGGCTCCCTGCCTGGGCCATCGGTGTCGTAGGCGAAGATCCACGGCTGATTGTTCATCCAAGACGGTGTCCAGCGAGCCGCTTCGAACATGGCGTCGAGCTGTTCGGCGCTCACCGGGGTGCCGCTGAAGGATCGTGGCGACCATCGGTCGAGGAACACAGAGTTGGTCAGCGGGGAGCGAGCAGTGCGGTCAGTCAAGATTCATCCTCATTGCGTTGTTCGCAGAGCACGAGAGCCGTGGCGCCGAGTGAACAACGTATTCGGCCCGATGGTCTCCACGGTGATGTTCTCCACACTGTAGAGGTTCGGTTTCAGCTCGCTCGCTGGACCTGACAGACTCAGATCCCGAGTACGAACTACAGGAGATCCGCCATGCGTTTGTTGACCTATGCCGACGGAGGCGACGCCCGTCTTGGGGTTCGGCTGGCGGAAGGCGTGGTGTCGGTCGCGCGTCTTGACCCGACGTTGCCCGCAACACTGATCGGGCTGTTGGCTGCGGGAAAGCTCGAGGATCTGCGGGCACGTGTCGACGCAGCGGGAGCGAATGGTGCCATGGACGAGGCGCTGTTCGTGGAGGATCCTCACTACCTCCCGTTGATCCCAAGGCCGGGGAAAGTGCTTTGCATCGGTCGTAACTACGCGGCGCACGCGGCTGAAGGTGGTGCAGAGACCCCAACGTTCCCAGAAGTGTTCGTCCGAGGTGCCACATCCCTCGTGGGCCACAACGGGACCATCGTGGCCCCTCGCTGCTCTGACAAGCTTGACTTCGAAGGCGAGTTCGCGCTCGTCATCGGCACGACGTGTCGCCATGCGACTGAGGAAACTGCCCTGGATTTTGTTGCCGGATACACCCTGTTCAACGATGCGACATTGCGGGACTATCAACGCTTCGCATCGCAATGGACGGTCGGCAAGAACTTCGATGGCACCGGAGGGTTTGGTCCTGAACTGGTGACGGCAGATGAGCTTCCGCCTGCATTGGAAGGGCTGACCCTGAGGACGCGGCTCAACGGCGACGAGATGCAAGTCGGTCACGTCGACGATCTGGTGTTTCCTGTTCGCCGTCTCATCGCGATTCTGAGCGAGGCCATGACCCTCGAACCCGGCGATGTCGTGGTGACCGGAACGCCCTCGGGCGTTGGCTTTGCTCGCACGCCGCCGCTCTTCATGAAGTCGGGTGATGTCGTGGAGGTGGAAATTTCAGAGCTGGGCGTGCTGGTCAATACTGTCGAAGACGAAAGCTGAACTGTCGAAGACGAAGACCGACGAGCCGGTCACTCGTTGAAGATGCTGGCCTGTGCAGCCTGATACTCCTCAATCGGACCAAACCCATCGGCGTCACCAAAATCAGCCTTGACCTTGTCCAGGATCTCTTCTGGAGTCTGGGAAGGATCCCAGAAGCCGATCTGAGGTTGTGGGACGTGCCAGGCGGTGTCACAGAAGATCTCGATGCCATTGCCTTCAGGATCCTTGAAGTACACCGACACGGCGTTGCCGTGGGTGACGGGAAAGCCCTTGCCGGTTCGTTCGTCGTTGTTGACCCAGTTCACCATCGTTTGCACGTCTTCGACGGAGTCGACTCGAAATGCGTTGTGGTCGAGGCTCGATGTGTCGTCGTCGGCTCGACCCGTGATCAATCCGAGCTGGTGATGGTCGGTAGATGAGCCGCTCAGGAACGCAATGTTCTGCTCGGGGCTGACTGCCCCACGGTCGGCGAGCTTGAACCCAAGTGCATCGCAATAGAACTCGATCATGGCATCGAGATCCCGCACACGCAGGACACAATGCGACCAACGGACGTTCATGGCAAGCTCCTCGTTCGGCTCTCTCAAGGTAGCGCTGCGGTCGCAGGCTTGCCTCTTCTCCCACGGTGCTGGGGTCACGGTGCTGGGGTCATGGGTAGCTTGCTTGCTCTACTGCAGCGAGTCGCTGTGGCTGGGCTAGCTTCGCCGGATGCACATTCTGATCACAGGAGCTGCTGGCATGTTGGGCCAGAAGCTGACCCGCCGTCTGCTCGATCTCGGATCGCTCCGAGGATTATCCATTGATCGGATGGACCTCGTCGACGTCGTTGATTCCCCTCTTGCGGCCTCGACCTGTCGATCCGTCGTCGCTGATCTCAGCGAACCGGGCGCTGCGGCCGATCTTCTTCACCCGATGCCAGATGTCATCTTCCATCTTGCTGGTGTGGTGTCGGGTGAAGCCGAAGCCAACTTTGACAAGGGCATGGCCGTCAATCTCGACGGAACCCGGTTGCTGTTCGATGCACTCCGGCTCGCGGAGGGGACGCCTCGAGTTGTTTTCACCTCATCGATCGCGGTCTTTGGCGCTCCGTTTCCCGATCCAATTCCCGACGACTTTCACCTCACGCCACTCACGTCCTACGGCACGCAAAAGATGATGGGCGAGGCCATGTTGGCCGACTACACCCGAAGAGGATTCTTTGATGGCGTGGGGATCCGATTGCCGACGATCAGCGTGCGCCCCGGCCTTCCCAATGCGGCTGCGTCTGGCTTCTTCAGTGGTGTCATTCGCGAACCGCTCGCCGGAGTACAGGCCTCGTTGCCAGTGTCGAGGAACGTGCGACACAGCCATGCCAGCCCGCGCACCGCGATCGATTACATCGTGCACGCCGCCGAGCTCGACAGTGAGGCACTTGGGGCCCGTCGGAACCTGACGATGCCAGGGGTATCGGTCACAGTCGGCGAGCAGATCGAGGCGCTCGGACGGGTGGCCGGTCAGGATGCGGTTGACCTGATCGTCGAAGCCGAAGATCCAGCGGTAGCCGAGATTGTCGCGGGATGGCCACAACGGTTTGACACCCAACGTGCGCTCGGTCTCGGGTTCACACCTGACCACAGTTATGACGACATCATTCGTGTGTATCTCGACGATGACTTCGCCCCATCTACCTAAGGAGTGATGATGCCGAGGTCGCGGCGCAGTGTGAAGGTTGGCGTGGGCTGGCAGCAACGTCAGCGTCAAGAGCCCGGATGTACCACGATCTTGGCCCGAGCGTGTCCTGATGCGATCTCGGTGAATCCATCGGCAACGCCGTCGAGGCCGACGATGCGCTCGATCTGAGGAACCACGGTTCGTTGTTCGAGGAGGGTCGCTAGAAACTCCAGGTCTTGGATGTTCGCATTCGCAGTGAACTGATGGAACGATCTCCCAGCGCGCTTCATTGCGATTGCCGTCCGAGCCAGGTGAGGAAGTGGATCGAGCCACGGGTTTGCTTTCGGGCCGCTGACCGCGACGTATCGAGCATCTGAGCGGAGCACGCTGATGCAAGCAGTGGGCGTTCGATTGCCAACGTTGTCGAGCATCACGTCGAAGCGTTCGCCTCCAACGACGAAATCGTCGTGGTGATAGTCCACGACATGATCTGCGCCGATGGATCGAACCATCTCGACGTTTCTCGTGCTGCAGACAGCAGTGACTTCGGCTCCCAACGCCTTGGCAATCTGCACGGCGAAGGTCCCCACGCCACCGGCAGCTCCATTGATCAACACGTGTTCACCCGGTTGTAATCGTGCTTGGGAGCGAAGACCCTGCACCGCTGTGAGGCCGGCAACTGGAGTGGCTGCTGCGTCATCAGCGGACACCGATGGTGGTTTGATCACGATGTGATCTTCCTTGACGGCCAAGAACTGACCGAATCCACCGCCATCGCATTCGCCGAACACCACATCTCCAGGAGCGAATCGACTGACGTTGGAGCCGCTTGCTCGAACGACTCCGCATACATCTGCGCCGTGGATGAGGCGCTTGGGCGTTCGCAAACCAGAGAGGAGCCGCAGGAAGTACGGCGTTCCGGTGAGAAAGTGGCCGTCAAGGGCGTTGAACGATGAGGCCTGCACCTCGACCAACACCTGTCGGTCGTTGGGAGCCGGCACGGGAACCTTCTCGATGGCGAGTACCTCCGCGGTCCCGTAGCGGCGGGCAACAGCGGCTTGCATGGTTTCGTGCATGTGGTTCCCTCAAGAATGTACGGTGTACGTCGATACGTACACCGTACGTTTAGTCTGTACGGTGTACGTTCGTCAAGCGGTTGTTGCCAGGTCCAATGGTTGAATGTGCCGTTGCTCGACAAGGGGAGGAGGGGAATGAAGAACATCAGTCGTCGAGAACCGCTGCGAGCCGAGACGATTGTGTCGACCGCCATCGCCATTGCTGACGAGAAGGGCGTCGACTCGCTCAGTATGCGGAACCTTGCCGAGCGACTCGGTTTCGGCGTGATGGCGCTCTACAACCACGTTGCCAACAAGCATGACTTGCTCGGGCTGATGCTCGATACTGTCGCCGCCGAAATCGACCTTTCCGATCATGGAGGTCCACCCCTCGAGACGGTGCGTCTCATTGCGGTTTCAAACCGCGCGATGCTGGTGCGGCATCCCTGGGCGGCGTCGCTCTGGCAGCAACACATGCCCGGCCCTGCCAGAACCGATCTCATGGAACAACTCCTTGCGAACCTGTACGGGAGTGGACTCACTCCGGATCTTGCCCATCATGGCTTCCACGCCGTGTCGAATCATGTGGTGGGCTACACGCTGCAAGAACTCGGAATGACCCTGGGCATCGATGATCCTGAGGCGACGGCCCGGACCTATGTAGAGAGCCTCTCTGCCGAGGCCTTTCCGCACATGATCGCCCACGTTCAGGAACATATGGAAGGGCGGTCCGGAAGCAGCTTCGAATTGGTCCTGGACTTGATCCTCGATGGACTCGTTCGTCTGGATACAGATGGTGGATCAGCAGGCTGAGTAGGTTCCGTAGCCGCCCTTGTCGACGGCAAACGGGTCAACGTAGGTATGTGTCCGATCACATCCGCAACGAACTGAATCCTGCCGATCGATGGTGAGAGATGCACGCTCTACTCGAGCTGGATCGTGCCCGGGGATGCTGTCGAGGGTGAGCCGTTCGCACTTGATGAGCAGTTCTGCGTTCAGTTCTGCGATTGGTACATGCGCTCCTCGACGTAGGGTCTCTGGATGACGAGCATGTCCCCGAAAACCTTGCTGTTTCTTCAAGCCCACCCCGACGACGAGTGCATTCTCACCGGTGCAACCATGGCGAAAGCCAAGTCGCTCGGGATGCGAACCATCGTGGTCTATGGCACACGGGGTGATGCGGGCGAGACGAATCAGGATCTCGGTGAAGAGTCGCTCGGTGATCGCAGGGTGCGAGAAGCCCTTGCAGCCTGCGCCGAACTCGGTGCCGACCGCATCGAGTGGTTGCCCTATGACGACTCAGGGATGGCGGGAACCGACACCACCTCCAATCCCGCCGCGTTCTCGAACGCTGATCCGGCCACCGTCGCAGCCCAGGTTGCCGATCTCCTCGAAGATGAGACGCTCGATGCCATCATCGGGTACGACGCCAACGGGACATACGGCCACCCCGACCACGTGCAGGTCCATCTGGTTGCGCACCAGATGGCCACGTTGGAACTTGCCCCGTGGGTTCTCGACGCAACATACAACCGCGAGCACCTGGCGGGTTTGCCTGATGCTGACGGATCGATTGACACGAAGTTCGCGGCGGCGGAAGAAGATCTCACCCATTTCGTCGGTGGTGAGAAGTGGTTCCTCCAGAAAGCGAAGGCCATCGGACATCATCTCTCGCAGGTGCCAGACGACTGGGATCCTGACAATCCTGATCTGGACGGATTCCGCGCTCGTTTTGGTACGGAGTGGTTCATTGCCAAGCCGGTCGCGGCCGACTCCTCGTTCGAGGATCTCGGGGATCTCTTCGCCCCCAAGCAAGACTGGGCTGGGTAGCGGCGGCATGTCTCAGCAACGACGGCCGACGGCGGTGCATCCGTGACACGAGAGCCCGCGCTCCATCTGGAGAACGAGCGCCGTCGGGCAGTGCTCGTCTGGGAGTGGGAGCAGCCGGTGTCGATGCTCTCATCCGCCGCGGTTGGCGGCGGACTGGTTGCCGCACCCTGGCTGGTCAACATTGGTGTGCCAAAAAGCTATGCCCGAACTGATCTCGAGGCCCATGTCAAGGAGATTGCGGCCGAGTTCGAGCTGACCGGTCACGGCGTTGGCCTCTTCACCGCAGCAGATGTCTCGCGGGTGGAGCGGGCAGAAGTCGAGGCGGTGGTCGTGGATACGACCGTCGGCATTTCGAATCCGACGTGGGCGGCTGATCCAGGCGCTCGCGTTGGCTTGGGGGAGCCGGGCACGATCAATATTGTGATCCAGTTGCCCGTTGCTCTTGATCCGGCGGCAGCGGTCAACGCAGTTGTCACGGCCACCGAAGCGAAGTCGCAGGCACTACTCGAGGCCGGGGTGGACGGCACCGGTACGGCAAGCGACGCGATCGTGATCTGTTGGCCCCAAGAGGCTGCAGGAGAACGATTCGCAGGGCCGCGCTCACCGTGGGGATCCCGTATTGCTCTGGCGACTCATGCAGCGGTGAGCATGGGGATCCATCGCTGGTCCTGACGTGGATCTTCTTGCACACCATGGCGTGGATGACGCACGCTCACTCACCAAGTAACCCGCAATACACGTCGTAGGTCTGCGTGTCGAAGGCGACAAATCGAACCAGCGAGACCGCACAATTCGAGGTTCGCACGGTGCGAACTGCGACGTCGGCAGCGTCCTCGATCGGATACCCGTAGACACCGGTGGAAATCGCAGGAAAGGCGATCGAGTCAACACCAGCCTCCTCCGCAAGGGTCAACGAGTTGCGGTAGCACGAGGCGAGGAGTTCGGGCTCGGCACGGTGACCGCCATCCCAGATTGGCCCCACCGTATGGATGATCCAGGACGCCACAAGATCGAAACCCGGGGTGATCTTCGCTCGCCCGGTCTCGCAACCTCCGAGTGTGCGACACACCGCCAACAACTCAGGCCCGGCGGCACGATGAATGGCACCGTCGACCCCACCGCCACCAAGAAGCGTTTCGTTTGCCGCGTTGACGATTGCGTCGACACGTTGCTCGGTGATATCGCCCTGATGGACCTGCAGTTCAGGGTTCACAAGCGGAGGGCACCGATCGAACTGATCACCGAATCCACGAACAGATCGATGTCGTCGTCAGTCGTAGCAAGATTCCAACAGCCCATTCCGTAATCCGACAGATAGACCTCTCGTTCGAGGAGATGGCGTTGCAGCTCGGCCATTGAGGCAGCCTCGTCGCTCGAGTGTCGAGTATCTCGGTAGCTGCGAATCGCCCGCTTGTTTGGGTGGATACGAAACAGCGACCCTGCACCCGTGACTTGCCAGGCGATCGAGCCCGCGTCAAAGCCCGTTGTCAGTCCAGTTCTGCACCTCGTTCCGATGGCATCGAGACGGTCGAACGCGTCGCTGTCGAGCTGTTCCATGCAGGCAAGACCAGCGGTCATCGTGACCGGGTTCGCCGTGAAGGTCCCACCCGACGGAAGCGCAGCACGATTGCCACCCTGTTTGGCGAACACCGCCATCACATCGGCCCGCCCACCGACCGCTCCCACAGGAAATCCGCCGCCGATGATCTTTGCGAGCGCAGTGAGGTCAGGAGAGATCCCGAGCTTCTCTTGGGCTCCGCCGTGAGCAAGCCGAAACGAAATGACCTCATCGAGGATGACGAGCGCTCCGACTTCACGAGCAGTCTCTTCGATGGAGCGAAGAAATTCGGGAGTCACTGTGGGCATCCCGACTCGACTCGGCATGGGATCCAACAAGATGGCGGCGCAACGCTCACCGACCGCACGGATGGTGGTACGCGCAGCCTCGGCATCGTTGAATGGAATCACGGCAACCTCGTTCGCCACGGACGTCGGCGCCCCACCCGCATACGGCACGGTCGTGGGAGAGCCCGCATCGCCCCACTCTGTTGGGTCGGGATCAAGACTGGCCTCTGCGTGGTCATAGGTACCGTGGTAACTCCCCTCAACCTTCACGATCAGGGGGCGCCCGGTGAAGGCACGTGCGGCTTTGATCGCTCCCATGACCGCTTCGGTTCCCGAGTTGCAGAATCGGATCTGATCGACGGACTTCAGGCGTCCGGTCAGCAACTCGGCCAGTTCGATTTCGATGCTTGTTGCCATCGAATAGGCAGTGCCGCGGCTGAGCTGTTCCCTCACCGCTGCGTCGATTGCGGGATCAGCATGGCCGAGAATGATCGACGTGAAATTGTTGTTTGCGTCGAGGTATCGATTCCCGTCGATATCGGTGAGCCACGCGCCGCGACCCTCAGCGATATAGATCGGATGCGGTTCTGTGAGTACGGTCGAGCGCGACGCTCCACCGGGAATCGAGCCTTTGGCTCGAGCAAAGAGATCGGCAGAGCGTGAGGCAGGTTTGTGAGCCGGTCGCATCATTGGCCGAGTCTTTCAGATTCTTTGGTCCGAAAGGGAGTGGATGAGATGAACGAAGCACACCGAACAGGGGATGAGATCCGCCGACCTCGAGCGCCGTGGCGTATCGGGGTTGACGTGGGCGGCACGTTCACCGACCTCGTTCTCGGCGATGTCGCAGGCCACACGTGGGTCGCAAAGGTGCCGTCGGTGCCCGCTGATCCGAGTCGCGGCGTCATTGCTGCGGTGGAACGGATCGCAGTGGATCTCGGACTGCCAACCCAGGAAGTGCTGGCCAATTGCGAGTTGTTCGTTCACGGATCGACGGTCGCCACGAACACCATGCTCGAAGGCAAGGGGGCGACCGTCGGACTTCTCACGACCGATGGATTTCGTGATGTTGTCGAGATCAGACGGGGCCTGCGGAGCGACCAATGGAATCACCGGGCGCCGTATGCGCCCGTGCTGGTTCCTCGCTACCTGCGGCTTCCCGTCGGCGGACGAATCGATGCCGACGGCACCGAACATGAACCGCTCGACCTCACGGGCCTTGATGATGCGCTCGACCAGTTTCGGGCTGAAGGTGTGGAATCCGTGGCAGTCGCCTTCATGAACAGCTACGCAAACTCAGATCACGAAGATGCCGTTGCGGCCGAGATCGCAACCCGGTGGGAGGGCGACTGGATCACAACCTCTGCCAACGTGTCGCCGCTGATGGGGGAGTACGAACGCACGTCGACCGCGGTCGTCAACGCAACGCTCATGCCCCGCATCGTGGGGTATCTCCAATCGCTTGAGTCTGAGCTCGCGGCGCTCGGGCTCAACCGACCGCTGCTTCTCGTGCAATCAAACGGCGGGGCGGCCTCGGTTGAACAATTGGCTGATCGGCCAGTCAACCTTCTCCTGAGCGGCCCCGCTGCGGCCGTGGGAGCCCTTTCTGCATACAGCCGGGCTGTAGATGAACTGGGCGTGGCGCAACACGATGAGGGAAACGTGATCTCGATGGAGATCGGCGGCACGTCGTGCGACGTGCTGTTGATGTCGGGTCGCGAAGTCGCGACGAAGGACGATCTCGATGTCGCTGGCTACCACGTATCGACCCCCGCGATCGACATCCACACGATTGGGGCTGGAGGCGGCACGATCGCCGGAGTCGACGATGCGGGGATGCTCTTCGTCGGGCCAGAAGGGGCAGGAGCCGACCCCGGCCCCGCCTGCTACCAGCGAGGGGGAACGCGACCGACGGTCACCGATGCTCACCTCGTTCTCGGGCGTCTTCGACCAGGAAAGTCGGCCGGCGGAACCCTCGATCTCGATCTCGCTTCGGCAGAAGAGGCCATTCGGTTGCACGTAGCTGAACCGCTGGGCCTTTCGGTCCACGATGCCGCGGCCGGAATTCTCGAGCTGACCGAGCAGCACCTGCTGAGCGCGGTCGAGCACATTTCGATCGAGCGTGGGCACTCTCCCCGGCGTTTCACCTTGGTTGCCGCTGGTGGTGCCGGACCGATGCACGGCGCGTCCGTTGGAGCGGGGCTGGGATGCAATCGTGTGTACGTCCCTCGAGACGCCGGGGCTCTGTGCGCCATCGGCATGCTTCACACCGACATCCGTCACGACTTCACGAAGGTACTGGTCGGGTCGCTCGACCAGCGTGAGGCCACCGACGTCGACACAGGGTTTGGTGAACTTCAAACTCGTGCACTCGGCGTCATGGCTGACGAAGGATTTGCACCGGATGCCGTGGCGCTCCGCTACGAGCTGGAGTTGCACCACCCCGGGCAAATCTGGGCGATTCGAGTGCGGCTTGAAGACGGCGCGTTTGATCCTGAACAAATCAGAGCCGACTTTGAATCTGAGTACGAGCGGCTGTACGGCCACGTGCAGAACGACGGCACGATCATGATCGCGTCCCTTCGTATGACGGCAACCGGTTCAACCGGTGATGTGGTGGCGACACCTGCACCTGAGGTGGGTCCACTGCCCGAACCAATCGAGACCCGTAACGTCTGGTTCCCTGGGCACGGCTGGGTAGCGGCGCCAGTCTTCGATGGTCAGGGAATCGGTGCTCAGCACCAATTCGACGGTCCGGCGCTCATTGAAGAGCTCACGACGACGGTTGTCGTTCCACCCGGGTCTTCGCTGGTCGTCGACCACGAGAACAACTTCGTGATTGACGTCGATGGCACACGCCTGAGCACCTCAGGCGACGTGGTACCCGGGGCCGCAACGCTCGACCCAATCATTCTGGCGCTGATGCAGAACCGGCTCGATCAGATCACCGAGCACATGGGTTGGGTGATGACACGAACGGCTCGAAGCACGATCTTCAGCCAGAGTCACGACTTCAGTTGTTTCATCACCACGCCCGACGGAACGCTGGTCGCAAACGCCGACGGGATACCGATCCATACGGGCGGTGGAGGCTTTGCGGTGAGGGCACTCCTCAACCGGTTTGCTGGTCGTATTGCTCCCGACGATGTGTTCCTCCTGTCCGATCCGTACGTCGCAGGCGGTAACCACCTGCCGGACTGGGTCATTGCCCGACCGGTGTTCATGGACGTCGACGGTCTCACCGACGATGGAGAACCACTCGAGCCCGAGCTTGTCGGATTCTGTTGCAACCGTGCACACCAGAACGACATCGGCGGAGGACTAGCTGGCACATACAACCCGGAGGCCACCGAAATCTGGCAGGAAGGTATCCGGTTGCCTGTGCTGAAGCTGATCGAAGCCGGAGTCGTGCGAGAAGATCTCTGGGAGCTTTTGTTGATCAACTGCCGCACTCCCGAGCTGCTTGATGGCGATCTCCTCGCCATGATCGGATCGACGAGAATTGGTGGAGAGCGGGTGCAATCGTTGGTCGCCGAACTGGGGCACGCGGAATACCTGCGCTACCTGGCGGGCGTGCTGGAGCACGCCGATCGACGTATGCGAACCGCGGTACGAGGCCTTCCCGATGGTGTCTACCTCGGCGAAGATCACTCGGACAACGACTGTTTTGTCGAAACCGATATTGCGGTGCGCGTTGCCGTCACGATCGAGGGCGATGAAATGCGCGTCGACTTCACGGGGACGGACCCGCAGATAGAAGGCTTCAAGAACAGCTCGGTCGCCAACACATACTCGTCGGTGTATCTGGCGATCTCTTCCTTCTTCGATACCTCGATTCCCCGGAACGAGGGCACATATCGCGGTGTCACGATCGTGGCTCCCGAGGGCACGATCGTCAATGCGCTTCCGCCTGCACCGATGACGATGAACACGGTGTATGTCGCCCACGAGATCGTGATTGCGGTTTGGCAGGCGTTGGCGCAAGCTGACCCGGATCGAGCCTGCGCTGCATGGTCCAAGACGATGCACGGTCACGTCGCAGGAAAGCGCGACGACGGGACGACCTGGGTGATGTACCACTGGCATGCGATGGGCACTCCTGGAGCGACAGCTGAACGGGACGGGTTCGCTCAAATGGGGCACCTCATCAGCCTCGGCGGTCTGGACATTCCCAACCTCGAGTTCCATGAGCAGATGTTTCCCGTGCGGTACATCACGCACGAACAACGATGCGACAACGCTGGTCCTGGTCTCCGTCGAGGCGGGACCGGAGTTCGCTACGTTGCCGATGTGCTCGAAGCAGCCACCTGGTCGTTCCGGGCAGAGGGGCTCGGGTCCGTGAGCGGCCATGGCGTCCGCAACGGCGGTGACGGCGGCGTTGGCCTCGAAACGATCGCGCCGGTCGACGCCGAGGAGTTTGTCCCGCCAAAGTACGGCGTCACTCGCCTCGGGCCTGCTCGAATGACCGCAGAGACGCCGGGGGGCGGAGGTTGGGGCGACCCGCTGGAGCGCGATCCCGCGTTGGTGGTACGCGATGTCCGAGATGGCGTCGTTTCCGTGGACGGGGCACGACGCGACTATGGCGTGGTGCTCTCGGGGGCCGGCACGCTCGATACGGAAGGAACGACAGCGCTGCGCTCGCGCCGATAGCGGCAGCGTTGGGTTTGGACCGAGATACGAGCCTACGATCGAGCCACGACGCAACCGGTGTGTCATCAACACAGAAGGCGAGCGCCCCAGTGGAGTTCTCTCATCCCGAGTACCTGGTGACCACCGAGTGGCTTGCAGGCAAGCTTGATGATCCGAACGTGCGCATCTTGGACGTCACCGCGAAGCTGACAAGCCGGCTTGAGAACCGAGCCGAAGAAGAGTGCTATCAGGAGAGCCACATTCCCGGCTCGATCCTCTTCGATGTGCCCGCAGGAAAGGGTGCCCTGTCGAATACAGACGAAGCGTTGCCGTGGATGTGGCCGACTCCCGATCAGATCAGTGGGTCTTTGGCCGCCGTCGGAATCGGCGCGGCCACCAAAGTCGTGCTCGTGGGCCGAACGCCTCGTCCGGACATCGACTCCGGGACCATGTGGTGCACTCGTGCGTGGTGGACGTTGCATCACTACGGCGTCGAGTGCTCCATTCTCCAGGGCGGTCTGGAGCGATGGGAAGCCGAGGGTCGGGCCCTCACAGATGAAGCCTCGGTCATACCTGAAGTCGTCGACCCGTTCGTGCCCTCGGCCGGCTGGGAACAGGCGAGAGCAACCAAGGACGATGTGCTGAGCGCCGCGCAGAATGTGCGCACCGACGGGGCTGAGGCGTCGGTATGCCTCGTCGATGCATTGCCCGCAGACAGTTTTGACGGGACGGGGACGTCCTACGGGCCGAGGTCGGGCCACATCACTGGCGCCATCAACGTTCCATTTCGGTCACTGATCGAGACGGAAACTGCCGGATTTGCCGATGCCGCATCGATGCATGCTCACCTGACGGAGTCGGGACTCCTTGAAGAACGCGATGTCATCACCTATTGCGGCGGAGCCATCGCAGCGACCGTCGATGCGTTCGCTATGGCGCTCTTTGGAAAGACCAACGTCTCGGTCTACGACGGCAGTTTGATGGAATGGACAGCCGATCCCGACCTCCCCATGACCAACCCGAGCGCGGCTGGTTGAGGGGCTCATCGCGCTGGTCGTTGGGTCGCGCAAACGTCTTTGGTTGATCGATCGTCGTTTCGGGCGGCGAAGCGAATTACCCTGACCCCTTTGTCGCTCCGCTATGAGATGGATGTGAGATGGCTGGTGGTCTAGTCGGGTTGCTCGACGATATTGCAGCGTTGGCGAAGCTCGCCGCGGCGTCAATCGACGACGTGGGAGCTGCAGCAGGTCGTGCCAGTGCCAAGGCTGCGGGCGTTGTGGTTGATGACACCGCCGTCACGCCGGCCTATGTCCAAGGCTTGGCGGCCGATCGTGAGCTGCCGATCATTAAGAAGATCGCCATCGGCTCGCTTCGCAACAAGCTGCTGTTCATCTTGCCGGCGGTGTTGCTGCTCAGCGAGTTTGTGCCGTTGTTGGTCGAGATCATCCTGATGCTCGGCGGAACATACCTGTGTTTCGAAGGCGCCGAGAAGGTCTACCACGCGCTCAAGGGCGACGACCACAGCCACGACATCCCGGTGGCGATGCAAGGACCAGAGGCCGAAGCAGCAACAATTTCTGGTGCGGTCCGAACCGACTTCATTCTCTCCGCAGAAATCATGGTGATCTCGTTGAAAGAGGTCATTGACGAGAGTTTCGTGTCGCGTTCGGTGATCATGGTGGTCGTCGCGCTCTTCATCACGGTGATCGTTTATGGCGTCGTGGCGCTCATCGTCAAGATGGACGATATTGGGCTGTCGCTCGCGAGTAGAGAAGAGGAGTCTTCCCAGAAGCTTGGGAGAGCGATGGTGTCGGGCATGCCGATCTTGCTCAAGTGGCTTTCCATCATTGGGACGGCGGCAATGCTGTGGGTCGGCGGACACATTCTGGTGGTCGGTGCGCATGAGCTCGGTTGGGACTTGCCCTACGACATCGTGCACGACCTCGAGGAATCAGTGCATGGAGTTGGGGGAGTCGGCGGTGTGCTGGCCTGGCTGGTCAACACCGCACTGTCCGCAGTCGTGGGATTGATCGTGGGTGGCATCGTCGTGGCGATCGTCTCGCAGTTCCATGGCAAAGAATCACACGATGCAACGCCCGCCGCTGGCGCCGCTCACTGAGTCGTCGTTGCCCCGGCTTAGACGGGTGTCACCCCGAGAATCCGATCGGGGCTGACGAACACGGCAATTCGTTGATCATCAGCCATAACCCGGTCATATTCATCCCAATCATCATGTGTCCCGCCTGCAGCGGAGAAGATGGGCCCCACCTCGGGAGACGAGCGCGATAGATGCCTCGCCGCTGACAGGGTGATCGATGACACCACAGTTCACGACACTCGAAAGCACGTCGCCGTTCGCCTGGACCGTACTCACGGTGGCAAGTCCGGTGTCGTCGGCGAGGAAGCGCTGGACGTCTGCAAGATCTGGCATGCGTGCTCTCGATTCTCTTCGGGAACAGTTGGTTAGACAAGATTGAAGCGAAATCCGCAGATCTCGAGGGTTTCGCCAGCACGGCTGCGATCGGTCGCGACCAGATCGGCGGCGGCGAGGCCGTCACCACGACCGTCGGCATCTTCGACAAAGCGGATCGTCGCATCGCTCAACTCGATGGTGTGATTCGGCTCGACCGTTCGGTCAAGCGCCCGTCCCCATCGTTCGGCGAGCTCGGCCGGATCGGTCGCTTGAATGTCGATGGCGATCAAGTCCGAAACGACTCCGGACCGGCTGTGATACTCCCAGTCGTAGCCGGCCCATGCCCAGCTCTCGGGCGGGTTGGCCTGGTCAATGGACAAGATTGCGCCGCCAACATCCTTTGGGTGGAGATGAATCCCGTGGATCGAGGCCGGATCCTCTCCCGGCGCCGTTGTTGGCTGCACGAGGCCGCCGTCATGAATCAATCGAAATCCAGCCTCAGTCACTCGCTCGCGTTCGGCGTCGACATCATCAGTCTGGAGCAACACCATGTAGCCGCCGTCGCCGCCTCGGCGTTCGAGAAAGCGTTCGGCAGTGGTCCCTGGCTGTTTGGGAACAACGACTTCGAGAATGCGATCACCGATCGGGTACAAGCCATGACGCAGTCCGAAGGCTGCAAGCCCGGGATCGCGGTAACACATCTCGAGACCGAGTTCGTTGCAGATGGTCTCCTCAACCGGGCGAAGTTCAGTGGCAACCAGGGCAATCTGTCTGAGGCGCATCGAGTGAGACTAGGCGGGCAGTGATCCGCTGATCTAGCCAGCCGGAGTTGGGCACCGTTCGACAAGCAGAAAGGCTTGGTCGGTCGACTCGTGGGCGAGTCGAGGGCGGCGCCGAACCTCGGCACGAACGTTGAATTCGGCGATTCCGAGCGATTCCACAACTGCCTCAACGTTGTGGTGATAGAGCGTGAGCGTGCTCGAAGAACCGTAGGCATCGGGCCGCAGGAGCGACTCGTTGTCGCCCGCTTGGAATGCGATGAGAGCCAGACCCGTTCGAACCAGCACCCGGTCGAGTTCGGCCCACACCGAACCGAGCTCTTCCAAGGGTGTGGCGATGATCGAGTACCAATACGCCACGCCAGCCAATGAGTCATCGGCAACGGGAAGTGCGGTCAACGGGGCGACATCGAAGTCAATGTGCGGATGGGCCTTGCGAGCAGCCTCGATCATGCCCGACGAGAGATCGATGCCCTGAACACGTAGGCCTTTCCCGGCGAGCAGTGCGGCGACTCGTCCCGGCCCGCATCCGGCGTCCAGGACACTGCCGGGCCGATTCAGGAGGTCCTCAGCAAAGGCGTGGAGAACAGCTCGATCCAGCGGAGCCTCGAAATCAGGCGAAACCGTCGTCCCGACCGCCTCGACAAACTGCTCAGCGGAGTGGTCATAGACCGCGCGAGCTGTCCGGACATGAACAGGCTCACCAGAGGACATCCCCGGAGTATCGCTCATACCCAAACTGGGAGCGCGGTTCTCCTTGGGGTCGACGTGTCTCACCCGATGCGGCGCCGCCCTACTGTGCGGGGATGCGAATCGCCCTCGGTGGCATAGTCCACGAGACCAACACCTACGCCGTGCAGTCGTTCGGCATGACCACGATGGATTCATTCGACGTTCGGCGCGGAGAGGCCATTGCGACCTACGCCGGGACTCGCACGTTCATGGGTGGGATGCTCTTCGCAGCCGAGGCAAACGATCACGATGTGGTGCCTGTCCTCCACGCGTTTGCGCAGCCCTCGGGCACCATCGACGGGGAGGCGTATCGGACGCTCCGAGACGACCTCGTCGCTGGCATCGCTGCCGCAATGCCGCTCGACGCGGTGGTTCTGGACACTCACGGTGCCGGCATCGCGGAGGGCATCGACGATCTCGAATCAGACCTCGGTCAATCGATTCGCGAGGTGATCGGCTTCGACGTACCGCTCATCTCAACACTTGATCTTCATGGAGCGATCACCCAGGAGATGGGGGACCTCTATGACCTCCTACTCGGCGTTTACGAATACCCGCATGTCGACATGTACGAACGCGGGATTGAGGCCATCGAGGCTGTCCCGAACCTTGTCTCGGGTGAATGGAATCCGACCACGCATGTGGAGCGGCTTCCTCTTCTGCTGCCGACGTCGAGCACCACGATCGCACCGGCAGGAGATATCCGTGACCGGTGTCTTGAGTTGGAGCGTGTGGAAGGCGTTCTGCGGTGCGCGTTCTTCCACGGATTTCCGTTCACCGATATTCCGGCTGCGGGAGCTTCGGTCGTTGTCACGACGAACGCTGATCCGGCGCTGGCTCGGGCGGTTGCCCAGCAAATCGCGGCAGAGGTCTGGGATCGTCGGGAAGAATTTCGCTTGGAGTCTTTGACACCAGAGATTGCGATCCGCCAGGCCCAGCGCGTGATCGTTGAACGAGGCGGACCTGTCGTGATCAACGACACCGCGGACAACCCTGGCGGAGGGACACCAGGGGACGCCACCCACGTGTTACGGGCGCTGATCGAGGCGAATCCAGAGAACTCCTGTTTCGGGTACATTTTCGACCCTCAGGTCGCAGAGCAAGCTCATGATGCTGGTGCCGGGTCAACTATCGAGATCTCTCTGGGTGGGAAGCATGACGATCTCCACGGCAGTCCGCTCGAGATCACGGTTTACGTGAAGTCCACAAGCGATGGCAGGTTTGTCTATACGACTCCGATGCTGGCCGGCGCTCGAGCCAACTATGGACCTATGGCCCGTCTGCAGATGGGCGGTCGAGGGGGAATAGACATTCTCGTTGGATCTGCTCGGTCCCAGGTGTTCGACGCCGAGGTCTTTTCGCTGCATGGCATCGATGTGACTCGATTCGACCTTGTCGTGCTCAAGAGCAGTCAACACTTCAGGGCGGGATTCGATGAGCTGGCAACGGAAGTGATCACCGCTGACAGTCCGGGATTGACGACGCTTCGAGTCGAGAATTTCGATCATCCCCGAGTCGACGGGCCACGTTGGCCAATCGACCCCGAAGCAGCCTGGGTTGCTGACTAGAAGGCGGTCTCAGCGGCGATCGTGATGATTTCGTTCGGCATGGTGTGGCCGTTCCACGGTGTCATCTCGAACTGATCTGCTGCCCACTGAATCAGCAGGGGACCCGATGCAGTCGCAACAACCCCCTTCGCCCGCACCAGCCCGGGGATCGATCGAAGCCAACTGGCGATATCAGTTGCTACGACGCGTTCGTTGAACACATGACGGCCCGTGGTCAGCATCGGGGGTTGGGATGATTCGATTGTCATGCGCTGTTGAGGAAGGACAGACCCGATCTCGTCTGGATGGCCGATGACGACGGTCGCGGTCACCATGGATTGGAGCCATGTCGCGGTTTCTGAAGCGTCCTCTACGAGGTCGCTCTTGGTGACGACGAGCAGGTCGGCACGTTTGAGTTGCGCGGTCACAAGAGATGCAAAGCGCGGATCCTCGGAGCGGCGGCGCACGTCTGTGGCGTCTGCGGTGACGACGACAACTGGTTCGGCGAGCACTCTTCTACTGCCGTAGCGAGCGACGAGTCCCGGGTCGGCGGCTCCGCTGCACTCCAGCACGATGCGATCTGGGGGCGACGACACCATGCTGAGGTCGCGCAATGTGGTCGCCAGGCTGTCGCCGATCGAGCAGCACACACATCCATTGGTCAGTTCGATGGTGTCGTCGCTGACCGAGGCGATCAGGGCCGCATCGATGTTGACGTCGCCAAGGTCGTTGACAATGACGGTGGTCCGCTCGGTAGTCGTGGAGAGAAGCGAGTTGATGAGCGATGTCTTTCCCGAACCAAGAAAGCCACCGACGATCGTGTAGCCGATCACGTTGCCACGGGTGACGAACCTGCTCGGTGTTCATCCTCGTCATGGTCGGTCACGATGCCGCGAGAAACCGTGCCGAGAATTTCGATGGTTGGCCAGTCGGCGGGGTCCATGGCAAGCGGGTCATCACCCAGCGCGACGAAATCGGCGTCCTTGCCGGCGGCCAAACTTCCGATTCGGTGATCGAGCCGCATCTGATAGGCGGCATCAATCGTGATTGTCCGCAGTGCCTGTTCCGCGGTGAGTGCCTCACCCGGGGCCATTACCGTTCCGTTGGAGGTGGTGCGCGTCACCATTGCTGACGCAGCCAACAGGGGAGCGAGGGGACCCATCGGTACGTCTGAATGAACCGAAGCGGTCGAACCACTGGCAACGACGGAGCCGAGGCGAGTCATCTGCGAAGAACGCTCAGTTCCCAGCCACTCCTGAGCAAACGTGTCGGCGAACAAGTGCAAGTAGTAACCGTTGGCCGAGGCATGAACGCCGAGTTGACCCATGGCTCGTGTCTGCGCTGTTGTCGAGACGCCGAAGTGGTGCAGCGTCGTTCGATGATCGAAGCGTGGTGATTCGGTCAGCAGAGTTCGGGCCATATCGAGGCACGCCTCGACTCCGAGGTCACCGTTGGTATGGATGTGGATGTCCCATCCACGTTCCCACCACGGTCGGGCAAGCTTCAGGAGTTGCGCTGGCTCGATCATCCAGGCTCCCTCGTGGCCGTCGATGTAGCCCAAACCTCCGACTTTCATGAGCTGTGCGATGAACGCTCCATCGGCGAAGAGCTTCGCAGCTTTGAGAATGCCGAGTCGTTTGCGAGTTGTCGTCGATGGTCGCTCGGCCACCATGGCTTCAGCGACGTCGAAGAGCTCATCGCGCCACTTCTGACGCACTCGTCCGGCGCTCAGCATGAGATGGGTTGCAAAGCCGATCGAATCGTCTTCCAGCACGTCTCGATACGCGCTGAGCTCCATATCGATGTCAAGATTTCCCAGTCCGGCATCGACGATCGTTGTGATGCCTCCGGCGCGGACCAACGAAGCGAAGTCGGACAACGACCGTCGGAACAGCTTTGGCTCGAGCACGATCGGCATCAGCGTGTTCAGGCCCCAGGTCATTCCCGACTCATACAGACGTCCCGTTTCAAGCTCGATGTGCGGATCCCATTCAGCCCCAACCGCTGCGTCGAGAAACTCCAGACCTGCTGAGTTGCACCACAATTCATGGAAGGATCGTTGCCAGAGAATGAGCGGTCGATCTGGCTCGAGTTCATCGAGCAGCACCCGCCCCACTGGACCGTGAAACTGTTCGTGGTAGCCGAACACGATGAGTGGTTCCTGTGTTGGCTTGCCGGCCTCGTTGTCGCGCCGGATGAGGCTCTTCAGTCGTTCCATGTACGCGATCGGAGTTGTCGTGGCGTTGATCCGACCACTTGGCAGGTCCCAAGGCTCTGGGGTGACCCAATCGGTTGCGAGCAATGCAGCCATCAGCGACGGGTGCACGTGGGGATCGATCAAACCGGGCAGCAGCACCTCATTCCCAAATCGTTCGTCGATGACGTGTTCGTGATGGTCCAACCACGGACGAAGGGACTCCAACGTGCCGACCTCGGCGATGACCCCATCGCGAACAGCAATGGCGGTGGCCTCTGAAGCTGCTGGCTCCATGGTGCGAATGAGCTTTGCCACATAAACGGTGAGCAAGCCGTCGGTCCTCATGGCTTCACCCTAGGACTTCGAAGTGAGGCGAGCCGACAGGGGGGTGAAGGCCCGCAACGACGATTCACCGTCTCATCAGCCGATGTCGCCTACGATGAAAGGTCCGCTTGGGGGCGAGTAGGAACTAGATGTCGAAAAAGAGCAAGATCGACAACGATGATCAGAAGTCGCGCTATGAGTATCGAGTCTGGGGCGCGCATCGCAAGACACGCAAGGCGCTGGCCCGCATGGCCACCGAGGAGAGCACCGAACAGGTCTCCGATTGCTACTTCGTTGTCGACGATCAGAGCGTGAATGCAAAGGTCCGTGACAACGAACTGAAAATCAAACAACTCGTTGCAGAGGAACGAGGCTTCGAGCGTTGGACCTCTGACTGGCACCGGGCAGCCAAGACTGCGCCACCTCCGTTCGACACATTGTTTGAAGAACTTCGCCTTGGCCGCGAACAGCGAGGAAAGGCGTTCAATCTCAAGAAGGCGGTGGCCAAACTGGATCCCGACGCGGCCGCTCGAGCGATCTTCGTGACAAAGTCCCGCACTCGCTATCGAATAGGGTCCATACGGGCTGAGGCAACTGACATCACGCTCGAGAGCACCGGCGAGGTTCTACACAGCCTGGCGATCGAGGGCGATGACCTGGACGAGCTCGCGGCGCTTCGAAAGAAGCTTGGGCTCCGAGACGAAGAGAACGTAGCGGTGCATGTAGCCATCGACGCCGCAGATTGAACCGTCCGAGCCCGGGCCCAAGTCTTAGTCGTCGGTGTCGACTGTTCCACCTTCGAGATAGTCGACGTGTGGAAGTGGCTCCGCGGATGTGCGAACAACACCGAGCAGGTTGGCAACGATTCGGCGCAGATAGCGGTAGTAGATGGCGAGCGGGACGACCTCTCGACCGGGACGATCCGACGTCATGAAATCGTCGATCTTGGCCTGGAGCTCATCGGCCATCGCATTGACTCGGAGCCCGTACTCCGCAATGGCATCGTCGTCTGCGTCGGGGCCGCCAAGGAGATCTGCTGCCTCGGCAAAGAAGTTTGAGGCAGTTTGTCGATCCGCCAAAAGCTCCTCGACCTCGGGCGAGTCCGCCAGGTTCACACCGTTCTCTGCGAGTTCCAAGATGTTCTTTGCCTGATCGCCAACTCGCTCGATCTTCTTGAGCAGAAGTGTGAAGCCGAGGACCGATCCGATGTCGGCGTTGCCCTGGACGCTCACATGAACAACCAACTCGGACCGCAGCTCCTGTTCGGCCTCGTTGATGCGCTGATCAGTTGAACGAATGTCGTCTGCGACAGCGGTCGGATCCGTGTCGGCCAAGAGCGCAAGCGTCGCGAGGTCGAAGGAATGCCGCGCGTCACCGAGCATGCCGACCGCCTTCGACACGATGTGGTCGAAGTTCCCGTCGCCCGAATTTCCCTTGAAAAAAGCAAGTACCACGTTGCGACCTCTCAGCCGAGAACTGCCACGCCAACCAGCGGCAGGATGATGAATGCGACGGCGACGTAGGCGACAGCGGCAGTTCGGCGTTCGACTGCAACAGCTGCAAGTGCCTCGGCGGCCTTGACGGGGACATCGCGGGCGAATGGCAGTGCATAGAGCAGAAGAATGCCAGCGATATTGAACGTTGTGTGAGCGAGGGCCACAGTGAGCGACTCTGGACTCGATGCCGCGAGCGACGCGAGGAGCGCCGTGATGGTGGTTCCCACATTGGCACCGAGGGTCACGGGGTAGGCATTGCGAAGGCTGATGACGCCGGCACCTGCAAGCGGAATCAGGATCGATGTTGTGATGCTGGAGGACTGCACCGCGATGGTGATTACCAGGCCGAGCAGCAATGCGATCGCACCGCCTCCCCGACTGAGCAATGCGTTGACGGACCGCTCGACTCGGTCGGCCACGAGGGCACGCATGTTCTTCGTGATGAGCGTCAAGGCGGCAAGGATGATCACGAGGCCGGTCAAAACCATGAGGACGCCTTGGACGTTGCCCGATGTTCCAGCGGCTTCCCAGAGGTCCTTCAGCCAACCGACAGGCTCCTTGACCCAGGCCTTGACCGGGCTCTTCCACTCCGTGCCTGACGCGCCAACCAGGCGTTCGCTGATGGCCTTTGCGGTGTTACTGATGAGCCCGAAGATCAACTCGATGGGGAGGAGGACGGCAACGGCAAGCACGTTGAAGAAGTCGTGAACCGTGGCTGCTGCGAACGCCCGACGAAACTCATTGGACTGGCGAATATGACCGAGCGAAACGAGCGTGTTCGTGACCGTGGTGCCGATATTGGCTCCCATCACCATGGGCACCGCATCATCAACACCGAGCGCCCCAGACGCGACAAGACCGACGATCACCGAGGTCGACGCGGAAGATGACTGCACCAGCACGGTTCCGAGAATTCCGATGCACAACGCAGCGATTGGATTGCTCGCAGCGGAGAAGAGCCGTTCCTGGGTGTCTTCTCCCATGATCTTGATCCCGGCCTCCAGCGAGGAGACACCCACGAGGAAGATGTAGATCAGTCCGACAACGATCGCTGAACGGACAGGCCCGGGGATTCGAGACATGGAAAGTTCAGGGCGAGCCACGAGGTCTCGACGTTATCTGAAGTCAGAAGGGCGTGCGTTTGAGTGGAGCAAATTCGTCGGATCTTCGAGCTGCCATGCGTGATTCGAACAATGAACCGTTGTGGTTCGGACTGTTGCCGTGAAGCGGCGTCGCGACTTTGAATCTGGTTCCCAATGAAGGACCGTTGCGACCGGTTCGGGAGCGTTCTCGTAGTCGATCGCGAGCACGAGTCGCCCATCAATCACCGAGGCACCTGCGCCCCACACTTCAAACAGCCACCGTTCGCTGACCTGGATCGTGGCCCAGCTTGACCGCCCGTCGAGAACGCCCTCAGCGAACGGGGTCCCCCCTGGAACGATCTGCGGGTCGAACGGCACGAGGGCGGCACTTCCGATCGCGAGCTGGCGACCCCCTGCACTCAACACGAACGCTCGTCGCAGACGGCGAGCTGTTGCAGGAACCATCAGATGGCGGGCCCGAGTACAGACCACGTGATCGCCGTCAACGAGTAGCACTGCAGTGGCCAGGGCCGCTCGATCGATCCATGGAGCCGGAAATGTCGTGACAAATCGCCCCATTCTGCCGGCGCGAGCCATGGGAAGATCGCGCAAGAATTCGTGCCAACTCTCGGCGCGCATGCGCTCGAGCGCGGAGGTAAGCCAGCTGATTCGCGCGGCGTCGAGGTCTTCGTCCACCCACTCACCCAGGAAGCCGCCGTCCGCCACTGCTTCGTTCCAGAGGTCGAGGTGTTCGAGACACTGCGGCGGATCACCGCCAAACGCCGCGAGCGCTCGCTCGGCGTCGACGTCGGGATGGTCGAGGGGTGTGACGACGCCCGCTTCCCAACGGAGGTGGTGGGTGCTCCCGCTACACGGCACCGCAAGCTCGATGGGTCGCGGACCATCTGACCAAATCATGGCGGGCTTCCAGCACCTGCCGAGATATGAACGGTTCGACACCACGAAGGAGGTGGAGGAGGGATAGAACTCTCGTCGGCTGTTTCCAGCAGTCCAACCAGGACTGTGACGTTGGACGGCTGCTTGTCAGGCCACGGAGTGAATCCATCGGTAAGGACAACGACGACCTGTGGCACTGGTCGCTGCTCGGCTGCGACCGCGAGTCCCACGCCCATGTCGGTACCACCACCGCCGAACAGCGTGACATCGTCGGCACGGCGCACGGTTGTCACGGCGTGAACTGCGTCATCACAAGCGATGACTTGGACGCCGCGAGTCCCAACCGAGCGCACGAGCGCCTCGATCTCGCTGAGGGCAGTGCCAAGAAGGTTCTCGTCGACTGAGGCGCTGGTGTCGCAGACGACCGCGACGGACACCTCCGGTTTGCGAAGCGAGGGCAAGATGACGTTGCCCGCTGCGCTTGCCCGCCGCGATGGCCGGGCATAGCTGTAGTCGACCGCGCCAGCGACCGACGCAAGGCTGCGGCGGAGTTCGGCAGCGAGCAAGGTTCGCCACCCCACCGAAGATCGCCGTCGGTTCTCGGCCCAACGGAGCAATCCTTCCGGAACGTCAGCCGCATCATGCGCTTGGATATCGGCGGCCACACGCTGTCGGACCAATTCTTGTTGATCCTTCTCAAGACCAGTGCCGCCATCACGCGGCGGTGGTGGTTCCCACGGAGCTGTCTGGCCGTGCGCTCCGCTCCCGCAATCGGAAAAGGACCCATCCCTCGGCTGGCCGCTCTGGTAGTACTCCTCGGCCAAACGCCCGTTCGGACATCCCAAATCCGCAGGCTTGATCGCTATCTGCCCTCGGGGCAGTTCAGCCGGCAGATCATCGTTGAGCTCCGCGTCAGCTGCCTCGACCCAATGGTGTAGTTCTGCAGGATCGGTGAAGCCGACGGCTTGGGCGCGGCTGGCGTGGTCTCGCAACAAGTGAGTTCCGAGGTGAATCAGCTCACCCCCGAGTTGCTCGACCGACCAAGTTGTGGCCACAACAGGATCTGCGTGCACGCGCCACCACTGATCGACTTGCACTGACTCGATGCCAGGCGCTTCTTCGACACTCAGCGCAAAGATGGCAGAAGCGAGATAAGGAAACTGATTCGCGGCCCAAAGACGAGCCGCGGCCACGGTGTGAACGCTCAACACGTCCGACTCAATCTCCGAGTCGGTCACTTAGACCAGACCTGCGTCTCGCAAGAGTGGAAGAAAGGCTGCTGCCTCAGGAGGAGCGGCGGCATTCTCTGGGCGGCAACGAGCCAGAATACGGGCCGCCATCGCGGCAACATCGGGAGCGGTTTCACCAGCGGTCCCCATGATTCTCCAACCCGCAGCCCATCGTTCGGGCGTTGAATTCCCAGCAACGGCTCCGGCAATTGACGTCAACACGGCGTAGGCCCGATCGCCACGTTCGGGAAGAACAAATGATGCTGGGTCGCCCAACACCGTTTCGGGATCGGGAAGGTCGAGTTCTTGTAGCCAGCTGAGGAACTCGATGCCCACACCCTCACCAACGCAGCCGGACACGAGTTGGGCAATGACCGCATTCCCGGCATCGGCCGCTCTCGCCGCGCCAAGAAGTTCTGCAGCCATCTCCCAGGACCGGGGGCTGGGCCATGCACGGCCCGCCGTTGCGCGATCGGTGGGTGGCACCGAAACGAGGTTGGACCGAATCGAAAGGAAGGCCGCAACCTCAGCGCGTGCACGGCCCGATTGTCCCCTCCATTCTGCAGGAAGTGTCGGAAGCTTCGGACTCGGAAAACCTGCGGCCAGGCCCTCGGCGATCGAGGCCGCATCGACTGTCCACTGGAGATGGCAGAATCGATTGGCAAGTGGTGCCGACAGGTCCCAGCCGTCAGCAGCCTGATCGGGTGGGTTGGCGGCGGCAACGACTGCGACGTCATCAGGCAATCGAAGATCACCAACGACTCGCTCGAGCACAACGCGCAGCAACGCCGCTTGGACGGCAGGCGGAGCAGTGGAGATCTCGTCGAGGAAAAGCAAGCCGTGTCCGGCGTTCGCGAGATTGGTCGCCCACGTGGGTGGAGCAAAATGCACGCCGCCATCGATGACGACAGGAAGTCCAGCAAAGTCCGACGGCTCGCGGATCGACGCAATGACGACTTCGCAGGGCCATCCCTCCGATTCGGCAAGCGCCTGGACCGCGGAACTCTTGCCGGTGCCTGGTGCGCCCCAGAGGAGCACGGGAACGCCTGCTCCGACGGCGACGCCTAGAGCAGCTGCTGCGTGGGACACAAGTCAGGCCTGATCGGAACGGGACAGGGGGACGAGCGCCTCGATATGGCGAGGTGAGAGCCCACAACATCCACCGAGAATTTGCACGCCCTGAGACTGCCAAGTCGACCCGTAGCTGTGCAATTCCGCTGGCGGAATGATGTTTTCGAAACGCCACTCGGGCATGGCGAAGTAGCCAGAGTCGGGGTACGCCATGAGCGGTCCGCCGAATCGTGCCTTCACGATGTCGATGGCGGGGGAGACCAAATGAGAGGGGCTGTGCATGACACCGCACACATCCGGTTGGAACGCACACGCGAGCTCGACAATCTCGTTGAATGGGATATCACCTTCGATCGTGAAACTCAGCGGCTCTCCATCGTTGCCTTCACGAACCGACATCCCAGCCCAGACAGGCAGCCCCGTGGCCTTGGCCGCAGCCATCACGTGAGGCATGCGCTCAGGGTGGAACATCATCTCGAGCACAATGAGATCGCAGCCCTCGTCCTTATGGAGCGTCGCAAGTTCTCCGAAGGCATCTGCGAGCTGGTCCTCGCTGGGATTGCGAGAACGATCTGAGGTGCTGGCCCCAGCAACCATCGGGACCATATGGGACAACGAACCGGCAACGGCGATTCCCTGGGAGCCGCTCGCCTCCCTGGCTCGATGAGCAGCCTGGACTGCCGCCCGGTTCAGTTCCCCGAAGCGGTCAGCGAGACCAGCAGGCTCCAGCATCAGCCTCGAAGACGCGTACGTGTTGGCCGTGATGATCTGGGCTCCCGCATCGATGTAGTCGCGATGAATCGTCTCGAGCAGATCAATGTTCTCGATGGTCGCCGCACCACACCACGCTTCAGGATCCATCGAGGCGCCACGAAGCTCGAGTTCAGTTCCGGTGCCGCCATCCAAGATGACGGTATGGCCAGCGGACAATTGTGCCTGAATGTCGGTATAGCTCACGGTCGAGAGGCTAGGGCGCTGGATCGATGTTTCACTCGTCGCTTCGGCTCGCTCGCCAACGACCTTCTTCACCGGTCGACGCAACGCGTCGTCATGCCTCGACCAGGTCTCGGATTCCCTCGACGGTTCGCTGCATGTTGGTGTGGAGTTCGCGGAGGCGGCCCGAGATGATTCGGGCCTCCTTATCCGGCATCAACTCGATGACGGTGGACAACCCCGACGGGCCAGGACCGATCGTCACGTCATAACGAAGCAGCGTTCCTCCGTCGGTCGGCTCCAGCGTGAACCACCACTCGGCGCCAGGCTTGGCTCGATCTGAGGTCGCCCAACCGAACAACGTTCCTTCCTCGTACCGGTTGACCCACGAGGTGAGCTCCCACGCTCCGATCGTTGAGTTTTCGTTGCGTCCGTTGAATGAGGCACCGAGCGCGGGCCCGGCATCGATCCAATCGGCGCCCTGAAACTCCTCGGAGAACCGAGCGGGCAGATCAATGTCAGTTACCGCGGTCCACACCTTGTCGCTCGGTCCCGAGATCACGATCTCCACCCAAGTGCCTGGGCCATCGCTGAAGCAATGTGGCTCGCTCGGCCCGTTCCGGTAGGTGCGCGGGACGTCGGGCCGCGGTGGCGTGCCTGGGGCAGACGTGCTGAGCGGAGTTTCGTCACTGGTCACACCGAGCACACTAGTGAGGTGCCGTCTCGATAGGGAACCATCAACTTGGGGAGACTGGACGAGCCAGAGCGTCCAAATCGACCCGGTTCCATCGTCCCAGTAGTCTCGGTTCTTTCTCGACGATCGGACCTTCGTGAGCAGCTCTTCAGTGGTGACGGCCCCAGAATCAGTCGGGATGAGCGCGAAGCGCCTCACTCGCATCAACGACGTGATGCAAGAATTCGTCGACGACGGCACCTTGGCTGGAGCGGCGATGTCGGTGAGTCGACGGGGTGAACTCGTGCACTCAGCAGAGGTCGGCAGTCGAGATGCAGAGGCTGGCGAGCCAATGACGGCCGACACGATCTTCCGGATCTATTCCATGACCAAGCCCATCGTCAGCACGGCGTTGATGCTCCTTCAGGAGGAGACCAAGTTCGCGTTGAACGATCCTGTGGCCAAGTATCTGCCGGCGTTCGGGGCGACCCAGGTGCTCCAGGCGGACAGTTCCCTTGTTGCCCAGGCCCGTCCAATGGAGGTTCGTGAGCTACTGATGCACACGAGCGGGCTTACCTACGACTTCATGGAAGACACACCAGTCGGAGCCATGTATCGCGAGGCACGGATCATGAATGACGCAACCCGAACGCTCGAGGAGACCGTTGACGCCATCGCTGATCTCCCGCTTGCTTCTCAACCAGGGGAGCGTTGGCACTACAGCGTCGGCATCGACGTGGCGGCGCGGCTGGTCGAGATTTTGTCAGGGCAGTCGTTGGGTGACTTTTTGGCTGAACGGATGTTCGAACCATTGGGCATGGTCGATACTGCGTTCGGCGTCGAGGAGTCAGAACTCGGCCGTCTGTCCGCGATGTATGGGTTGCCGGACCTCATCGGAAAGGACCACGGGTTCACCCAACTGGTTGAAGCGGCCCTCAGTGGATTCAACGAGCGCATCGACGTATCGGAGACCTACCCAACGGATACTCCCGATGTTTTTGCTCGCGGCGGCCTTGGTCTCTTCTCGACGATCGGCGACTACCGCCGGTTTGCACAGATGCTGCTGAACGGCGGAGAGCTGGACGGAGAGCGAATCGTTGGCCGAAAGACGCTCGAACTCATGCATGCCAATCATCTTCCGGCAGCTCTGCTTCCGTTCGACCTCCTCGGACGTTCTCAGGGTGGTCTGGGTTTTGGCCTGGGATCGCGAGTCATGATGGATGTAGCGGCGAGCGCGGCACAAGGTTCAGTCGGCGAGTACGGGTGGGCAGGAGCAGCCAAGACGTACTACTGGGTCGATCCGGCAGAGGAGCTGGTCGGAATCTTCATGTCGCAGTACATGACCGGCGTTGAATTGCCAGATCGAGACATGAAGACGTTGGTCTACCAGGCCATCATTGATTGATCGCGGAGTTGAGCGTCCACCGGCGGGTAAAGCGACTGTTATGTCGACATTGCCATTCCGTCGCCCCCGGGATCCGCAGCACCTCGAAGGCCGCTTGGCGTGACGGCAATCCCATGCACGAGCGCGAACGCGTAACTCTGAGGCCAACGGATGATCTCGTAGCCCTCCTCAGCGAGTG
The DNA here is from genome assembly GCA_937930695.1 of uncultured Acidimicrobiales bacterium. GTDB lineage: Bacteria > Actinomycetota > Acidimicrobiia > Acidimicrobiales > SZUA-35 > CALEWY01. The sequence continues at coordinate 28,144 of CALHCB010000087.1, read as the reverse complement.
GATCGGTGACCGAGCGAGGAATTCGATTCGAGACGTCGATGGCGTTGCTCGTGCCGGAGAATCTAGGGGCCGCGATGGCGTCGAGAATTGGCATGTCGAAGTCGATCAGGTTCAGAAGGACCTGAGTCACACCGATTGCGATCTGCGTTCCGCCTGGGGCACCCACTACGAATTCCAGCGCTCCGTCGCGAAACACCATCGTGGGACAGAGCGAGCTGAAGCGGCGCTTGCCGGGAGCGAGTGAGCCCGCTCGCCCGGGTCGGGGATCGAAGACCCCCATACAGCCGTTGTACATGAACCCCAAACCGTCGGTGATCACCCCCGAAGGCATGCCGAGCGAATGGGTCATGGTCATGGCGTTGCCATCGCCGTCGATCACACACACGTGCGTTGTGTCTGGAGGTTCGCCTTGCATGCGAGACACCTCGGCTCGGTCCCCGGACCGAATTCGGGATGCCAGCACCGCGCTGTGGTCAGCCGAGAGCAGACGGTCGAGCGGGACGTCGACGAACTCAGGATCGCCGACATGCGCATCCTTGTCGGCGGTGGCGAACTTCATCGCTTCGGAGACCGTCCTGACGTAGTCGATGCTGTTGTGTCCGAGGTGTTCGAGGTCGAAGTGTGAGAGAACGTTGAGCATCTGGGCGACCATCACCCCGCCGCCCGGCGGTCGGTTCGTTGCAATATCTCGTCCCCGGTAGGACGATCGCAGAGGGTCACCCCAGACCGTCTGGTAGTTCGCAAGATCTTCTGCGGAAAGAAGTCCTCCGTTCGCGGCTATGTCAGCGGCGATCTCGGTTGCCATCGAGCCGGTGTAGAACTCGGCTGCTCCGCCGTCTGCAATTCGGCGGAGCGAACGAGCGAGGTCTGGATTCCGCAGTGTCTCACCAATTCGACGAAGGGATCCGTCGTCGTGGAAGTAGATCCGGCGTCCGGACTCAGTGAAGGCCAGCCGCTCCATGGTGTTGACTCGTCCCATCGCAGCTCCGTCCTGCCACCAGTGATAGACGGCTGGCCGAATGGGAAACCCGGTTTCGGCCCACTCGATAGCGGGCGCAACGACGTCGGCCCAGGCAAGCCGGCCGTAGCGCGTTTGCGCTTCGTAGTAGGCAAGCAGCGAGCCTGGCGTGGTGATCGATTGGTAGCCCACGTCGTTGACGTTGCCCTCGAGCAGGAAGCCGAATCCGTCCCGGGTCTCGCCGACCACGAGGTGCTCCCACATGTCGGGTCGTGTTGCAGCGGGCGACGTTCCATGAAAGTCGACGCAGGTGTGCACTCCCTCACCCGGCAAGAAGAGTTGCGCGTTCCCGAATCCGGCAATGCCGCACATCTGCGGATCAACGACACCAGCGACGAGTGCACATGCGATCGCGGCGTCGACGGCATTGCCACCCGCCCGCAGGGCATTGACCCCGGCCTCCACCGCCTCGGGCTGTGCAGCGGAAACCATGCCGGACGATGTGTCGTTCATGACGGACATGATGGCTGCTCCACCGTCAACGAGCGAGCAGACTCAGCGAGTGCGCGAGCACGAAGCCGATTATCCCTCGATGAGGGCATGCCCATCGGCGGTCCAAGCAACGATGCCTCCGTCGACATCTGCGACGTCAGCGAAGCCCAGGCCGCTCATCATGGCAAGGGTCTGGCCGCTGCGATTGCCCGATCGGCAATACAGCAGATAGGGGACGTCGGGATCCAACCCGGCCAACTGGTCAGCGAAGTCTTCGTCGTAGAAGTCGACGAGGACAGCCCCCTCGAGGTGCCCCTCAGCGAATTCTTCGGGCGTCCGTACATCGAGAATGACGAGGTCTGCGGGCGGCGAGGCTTGGAGCGCTGCTCCCTCTTCAGGGCTGATCAGGCGCAGTCCGCCTTCATCGGCCTCGTTCTCGAGGGCATCGCTCTGAACCGAAGGTGTGTCGGGAAGGACCTCTTCGGTCGATCCTCCGTCGCCCGTGCACCCCGCCGCAAGGGCGAGGGGGGCGAGAAGAGCGAACAGGGGAGTCCGGGAGGTCATGGATCAATAGTAGGACAATGTCCGTACATTTTGTGCGAGCGTGTTCGGTTATCGGATTGAGCGATGGCGAGCTACGTTTTGCTTCGTGATGATTGATCTGGAACGGCACGACGACGTCTTTGTTCTGACCATGGCCGATGACGAGAACAGATGGAACACAACGTTCGTCCGGGAATTCGCTCGTGCCCTGGACGAGGTTGAAGCATCGAGTGGGCCCGCCGCAATGGTGACTGCCTCGGCGCACGAGAAGTTCTTTTCGAACGGGCTTGATCTTGATTGGGTGACCAGCAAGGGCGAACACCGTGGCGGCGATCGAGCCACTTTCGGTGAGGAGTTCATGGAGGTCATGGGCCGGATCATCACCCTGCCGGTTCCGACTGTCGCGGCCCTAAACGGCCACACGTTCGGAGCAGGCTTCATGTGTGCGCTGGGCCACGACGTCCGTCTGATGCGTGAAGATCGCGGCTTTCTGTGCGCGAACGAATTGCAGATCGGACTCACGATTCCGATTCCGGAGATCGCGTTGTTCCGGCATAAAATTCCTGCACCGGCGTTTCACGAGACCGTCATGTTGGCCAAGCGTTGGACGGCTGCGGCTGCAGTGGGAGCCGGTTTTGTCGAAGCAGCGCTTCCGCTCGATCAATTGAACGACGCGGCGATGACAAGAGCGGCAGAACTCGCTCCGTTGGCTGCCAATCGTGAGAACTATGGCTGGCAAAAAGAGGCGATTTATGGGGAGAACGCAGCCCTCAATGGCCCGCATGGTGCAGCTCACATGCTGAAAAATTACGTCTCGGCGAAGCACTGAACGTCGCTAGGGTCAGACCTCAACGCACAACACGAGGACAACATGGACTTTCTAGAATTCAACAAGGGTGTCATCGAAGAGTTCCGAGCCAATGACGGCGTCTGCGGTGGCCCGTTTGAGGGAGCACCAATGGTGCTCATCACGATGACCGGTGCGAAGTCTGGGCGTGAACTCTGCTCGCCTCTGGTCTATTCGAGCGACGGCGATGACGTCGTGATCATCGCGTCGAAGGGCGGTGCCCCGATTCACCCGAACTGGTATCACAACCTGGTGGCCAACCCAGCGGTCGTTGTCGAGGTCGGCACCGAGAAGTGGGACGCCACCGCAGTTCTCGCCGAGGGTGACGAGCGCTCGCGGCTCTACGCAGCGCAGGCTGCGACCATGCCGCAGTTCCTTGAGTACGAGAAGAGCGCGGCAGAGGCCAATCGAGAGATTCCGGTCTTCCGGCTCGTTCGAACCTAGGCGAGGGCGAGGGTACCGAGTGCCCTTGCCGTTCTCCCGAACTACGAAGAGAGTTGGCCGTGGTCGATCTCGAGCTCATCGATGCGAGCAACTGGCGGGAAGCACTCGAGGTGCGCGTCGACGATGATCAGGTTGCGTTCGTCGCCGATTGCCAGCCGGTGGCGCTCGTTGTCCTGGCAAAGTGTTTCGTGCAGCCGGACGACCGGCGTTGGGAACCGTTTCTCCTCCGTGACAGCGTGGGTACCGTCGTCGGCGTCTTGGCTCTCACGCACGGCGGTGGCAGCAGCGAGTTGCGTCATGTCGCAATCGACGCGCGGCACCAGGGACGTGGTTTCGGAACCTCGGCCGTCAAGGCAGTCGCTCATCGAGTCCGGTCGCTCGACAGTGGGTGCACCGAGCTGGTCGTGTCCGCCCATCCAGACAATCACGCTGCTCACGCCGCGTACCGTTCAGCCGGGCTGGTCGAGAATGGCGAGCGCGACGGTGAACCGTTCTGGCGACTCGCAATCGACCGATCAACATCCCCCGAATCCAGGAGGATGGACTGAGCGACGCGCTCAGCTCATGATGAAGCCGGAATAGCCTTCCTCTTCACACTCCGCGATCTTCTGGAGATATCGGTCAGACCCTGGGTAGTTGAGAAGCTGGCGCGGCTTTCCAGGAACATTTGCGCTCATGTACCAAGAGTCGGCTTTGGGAAAGAGTGTCGCTGCTCCGTATCGATTGAGGTGTTGTGTCCATTCCTCGCCGGCTTCGACAGAAGACTCGATCCGACTGAAGTCGTTGGATCGGAGGTGAACCAGCAGGTTGACCAACCACTCGCCTTGAAGTTCCGCGCACGTTGGGCCGTTGCAGAACGCCGCAGGACTCTGGGGCCCGTACAGCATCAAGAGATTCGGGAAGCCAGCAACGCTGATTCCAAGGTGGGTGTCAACACCTGACTTCCAACGTTCCTTCAAGCTGATGCCATCGGTGTCGAGCATGTCGATCTGGGTTGGGCCGCCGGTGTTCGCGTCGAAGCCGGTGGCGAGGACGAGAATGTCGAGGTCATGTTGGCTGGTTGCCGTCTCGACGCCGTTCGGGCCAACTCGCACAATCGGATCGTTCAAGAGGTCGACGATCGAAACATTGTCTTGATTGAAGACGTCGTAATAGTTTTGTTCCAACGACGGCCGTTTGGTGCCAAACGGGTAGGGCGGCTCGGTGGGAGCGAGGATTTCGGCCGTCACCGGGTCAGCGATGCGCTCGCGAACCTTGTCCCTCCAAAAGTCATAGGAGGTTCGGTTCGCATCCTCGTCGAGGGTGATGTCGGCGAACGTACCGTTCCAAAAGTGGAAGCCACCTCGTTCCCACGCGGCCTCATACACCGATTGCCGCTCGGCCGCACTCACCGAAAGGGCTCGGTCGGTGGGACGAGGGATGTCGCCAAAACTGCCGGGCGGCTCGTTTCGTTGCCGGAAGACTTCTGGATAATTCGCCTTTGCTGCGGTCAGCTCGGCAGGATCGAGCTTCCGCTGCTGCATGGCCAATGCCGTGACGGGAGTTCGCTGGAAAACCGTCAGATGGGCTGCATCCTTGGCCGCCTCTTGCACGATCTGCACGCCGCTCGCCCCGGTTCCAATGACGCCAACCCGCTTGCCTTCGAACGACAGTCCGTCCTGTGGCCAGCGAGCGGTGTGATGACACGGACCTTCGAACTGGTCGAGGCCTTCGATGTCGGGGATCAGCGCCTTGCTGGCAAAGCCGGTCGCCAGAATGAAGTAGCGAGCCTGCAGTGTCTCGTGATCGGTCGTGCTGATTTGCCACTGGCGCTCTTGCTCATCGAATCGAGCGGCGGAGACCCTGGTGTTGAGCTGAATGTCACGGCTCAGGTCCAGGACGTCGTCGACGTGCTCGAAGTAGGCCCGAAGCTCCTCATAGCCGGGGAATCGCTCGGTCCAGAGCCAGTCTCGCCAGACTGCTTCGATAGAGAACTCATAGTTGGGAACGTGGGAGTCGACTCGAGCACCGGGATAACAATTCCAGTGCCACACCCCTCCCAGGCGAGCAGCGGCATCGACCAGGCGAACCGAAAACCCTTCCTGTCGGAGGCGATAGAGCTGATACAACCCGTTGAAGCCGGCACCCACGATGACAGCGTCGAACGTCTCCGGTGTTTGGTCTTGTGGCACTGCGTATGTTTAGCCCTGGAGGGTCATTCAATCCAGACAGGATCGATGGGTCGACGACTTCCGTTCACGGCCTCAACGACAGCAGCAGCTTCGAGACACAGATCCTCCCGCCAATGGTCGGCGTAGATCTGCACCCCGATCGGAAGTCCCTCGTGCTGGTCGGTTGACAACGCGACCACGGGCAGACCAAGCGCATTGCCAGGGACCACGAAACTCAGTTGGTCTTCGAGAATCTTCATCTGCCGGCCGACCTCGATGTCGGCACCGTGAACGAAGGGGCCGGTATTCCACCCAGGTCCGATGACGATGGGGGTGATCGCAAACATCTCTGACCAAACCTTCTGAAGTCTCAGACGTTCCATGAAGAGTTGCTGCGCGCTCCCAGGAATCTCGCTCGCTTCCTCGATGAGCGCCCTCAATACTCGGATCTCGTCTCCCCCCATGATCAGTGCGAGTTGGTCGATCACCTCGCTGAAGTCGAATGCCAGGAGGCGAAGCCAGACCTCATGGACCGCATTGAGCTCGGGCGCAGCCAGTTCGACGATCTCCCACCCTGCATCTGCCATCGCTGCCGCCGCGTGGTCGACGGCCTGACGTGCTCCGGTGTCAACGGGATGAACGCCGAGTGATCGCACCACGCCACATCGTCGTGGGACGACAGCACCATCGAGCGGAGCGTCCGCGATTCGGGGATCAGCAGGCAGTCGACCGGAAAGGATCTCATAGCCAACTCGCAAGTCTGAGACGGTGCGGGCCATGGGACCCTCAACTGCCATGAGTTGAGCGGAGATTCCCGGCTCTGTTGGGGGAAGCGATGGCACTCGCGGGATTCTTCCGTAGCCAGGTTTGAGCGCTGCGATCCCGCAACACAAAGCAGGATTTCGTACGGAGCCACCGATGTCGTTTCCGAGACCGATTGGACTCATTCCCGATGCGATCGCCGAGCCCTCACCGCCGCTCGAACCTCCGGCCGTGTGCTCGAAGCTCCACGGATTTCGAGTGAGACCGCGTAGCGCGTTGTCAGTGGATACGCGAAGACCGAGTTCGGGCATGTTGGTCCGACCAATGGGGATCGCGCCTGCATCGAGCATGCGTTGCACCGTCGGCGCGTTGCGAGGTGGTTGAGCGTCGGCCAGCGCGGCGACGCCCTGTGTCGTCGCGAATCCCACCTGGTCGATGTTTTCTTTGATCGTGAAGGGCACACCGTGAAGTGGGCCGAGCACGCTGCCGTCGGCTCGGGTCGTGTCTGCCTTGGCTGCTTCGTCGCGAGCCAAGTCAGCCATCTCAACAGTGATGGCATTGAGTGCAGGGTTGACCTGTTCGATACGAGCCAAGTGAGCGTCGACGACTTCGACACTCGAAACCTCACCATCGTTGATCAACTCGGCGAGTTCGGTCGCAGACTTTGTCCATAGCTGGTCGGTCATCGAAGGAACCTAGTCCGGTCGGCTGCAGCACGAAGGAGTTGCCGTGTGAGGTCGACGTTGAGCCGGGTTTCGGAAAGACTGGCCCGATGCCCGATCTTCTTCACCGACACCACCTGGTCATGGGTGACAACGCGCCCCTCTTCTACGAGGATCCGATCGAGTTGGTGCGCGGCGAAGGAGTCTGGCTCGAGGATCCCGCTGGCCGGAAGTTTTTGGATCTCTACAACAATGTGCCTTGCGTCGGACACGCGAATCCGCGAGTCGTGAGCGCCCTCGCAGAACAAGCTGCAACTCTCAACGTGCACAGTCGGTATCTGCACGAGGGTGTCATCGACTACACCGAACGCCTCGTTGGGCTCCACCACGGTGGCATCGAGTCGGCAATCTTGGCCTGTAGTGGCACCGAGGCCACCGAACTGGCGATCCGAATGGCACGGGATGCAACGGGGAGCCAAGGAATTATCTGTACCGATGCGACCTATCACGGCAATGCGGGAAGTGTTGCCTCTCTGACGTTCCTACCCGTTGGAAAGGATCGATCCGGGATTCGATCCATCTCGACGCCTCAGCTGTACCGACCGCTGAACGAGGAGCTGTCCGAGGAAGACCTTTGCCAGCTTCACCTTGATCAACTTGGGGCAACGATCGAATCGATGCAGGCAGACGGCACGGGGTTTGCGGCGCTGATGATCTGCTCGATCCTGGCTAACGAGGGTCTTCCGGTCTCACCGGCAGGTTGGTTCGAGCGAGCAGTCGATCTGGTCCATGAAGCCGGTGGCCTCGTGATTGCTGATGAAGTCCAGGCTGGATTCGCTCGAAGTGGAAGTTGGTGGGGATATGAGACCAACAACTTTGTGCCGGACATCGTGTGCATGGGGAAGCCGATGGCGAACGGTTTGCCCCTTTCTGCGGTGGCCTCCAGCCACGAGCGAGTATCGGACTTTCGTTCCCGTCATCGCTACTTCAACACGTTTGCCTCGAGTCCGATGCAGGCCGCGGCCGGTGGCGCCGTTATCGACGAAATCACCGACCGCGGATTGGTTGCACAGGTTGGGCGGGTCGGAGCCCGCCTGCGCTCGCTCTTGAGGTCAGCTGTCGCTGAGGACCCTCGAGCAGGTGACGTTCGAGGCTGTGGTCTCTTTATCGGCATCGACTGGGTTCATCCAGGGACGACCGATCCGGATGTTGCGGGAGCGGGAGAGATGGTCGAAGAGTTGAAGCGGCTGGGGATGCTTTTAGGGAAGGCTGGTCAGCACGGCAACGTCCTGAAGGTTCGTCCGCCGTTGGTGTTTGAAGACACCCACGTTGACCTCTTTCTCGAGGCGTTTGCCACTGCACTTGGGGTGACGGGTTCAGCGCATGCCGACCGCTGAGGAGTTCATCGACGCGGCCAGACAAAGCGCGATCGCATGGAATCTCCGTCCGGAGGAGATCTCGATCATCTCGCACTCGGAGAACGTCGTCTGCGACCTCGCGCTGCCCGGTGGCGAACACCTGATCATGCGACTGCATCGTCCTGGCTACAACACGCTTGACGAGCTGAATTCTGAGGTTCAATGGGTGAGCGCACTCGGGGCATCGGGCCTTCCTGTGCCGAGCGCCGTGCCGACAATGCACGGCGAGTACTACCGGCCCGTGCTTGTCGGTGGAGAGACGAGGTATGTGGGTGTCGTTGAGTGGGTTGATGGGACGCCACTTGGAGGCCCCCTTAGCCCCGGCGATGGCAACGTTGCAGCCCAGTACGGCCAGATCGGCCAACTCGCAGCCCGAATTCGGGCTCACAACGCATCGTGGTCTCCGTCGGCTGGGTTCACTCGCCGACGATGGGATGCAGATGGATTGGTCGGGCCCGACCCGCTATGGGGTCGATTCTGGCAAGCGCCCGCCCTCACCTCGGAACAAAAAGCATTGTTCACGGCGGCTCGATCCGAGTTGCACACACGACTCTCAGCACTTTCGACTGCGCCTGAACGATTCGGCATGATTCATGCCGACTTGCACCTCGGCAACCTGATGGTTGAAGGGGACGCATTGACGGTCATCGACTTCGATGATGCGGGATCTGGGTGGTTCGCCTACGAACTGGCAATTGCTCTCCACCCAATGCTCGAGGAGGACTCTTTTCCCGAGGCTCGGCGCGCCCTGCTCGACGGGTACCGATCAGAGCACGACTTCTCCGAAGACGAAGAAGCGACCATGGACATGTTGCTCGTGGTCCGGAGCCTCATCATCGTTGGTTGGCTCTCGAACCGGCCTGAGTTGCCGGTCTATCAGTACTTGCCCGATCTGATTGGCCAGGCCGAGCGGATGACCCGAGAACTTCTGGGTGAGGGCTGATGTTGGGATAATCGACCATTGCAAGCGGCCCCACTAGCTTGGTCCCATGTCGGATTTTGTCACGCTTTCCTACGAAGACTCGATCGCCTACGACGGGCCGGTTGCGATCATTTCGCTGACCAACGGCGCGAGACGCAACACGTTGGCCGGACCGGTCATGACGGCGATCATCACTGCACTGGAGGAGGTCGCGACAACAGAGGCACTCGGCGTGATCATCACTTCAGAGGGACCAGCCTTCTCTGCCGGCCATGACTTCACAGATATGGCGGGAGCATCCCTAGCGGAGGCCCAGGCCCTCTTCGACATCTGCGAACGAATGATGACGCTGGTGCAGCGGGTTCCTCAGGTCGTCATCGCTCAGGTACAGGGCATCGCGACTGCTGCTGGTTGCCAGCTCGTCGCATCCTGTGACCTCGCGGTGGCCAGTGATCAAGCGACGTTCCAAACTCCTGGGGGCAAGGGCGGACTCTTCTGCCATACGCCGATCGTCGCCGTTTCCCGAGCCGTCGGTCGCAAGAAGGCGCTCGAGATGGCGCTCACCGGTGATCCGATCGACGCGGACACGGCGTGTGCATGGGGCCTCATCAACCGAGTCGTGCCCCATGAGGTGCTCGAAGCGGAGACTCGCGAGCTGATGCGCAGAGCAACGCGGGGGAGCGCGTACTCCAAGGCGCAGGGAAAGCGTTCCTTCTACGGGCAGATCGAACTGGAACAGAGCGATGCGTACGCCTATGCCGGTGCCGTGATGGCCGCGGGCGTCACCAGCGCCGATGGCCAGGAAGGCATCGCAAGCTTCATGGAGAAGCGCAAACCCAACTGGACCAACAGCTGAGGCAGTGCCCCGCACCTACGGTTCCTCTCGCAAGCACTCTTGCGCGGATCAGGACTCTCCGGCCAGCAACGCTCGGCCGTATTGCTGCTCGGTGATGATGCCGCCTTCATCTGCGGCGCGGCCCTGGTCCTCGGGTGGAAGCGAGTCCTGCAGGTCGTCAATCCTCTTCCACATTGCGTACGGCTGCGTCCCGTCGGGTGCGGGTACGTACTTTGAGGTTGCGGTGCGCGTGTGCGGATGGATGTAGCGAGCACAATTGATGAATACCTTGTCGATGTTGGCTCGAATGATCAACTTGGCCCCTGGATATTCGCTCAGGAGTTCGTCCTCACGATTCACCGTGGCGGTGGCCTGCACCCGGAGGCGATTTGGAGTTTCGAAGTCGATGAACAGAAGTCCGATCTTCGAAGTCTCGTCGATGTTTCCCCACGACAGCATCATTCCGTTGCCGTCGTAAGCGGGAAATGCCAAGGTCTTCTCGTCGATCACGGTCACCGTTCCGACGTCGCCTCCCTTGTAGGAAACAGTCGGTTCACCCTCGGCATTGACCGTTGTGAGAAAGAAGAAGTCCCGGGATGAAATGAAAGATTGGTGATGGTCCCCGAGCTCGTCGCTCACGGTGGCGAACTGAACGGCATCGGCCAGCTTGCGGCTTTCGAATTCGTCTTGAAGCTTTCGTTGGGCATCGGTGTAAAAGGTCATGGGTCTCCCAGTGATCAGGTCGAGGACCATCTTGGATCGCTTTGCCGATGATCACCTTGTCGAACACAAAGAAGTGCCGAGGTCAGGCCGCAGGGAAACAAAGCGTGAACGTCGCGCCGCCGCCTGGCGTTTCGGTCACGGATGCCGATCCGTTGTGCCGCTCGGCAATCTCCTTCGACATCGCAAGACCAAGACCGGCGCCTCCACCAGGCAGGCTCCGCGTCCGGCTCGAATCGGGTCGGTAGAACGGCAGGAAGATCTTGTCGAAGTGCTCGGGATCGATTCCTGGTCCGTGATCGACTACGTCGATACGAGCTAGCTCGGCCTGTGTCGAAAGGCGAAGGTTGACCGACGATGTTTCGTCAGCATGGGTACATGCGTTGGATCCCAGGTTCAGGATGGCTCGGTGAAGCTGGGAGCGGTCTCCGATCACCGCGACCCGAGCATCTCCTGTGAACGAAATGTTGCGATCGGGAAAGGCCGCGCCAAGGTCCCGAACAACGCCTTGCATCAACTCCTGGAGTTCGACTTCCTCTTGCGCCGTCGATTCGGCGACCCCCGAGCGGGCGAGGGCAAGCATGTCGCTGACGAGCGTTGTCATTCGAGCGCTCTCGCTCCCGATCCGCTCCATGGCCCGATCCAAGTCTTCGGATTCGACGAACATGTCATTGGCGTACAGTTCGCTGTAGCCCTTCACTGCGGTGAGCGGCGTGCGAAGCTCGTGCGCAGCGTCGGCAAGGAATCGCATCATGTTGTCCCTTGACTCCGTCGCTACATGCGCCGTTCGTTCGCTGTCGGCCACCATGGACCGAAGCCGATGCACCATCCTGTCCAGGTCTGAGGCCAAATCGACGGTTTCCTTGGCGCCACCCGGAGATCCGACTGCAGTATCAAGTTCACCGGCTGCGACTCGTCGTGCGGCGGCCGACATCTTTGTGACAGGTCGGGCGAGGACGCCGGTGAGAAGCCAGATGACCGCAGCTTGAAGGGCGAGGATGACCACGCTGCCGACGACGAGTGATCGGCGAAGCCTGTCTTGTGCAACTTCAACAGTGGTGAGCGGGAGGGCGGTGAGTCGGAGATCGCCGCCTCGGGCGAGGTCGACTCGGACGCGGTAGCTGGGATCAGCCAAGGAAACGACGCCCTCTCCCGAGGTCGCGATGGCCCGCAGGTCGTCGCCGTCGAACGGAAGCGTGGCAAGCCGACTCTCGAGCACGGTTCCGGAATCTGAAATCAAGATCTCGACGGGAGTGTTTGAGCCCGCCGGTTCGTTGCTTGGCTCGAGGAGCGCGGGTCCGCCAGCATTGGGGCGTGCCGCCTGGGAGGCTCGTTCCAGTTCGTTGTCGACAGCGGCGACGAGATCAGCCGAAACGGCTCTGTCGATGTAGAGCGCGAGGCCGATGATGCCACCGGTCATGGTCAGCATCAGGGGAAGTGCAAGGAGCCATCTGAGCGGCGCTCGCCTCATGCAGTCGGTTCCCGCATGACATAGCCCACGCCGCGCTGGGTATGGATGAGGCGAGTCATTCGATCATCGATCTTGCGGCGGAGGTAGCCGACATAGAGCTCGACGACGTTTTCACTTCCGTCGAAATCGTCGTCCCACACGTTCATCAGAATCTGGGACTTCGAGAGCACGATGCCCTGATTTGTCATGAAATAGTGGAGGAGTCGGAACTCGGTCGGCGAAAGGTCGACGAGTTCGCCGGCTATGCGGACCTCTCGTCCGATCGGATCCAAGGAAAGGTCGCCGACGACGACAGGATCGTTGACCGCAGCGACTCCGGTCGATCTGCGCAGAATCGCCGCAACTCGAAGTGAGAGTTCCTCGATACTGAAGGGTTTGGTGAGGTAGTCATCCGCCCCGCTCACGAAACCCTTGATTCGATCCGACTCAGCATCACGAGCGGACAGGAACAGAACGGGAGTGGCGACTCCCGCGAGTCGGAGCTGTCGACACACCTCATGGCCATCGATGCCAGGAAGCATCACGTCGAGAACGATGAGATCAAACTCTCCGCCCCTTGCCTGATCGAGGCCGGTGAGACCATCGCTACATTCGGCGATCGAATGCCCATGGTGACGCAATGCGGTGGCCACGATGTCCCGGATCGCCGGTTCGTCTTCAACGACCAGCACGCGCAGTGGCACCGCCGCAGTCGAGATCGTGGGCTTGGCTGAAGCGCTCATCACGAACGAGTCAATCGTCGGAACCTGTGAGAACCCTGTGCACCACATACTCGTTGCTCTTTGCGACGTTCTGTGGCCTGAGCCGACGATCGACTCGGGTCACGCGAGCAGGTTGGTGATCGCTCGTTCCCAAGCTCGTCGGATCTGCTGCGGCGTGCGGTTGTGATGGAACCGGTAGAGATCCCACGCTTCGAATGAGGTGAGCGTTGCAATTGTTGCCACGATGTCGTCGCGCTCGGCCTTGCCCAGCGATCGAAGCTCTGCATCGAAGTGCGTCCGGATCTGATCCGTCTGAGTCGAGCGAGCGAGCGACAGCGTGTCTTGTAGGGCGGAGGTCGTGGCGTGTTGCCGTGCTATTCGAGCCATCGGCTCGGTCTGCTCATACTGTGTCGAGCGTGCCGCAGCGAGTCGTGCGACTCTGTCGTCGAGCGCATCCTCGCCGATTCGGTCGATTCCCATGATGTGGGAGTACGACGTGAAGTAATGCTGGGTTGCGACGGTTCGCAACTCGTCGAGTGTGTCGAAATAGCGGAAGACTGAGGCAACTGAGACGCCTGCATGCTTCGCAACGCGTTCCGCCGACGGGGGAGGATGTCCCTTCAGCGTGAGATCGATGACCGCACTGATGACAGCCTGTCTTCCTCGTTCGCGGCGAGCGGTTCGTCCGTCGATCGATGCATTGTCACGCGGTTGCTCTCGTTGAGTTTCCTTCATCAGGACTCACCCCCGTTTGCTACGGCCTGAAACCGTAACAGTCTCGGAAGCCGAGGTCTTGTGGTTGTCCCTCGTTGGATGTGGTGCTGCGTGCTCGCTATGCCATAGCGACCTGACGACAAAAGCATGAGGCCTTGATCTGTATTTCAGCGCGAGCTTCGGCCATGGTCAGCTGTTGTTTGATGATTCGAGCCTCGGCATCCTCGTTCCTGCGAGAGAGGCACTCGTGAAGTCCATGGAGGCTCCACAGGTTGTTCGGATGCTGGCTGGCTCGGCTCAACGAATCATCGAGGCCGAGGTCTGCTCGATACACAGCCTCGGCTTCGACCAGGTGACCTTGTTCGAGCAAGAGCGCTCCGAGGGCGTGTCGAGTCGGTTGCATCCAACCCCATGGCTCGTCGTAGAGAAGGTCGTCTTCGATCTGTACCGCTCGTCGAAGATGGTCAAACGCAACGTCATAGTTTTGGCGTCGATACTCGAGCTCGCCCTCAAGCATCGCCTCAGCGACCTCAAGCAGATCGATGACCGTGTTGTTGTGTATTCGTCGGGTCTCCGGGACCTTCGTCTTCGCAACAAGGAACGCATCTCGATCTCGCTCGGCGTCTGCAACGTTGCCGAGCGCAGAGTTCGCCACGCTTTTGGCATAGAGCAAGAGCGCAGTGGTTGCGGCGTACAGCTCCTGGTCCTCTGGCATCGGTTCTTCGATGATGTCGCGCCACTTGCCGAAACGAACCTGCACATGGTGTTTCATCCCGATGAACGCCTCGGCCGCGTCGGCGAACGGTGGTGATTCGATCCGCAAAAACTCTTCGGGGATGGTGTCGACCAGTTCCTCAGCAGCGTCCATCGCTGCGGTGTACTGCCCCAGAAAGAGCGCGCCATAAATCACGAAGTGGTGATTGTGGTTCCGGTAGAGGGTGTACACGTTGATCGGCCCCTCCCGTTCGAGCCAGCGGCGATCTGCCTCGACGGCGATCTGGTTGTAGAGCACGACGTCGTGATAGTTCCCGCACAGCACGTCGATGTGGGTCGGCATGTGAATGAGGTGGCCACCGTCGGGAACGATGCGACGCAACCGGTCCCCGGCACGCAACGCCAGCTCGGGGAAGGGTGACATCTCCATGAGATGGACGTAGAGATGGAGGAGTCCCGGATGGTCCCACGACGCAGGGAAGGTGGCGAAGCTGTGTTCGAGACTCGCTTGTGCCTCGATGGTTCCGGCCCCGTCTGCGACCTCTCCCGATTGGAGATCCCACATCTGCCACGGTGTCTCATTGAGGATCGCATCCACAAACACCGCACGAACGTCGAGGTCCTCAGGGTGAGCGTCGATCACTCGGCGCATGGCAGCCGTGAAGTCGACGTTCCACGGCATCTGATCTTTGATCGTCTCACGTTGAGGAAAGCGTGCTTGCAGTGCGACGATGAGATCGCGTTCGACGCTTGCGGCATCTCCTGCAAGTTCGAGCGCCGCTCGACTCGCATCGAAACCACCCTCCAGAGCCTTCGCCCTGCTCCGCCTGTCCATCAGGTTCCATGGTGAGTTGTAGTTGGGACCGATCGCCATGGCGACCCCCCAGTGGGCCATCGCACACCTCGGATCAGCTTCGATGGCTCTGCGGAAACATTGGACCGCTTCATCGTGGTTGAAGGCGTAGAGCCAATTCAGGCCTCGATCGAACCACAGCTGCGCATCAACTGAACTCGTGGTCACGTCTCGCCGGTACGGGCCGAGGTCGTAATAATCCATGGCTGATACTTGCCGGGGCGTCGAGCTGGGTCCAACTGCAACCCAGATTGAGCCCGGATCGAATCGATTATTGATGCCGTCCGGGTCTCGCAATGCTCTAGCGTTGCCCGATGGCCCAAGACATCCGAAAGTCCACCAAGTTGGACCACGTTCTCTATGACATCCGCGGTCCAATTCTGGATGAGGCCAATCGGCTTGAGAACGAAGGACATCGGATTCTCAAACTCAACATCGGAAACCCTGCGCCCTTCGGATTCGAAGCACCAGAAGAAGTTCTCGTCGACATGATGCGGAATCTGCCCACCGCCCAGGGTTATTGCGATTCCCAAGGCCTCTACTCGGCTCGCAAGGCGGTCATGCAATACAACCAGCGGATGGGGATTTCCGGTGTCGAGATCGATGACATCTTCACCGGCAACGGAGCGTCGGAGCTCATTGCCATGGCTCTCCAGGCGCTCCTGAATGACGGCGACGAAGTGCTGATTCCTGCGCCGGACTTCCCGCTCTGGACCGCGGCCACCACCCTCACCGGGGGCCATCCGGTGCACTACCACTGTGACGAAGAAGCGGACTGGTTCCCTGATCTCGACGACATTCGGTCAAAGATCACCGACCGAACCAAGGCGATCGTCGTCATCAATCCGAACAACCCAACCGGGGCGGTGTACTCCGAGGAACTCCTGACCCAGATCGTTGAGATCGCTCGCGAACACGACCTGGTCGTGATGGCCGATGAGATCTACGACAAGATCCTCTATGACGACGCAGAACATGTCTGCATTGCGTCATTGGCCGACGACGTGGTCTTCGCCACCTTCAACGGACTTTCCAAAACGTATCGAGTCGCCGGTTTTCGATCGGGTTGGATGACGATCAGCGGAGCCAAGAGCCGAGCAGCGAGCTATTTCGAGGGCCTGCGCATGCTGGCGTCGATGCGTTTGTGCGCGAATGTCCCTGCCCAGCACGCTATTCAGTCGTCGCTCGGCGGCTATCAAAGCATCTCAGAGTTCGTGGTTCCGGGCGGTCGCCTGTATGAACAACGGCAGGTGGCGTACGACATGATCAACGCCATCGACGGCCTGTCGTGCACGAAGCCCGCGGGGGCGCTCTATCTCTTCGTCAAGATGGACACCGAGAAGTTCAAGATTACGAGCGATGAACAATTCGTGCTCGATTTTCTCCGCTCCGAACAAATCCTGATGGTGCAGGGCACAGGGTTCAACTGGCCTGCGCCCGATCACTTTCGGGTGGTGTTCCTGCCGTCGGTTCGCGATCTCACGACCGCTCTGGGCCGTCTTGAGTCTTTCCTCGGCGGGTACATCCAGAACTGAGAATCGAGTGCCGTGCCGGTGCGTGAGGACCTCAAGACGTCAGTGGCGTAGGACGGAGCGGGCCAGGGCGACACAGATCGCGCTGGCACACAACGCCGTGCTGGCTCGTCGGGTCACGATCACCGAACGTCCGATGTCGGCGCCCATCGGTGGCGAGCCGTTGCCGAGCGTTCCCCGCACCTCCTCAGTCCCGTCATAGTTGTTGGTTCCGCCAAGCGTGAGGTGGAGCGCGGCTGCGACGGCGGCCTCGATCTGGCCTCCGTTGGGAGATGGGTGGTTGCCTCCATCCCGACGAATGACTGAGGCAATCTCGACAACGCGGCGGCCAGAAAGGGCAGCAACCGCAAGAGCAGTCGCTCGAGCTGGGACCCAATTCAACGCATCGTCCAGCTTGGCCGATGCCCAACCGAAGTTCAGATAGGTCTCGTTGCGATGGCCGATCATGGCATCGAGGGTGTTGGTGATCCGGTGTGCGAAGACAAGCGGTGCACCGCCTACCAAGGCCCAGACCATCGTCGCGGTGACCCCGTCGACTGTATTTTCGGCAACAGATTCGACGACGGCGCGAGCTATTTCGGACTCACCGAGACCGTCCGGCCGACGCCCGACAAGGGAGGGCAGCACTCGACGGGCTCCGTCAAGGTCGCCCGCGAGGAGGTGTCCCTCCACTTCGGTGGCGACGGCTCCGAGCATGTTCGAACTGCTGCACATCGCGACAGAAAGGGCGGTCGACAAGATCGGTCCTGTCACGCGGTGCAGACCTTGACCGATCAGGAGCGCACCGCCTACCGCGATCGCGACATGGACTGATCCGGCCAGTTTCGAGTCTCGGTAGCAGGCGGATTCGAGCTTCGTCAGCGCTGAACCCACTCCGATCATGGGATGAACCGCATCCGGAGGTTCGCCAACAACGCGATCGGCGGCATATCCGATTGCGAGGCCGAACGAGCGGCTGAGGAAGCTCATGAGAACATAGGGACGCGGCGGAGCTCAGGCGTCGTGGTCGTTGGGTGCGCTCTCGATACCGAGATCGTCGAATGTCGCCATGTTGGCCATCACACCAGCGGCAGCGAGGACAAGCGGATAGGCCAGAGCGGCACCGGTTCCCTCACCAAGGCGGAGCTCAAGATCGAGAAGCGGCGTGAGGCCGAGATGCTCAAGTGCTGCGGACGATGCGGGTTCGACGGATCGGTGTCCGGCAATCATGTAACCACGGGCCGCGGGAGAGATGAACGAGGCAACAACTGCTCCCGCCGCAGCAATGACACCATCGAGAATGACGGGGATCCGAGCCTCTGCGGCGGCGAGACACAGCCCAGCGATTCCCCCGATCTCGAGTCCTCCGAGTTCGCTCAGTAGACCGACGCCATCGGACGGGTTGAGACCCTCCGCACGGTCGAGCGCTGCTTGAATGACCCGTGTCTTCAACGCGAAGACATCGTCATCTATCCCAGTGCCTCGACCGGTCAGGCTCGCTGCAGGCTTGGATGTTGCAGCAGCGATGATGCATGTAGACGCCGTTGTATTGCCGATGCCCATGTCGCCGGTGAGAAGGCAACGATTGCCCTCAGCGATAAGACGCTGACCCACCTCGAGGCCGAGGACAATGGCCTTGGCAGCATCGGATCGAGACATCGCTGGGCCGACCAACAAGTTGTTGGTGCCCGTTCGAACCGGAGTGTTCTGCAGCATCGCGTGATCGTCGAGTGGGGAGGCGACTCCGGCGTTCACCACCGTGACAGCGATGTTGTTGAGATCTGCGATCGCGTTGATCGCGGCACCGCCCCCACAGAAGTTGGCCACCATCTGGGCAGTGACTTCTTGGGGCCACGGGCTGACTCCCTCGCTGAGGACACCGTGGTCAGCAGCGAAAACGGCGACAGCAGCGGGTGACGGAATCGGGGGAATCACGGTCTCTGAGATCGCGCTGAGCGTTGCCCCAACGGCTTCGAGAGCCCCGAGGGACCCAGGAGGTTTCGTGAGTTGGAGATGGTGACGTGCGCCGGCAGCTCGCATCTCAGGATTCACCGTGGTGAGGCGTCGACACAGGTCGTCGATGATCTGCTCTGCATCTGTGGAGGTCATAGAGGTCGACGATCCTAGGAGCGAGCAGCCATCGCAACTCACACGCGGCAACCTCGTTCAGCTCATGACCCTGGCCACGGTGGATTGGCTCGGTTGTTGCCGGGGTCAGTAACGAGACCTAGCGTGACGCAATGCAGCTGCTCGGGGTTCACCACGTCTCGCTCAATGTCGACGATCTCGAGGCTGCGACTGCCTTCTACCGAGACATCCTTGGGCTCGAGGTGCTCGATCGACCCGACGCGGAGATATCAGTTGCGGGAACATGGCTCGGTCTGCCTGACGGTAGAGAACTGCACCTGCTCCGAGCAGAGGTAGCGAAGAACACTGGCCATCACTTCGCGTTTGAAGTTGAGGACGTCGAGCAAGTGGTCACGGAGCTGGCTGAACACGGGGTGATCACTCGCAACGTCGGTGTCATGGAAGGCATTTGTCTTCAGACGTTCTGCACCGATCCATCTGGAAACCTCGTCGAATTCAACCAGCGCATCTAACTGCCTCGACCATCGTTGTCCGACGCTCGTTTGCGACGCCGCACCCACCGATGCAAACTCCGGTATGACGAAACAACGAGCCGGCGTGCCGGTCCCCGGGGCCACGCAGTGACTTCTCTGGCTGCCTACTGCTGGCCCCAAAGCGGGAAGTCCGGCGACACGATCGAGGTGTTCGTTTCTTCCTCACATGCCGAGTGCACGATGAGTTTGTTGCGAGTCGGAGCATCGGAGGAGCTTGTCGAGCAACGTCAGTTCGACGGGCTGGGTTCACAACTGATTCCCGACGATGTGGCAACAGACGGATGTGGGTGGTCTCCGTCGTCGTCGATCGCGATTGATCCGGACTGGTCGACCGGATTCTACCTACTTCGTCTTGAGGCCCCGGACGGAGAAACTGCCGAGGCGTTTTTCGTGGTGCAGCCGACCGAACCCGCAGACATCCTGCTCGTGTTGTCGACCTCGACGTGGGCGGCGTACAACGACTGGCAGGGCCCGAGCTTCTACACAGGGGGTCATCGTTCGTCCCAGCTTCGGCCACTTCCCAAGGGCTTCCTCGACAAACCCGATCCCAGCCGCTACCGGCTCGCAAAATTCGCCGACTTGCCCCGTGATGAGGTCCGAGAACACTTCAAGACCTATTCCTATTGGTCTGGGGCCGCGGGATGGGCCAACTGGGAGCGCCTCTTCGTCACCTGGGCCGAGGAGAACGGGGTGATCATTGACTATGCAACCAGCCTCGATCTCCACCAGGATCCACACCTGCTCGACCCCTACAAGGTCTACGTGAGCGTCGGGCATGATGAGTATTGGTCGGCTTCGATGCGTGACACCGTCGAGCAATGGGTCGAGGCGGGTGGCGGCGCCGTGTTCCTCTCCGGCAATACGTCCTTCTGGCAGATCCGGTATGAAGACGACGCGACCCAGGTTGTCGGCTACAAGCTGGACTTCGACCAAGACCCCGTCATGGGGACTGATGCCCAACGGTCGGTCTCAACGATGTGGAGCGACCCGCTGTGCGAGCGCCCGGAGTCAGAGATGACAGGCGTGTCCTTCACCCGAGGTGGCTACGCACATATGCGCAGCGCCCCGTACGGCTCTGGCGGATACTCGGTCTGGCAGCCGAACCATTGGGCGTTCGAGGGACTTGATCTCTATCCAGGCGACATTGTCGGCGCTGAACCCGTTGTCGTTGGCTATGAGTGCGATGGCTGCGAGTTGAAGCTTGTGGATGGCCTGCCCGTTGCTGCCGGCACTGGAGGAACACCTGCCAATTTCGAAGTCCTCGGAACGGCTCCTGCCCATCTTTGGGCAACTGAAGAAGGAGCGAAGGGTCTACCCGACAGCTATGTCGGCGAACTGAATTGGGTGGCTGAGCGTCTGGGCGGAGGAGACACACCGACCAACCGGGCGAAGTTCGCCAACGGAAACGCCGTCATGGGCACGTTCCGGCGTGGCCGAGGTCAGGTGTTCACCGTTGGGTGCACAGATTGGGCGTATGGACTGGTTGACCCATCTTGCTCACGCATAACTCACAACGTGCTCAGCAGGTTTCTGCAGTCCAAGGTCGATTGAGAGTTCGTCAGGTGGAACCGGTCGGCCTGTGAGGTATCCCTGCAGGTAGGTAACCCCAGAGTTCTGGAGCGACATGCGCTGCACGTCGGTCTCGACGCCTTCGCATATCACGGGAGCATTGAGCATTCTGGAAATGGAAACGATCGCCTCCATGATCGCGCAGGGTCCTGATGGGTCGCCGCCAGCTGCTTCGCGCATCGAACCGAGTCGGAGCAAGAGATCGCGGTCGATCTTGATGATGTCCAATGGAACGCTCAAGAGCTGGCCGAGGTTGGAGTAGCCCGATCCGAAATCGTCAATAGAGATCTTGAGGCCGCCGTCTCGCAGCCGTTCCAGTCGCTCAATGATGGCTCCGTCGTGATCGACGACCATCGACTCGGTCACCTCGATGACGAGACGGCGGGGCGTGATGCCAGAACTCTCGATTGCTGCGAACACTGAATCAACAAAGTTGTCATCTTCGAGCTGCTGGGCCGAAACATTGAAGGACACGGTGATGTCCTCGTTGAGCCCTTGAGCCTCCCAAACTGCCACTTGACGACAGACTCGTTCGAGTACCCACTGGCCGACTCGCCCCATGAGGCGGGCCTGCTCAGCGATCGGGATGAAGTCGCCCGGCGAGACATGGCCGAGGGTCGGGCTGTGCCACCGAAGCAAGGCTTCGAGGCCAACTGGCTCACCCGAAATCGTGTCGACGATCGGTTGAAAGACAAGGTTGAATTCACGATCGAAGTCCGCGACCCGAAGTGCTCGAGACGTGTTGACCACGACCGCTGCCTGGTGTTCCATTGACGGTTCGAAGAGAACTATCTGATCGCCTCCCCTGGCCTTCGCCTCGTAGAGCGCGATGTCGGCCTTGGCCAACAACTCATCAGCGATAGTTGATTCACGAAGGACGACTCCTCCGAGGCTCGTCCTGATTCGCTCGGAAACCTCCCCGATGTCAAACGGCGCCTGCATGGCGTCTCGAAGTCGGGACGCCACGCAGTCGAGAATGGACTCGTCGGTGACCGGAGCGAGTACCACCGCGAATTCGTCTCCACCGAGCCGAAGGAGAGGTTCGTCGGCCCGAAGGGCCGCCTTCATTCGTCCAGCCGCCTCGCGCAACATCTGATCGCCGATCAGATGTCCGAGCGTGTCGTTGACTTCTTTGAATCCGTCGAAGTCGATCAAGAGAAGACCGATGCCCCCGTCGCCAGCAGCAACCAGCGCGTGCGCTGCGTCGAGCACAGGGTCCAGGGCCCGACGGTTCGGCAGGCCAGTGAGCACGTCGACCGAAGCTTGCCTCTGTAGTTCGGCTCGCAATCCAAGCTCGGCCGTCACGTCACGGGCCGTGACAAGGTGGCCGCTCACGAATTCGTCATCGGAGAGGTCTGTTACCCGGACTTCCAGTGACACGACGGTGCCATCGAGTCTGCGAACGGCAAAGGTTTCGGTTCCACCCGAGTCAAACTCGTTACCGAGATGCCGGAGGAGCGCCGGACGCTCGCTCTCGTCGACAAGATCATAGAACTCCTCAGCCGTCGCATCGCCGCTGAGTAACTGATCAGTGGAACGCGAACGATAGGTGATCAAGCCAGAATCGGCGAACACGAGCACCATGTCCGGCAAGTCATTCAGTAGAGTCTCGAGCCGTTGTCCGAGAGCGATCTCACTCGCAGAAGCGATGGATCGCTTCTCCGCTCGACTCCGGTCTCGGACCAACGCCCAAGCTGCGCAGGCTAGGGCGGTGATCGCCGTGACCGTGGCCAGCGCAGCACGCCACTCCGCTTCGTCAGCGTCGATCGCCGACTCGGACGCTGCTTTCGTCAGGAGTCGATGCAGGTCGGTGTGGGCAGACTGAGTGTGAACGGCGCTGTGACCCTTCTCGGCCAGATCGTCGAGCAGGATGAGAACGCGCGCCCTCTCGTCCGTCCGAAGAGAGTGGAGCGCCTCATCGTGATTTCCCTGCAAGGTCTTGATCGCGAGTTCGAGGTCTGCAGTCGGCAACTGAAGACTCATGCCCTCCGTGCTCTCGGTGCCTTCCATGTGGTCCGAGCTGGTGAGCGTCAAGGAGGCAACGCGGAGTTCGTTCGCCGCCGCCGCTGCGCTGCGTTCTTCCAATGCCTCGAGCACGAAGAACGCCGCCATCATGAGTGCGGCCATCGTCAAGCTCACAACTGCGAGCGGAATCCAAGATCGTTCGTTTCTGGCCTTGCGTCTCATAGCTGTAAGGTGCATCGACAAGCAGGGATCAAACCTTGAGCATCGCTGAATGAGCGGTTCAGTGCCGGAGGTTCATGCCACATCGGAGTAGCGTCACGCCCATGCACTTTTTCGGTCCTGATGAGGTCGCACAACGTCTGCCGTGGGTCGCTCTCGTCGAGAGCATCGAAGCAATCCTGCTCGATTCCAACGCTGTCGCCCCCGAGCGAACCGTTCACTCAATCGAGGTTCTCAACAACGACGATGCGTCGTTGTTGCTCAAGCCGGCGTGGGTCGTTGGAGACGTCGTCGCGGTCAAAGTCGTGACCTTTTTCCCGAACAACGGAACGCTTGGTTTGTCAACGGTGAATGCGGGCGTACTGCTCTTCGACGCGAAGAATGGCACGATGCTCGGCGCGTGTGATGGGAACGAACTCACCACCCGGCGCACGGCCGCAGCCTCTGCGGTTGCAGCGAAACGTCTGGTTCGACCCGACGCGCAGAACCTGCTCATCGTCGGTACAGGGGCACTCTCACCGATGGCCATAGCGGCGCATTCGAGCGTGCATACCTACCGCACGGTCGAGGTGTGGGGCAGGTCAGGCAACAAGGCCAGTGACGTCGTGGCGTCGTTGGGATCGAGCGAACAGGAGATCACTCGCTGTGATGATCTCGACGAGGGAGTCTCCAGAGCAGATGTGATCTGCTGTGTCACCGGAGCAACCGAACCTCTGGTCAAGGGGGCGCTTCTGAAGCCAGGGGCTCATGTCGATCTGATCGGCTCCTTCACTCCACAGATGCGCGAATCCGACGACGATGTCATGCGCCGAGGTTCTGTGTGGGTCGACACCAAGACCGACGGAATCTTGGCCGGTGACCTCGCCCAACCTTTGGCCTCTGGTGTGCTGAGCGAAGGGGACCTCAAAGGCGACCTTCGTGATCTCGTCGCCGGTCCGCCAAGCGCACGGCAATCCGCTGACGAAATCACCGTGTTCAAATCAGCGGGGATCGCCCTTGAGGATGTCGCAGCTGCGCGGCTCGTCTTTGGCTGAGACCGCGTTCAACGGCTGCCGAAGGTATCCCAGTGGGTCAACTCGGCGGCAGGGAGACGCTTCGCCAGTTTGAAATCGGTACCGATGGTGTACGCCACGGGGAACAAGCCTGCCTGGGTATAGCTGTCGTATGGGATCTCGAGGATCTCCGCTGCTGCTTTTTCATCGGGAAGATGCAGGGTTGTCCAGGCAGATCCCAACCCGCGCTCGCGTAGCGCCAGCATGAAACTCCACACCGCGGGAAGGATCGAACCCCATTGGCTCGCCTGCGCGAAACTGTTGAGTCCCTCGTCCAGTCGACCTTCGATGAGTGGGATAACCAGATACGGCGCCCTTTCGAAATTGTCGCAGAGGTACTGCGCTGAGCTGCGCACCAGCTCACGACGTTCGGTGCGTGTGTCGCCCTCTCCGAACTCTCGGCCCGGCTGTTGAGCGTACGCGTTGAAGTTCTTTGCGTAGAGCTCGGCAATAGCTTTCTTCTTCGCGTCGTCTTCGATCACCATCCACTGCCAACCCTGAGTGTTTGACCCCGTTGGCGCTTGCAAGGCGATGTCGAGGCACTCCAACACGATGGAGCGATCAACTGGCTTGTCGAAGTCGAGACGCTTGCGCACTGATCGAGTCGTGGTCAGCACTTCGTCGGCAGAGAGATTGAGATTCATCGGGGGCTCCAATGCGAGGTCGGACCGACAGCGTGGCCGATGCGATCTGTGCGAGCAAGGCAGCGTTCGACCAAACTGCAGCGATGCGAGCAATGTTGTGTACTGAGGTCGATGGTCCCCTTGAGTGGTGTCTCGACCATCCCGAACCAGCCGGTACTGGGGAACTGATCGACGTCACGGCGTGCGGAGTGTGTCACTCCGACATCCATGTCGTGGACGGTGTGTATCCGAGTCCGCTGCCATTGATCCTCGGTCACGAGATCACCGGCGTACACGAACAACTCGGTCCCGTCATGGTGTACGCCCCGTGGGGTTGTGGCTCCTGTCGTCAGTGTGATGCCGGGCTCGAAAACATCTGCTCGAACTCGACGGAGGCTGGTCTACTCACCGATGGCGGGTATGCCGACCGAGTCCGGGTGCCAGACCTTCGGTATCTTGCCCCGCTTGACGGCCTCGATCCCGTGGCTTCTGCACCGTTGGCCTGCGGTGGACTGACCGCCTATCGGGCGGTCGGCCACGTGCTCGATCGACTGCGAGCACTGGACTCCGACGGCCGTGTGCTCGTCATCGGTGCCGGCGGTCTCGGCCAATTCGCCATCCAATACCTACGGTTGTTGACCAACGCAACGGTTGTCGTGGTCGACCTGGCTGCAGACAAGCAGGAACGAGCCCTGGCACTCGGCGCTCACGAGGTGGCAGGCTCGTTCGACGGCATGAAACCGGTCGACGCTGCGATCGACTTCGTCGGGGCTCCCGCGACGCTGGACAGTGCGGGTTCGCTGATTGCCAAGCAAGGAATCATCGTTGCCGTGGGCCTCGGTGGGGGAGCAGTTGGCGTTGGTTTTGGGGCAATCGCGCACGAAGCAACAGCGCTGACCTCGGTCTGGGGCTCGCGCCTGCAACTCGACGAACTTCTCGACTTGGCTCGGCGAGAACCCTCGATTGTTCAGCCGGTCGAGACGTTGCCGCTCGCTGAGGCACAACTCGCCCACCAGCGTGTGCGAAATGGTTCCGTCATGGGTCGAATCGTCCTGACGGTTGGAGTCTAAGGTGACCGGCATGATCGACATTGCAGATCCGCGGCTCTACGTCCACGGCATCCCTCACGAGTCGTTCCGCCAAGTCCGCGATCAGCCGGGATTGATGTGGCATCCCCATGGCGACAACGGCTTTTGGGCGGTCACCCGTCATGTCGATGTGAAGAGCGTGTCGACAGAGCCGACGGTGTTCTCGTCCGCGATTGGCCACACCAACCTGTGGGATCTGGAGGCAGATGCCTTGGATGCCCGACGATCGATTATCGACTCTGACGCTCCCGACCACACTCGGCTTCGACGGCTTGTCAGCAAAGTCTTCACCCCCCGAGCCCTCAGAGCGTGGGAAGACGCGACGCGACTAATTACCCGAGACGTTCTTGACGATTTCGCGAAAGAAGGCGGAGGAGACTGGGTCGATCTGGTCGCTGCGCCTCTCCCGATTCGCGTGATCCTTTCGATTCTCGGCGTGCCGCTCGAAGACGGCAACTACCTCGTCGATTTGTCGAACTATCTCATCGAAGGCACCACTGATGAACCGTCACTAGCCGACGATGCATTCGGTAATACGACAGAGGTTCGCCTGTTGCCCTTCAACAGTCCTGCGAGTCACGCGATGTACGAATACGCCGACCAGATCGGTGCACAGCGTCGGGAAGATCCTCGGCCGGACGTCGTGACCCATTTGGTCCAGGCCGAGGACGATGGCGACCGACTCAGCCGGGCGGAATACCGCAACATGTTCCACATCCTGGTGTTGGGTGGAAACGAGACAACACGCACGGGCATCAGCCACGGCGCGCTGGCACTAGCGAACAACCCGGAACAATGGGAGCGATTGAAGAACGACACGTCGCTGATGGATACCGCCGTCGAGGAGATCCTTCGGATCTCCACCCCCTTGATGCACATGCGCCGAACGGCTGCGACCGACACTGAGCTTGCCGGGACGTCGATCACTGAAGGCGACAAAGTAGTGATGTGGTACAACTCAGCGAACTTCGACGAGGACGCCTTCCCCGATCCGAATCGCTTCGATATCGGACGCGACCACGCTGGGCATCAGGCCTTCGGCGGAGGCGGGCCACACTTTTGTCTCGGAGCCTTTCTGGCTCGAATGGAGCTTCGGGTTCTGCTCGAAGAGATGCTCGACCGCAACATGATGCTGACCACTGTGGGAGACCCGCAGCGAGCGCCATCGAATTTCGTGCATGGAATCTTGTCGATGGAGATGGCGATGAGGTCATGAGGCCAGCCCCTCGGGGGACTGGCCTCAAGGGAACCTCAGGCTTGTGATGGTCGCTTTGGTGCGACGCCATGAAATGGTCGACCCGCAGCGTTGAATTCCGCAGCCAAGGCGACGAATTCTTCGCCAAACGGATCGCCACCGCGTAGCGGCATCATGGCCCGACGGATCGTCCAGTCATGCGGAGCGAGCTCAGCCGCTCGGTCGAAGTTTCGAGCGGCGCCCTCCTCATCGCCCGAGTTGCGGAGGCTGGTCGCAATCCGGAAGTACAGACGAGCCTGCTCTTCGTCCTCGCTCAGGTCACCGACCGCAGTCTTGGCCTCTTCAACAGTCATCATCGGGGTTCCGTCCACCACCCACCGGCGAATGATCTCCACCTGGTCAGAGGACTCGATACCGGTGTAGTCCTTGAATGTGTTGGTGGCGTACGCATTCCAGTTCGGCTGCACGATGCGATCGCTCTCATCGATCATCAAGACCGATGGAACGTTGGAGATGGCGTACAGCTCGGTGAGGAGATGGTCCGCATCCATGAGCACGGGATAGGTGATCCCTTCCATGAACGGCCGGACCTTCTCGACGTCCTCATCAATGGCCACCGCGATCACCTGGAAGTTGTGATCGGCGAGTTCTTCTTGGAGTGCCTGCCAACCTGGCAGGTCATAGATGCAACCTCACCAACTCGAGAAGGCGACGAGAAGGCGCTTCTTTGAGCGGTGATCTGACAGCGCGTGATAGGTGCCATCGAGGTCAGGGAGTCGGAAATCAGGTGCCTGAAGATCGTTGAGAGCGGCTGTTCGCAGTGTTCGCGGGGCTCCGATCGCGACCCGTTTCGAGATGCTGTCAAGCGCAGCGGGTCGATCGATGAGGCCCGCGATGGCGATCGTGTCGATTTTGCCATCAACCTCAACCAACGATCGATCGGGTACCAACACGCACACGTCATCTTGGCAAAGCCCTTCGGGCTTCAGGGTCCAACCAAGCGTTGGTTCGAGCTGATCCGCGTCGATCATCGGTCCGTCGGGAAGCAACACGAGTTCATCGGTCATGGGGCGACGTTACCCAGTCGCGTGCTTG
>CALHCB010000086.1 GCA_937930695.1 uncultured Acidimicrobiales bacterium | reverse complement strand
CCGGCGTGGCCGAGAAGCGTCGGATCTCCAACCTGAGAGGGGTTTGTGAGTTCGTCGACACCTTTTGCCGCGAGGGCGTACAGCTCGGTGATCTTCTCGTTCCGAATGCCGTCCGGAGTTTCTGGCATCTGCGTCACGATGGAGAATCGGCTCAAAAGGTCGCTGGCCGGGATGCCGGCCATGGCAGCTTCGTACAGCGTGTTCGCCGCAACGGTCTCGATAGAGAAGATCGGGAGCGTCGGAACGCCATCTGCGGCGTTCGGTAGCGAGGCCAAGAACGTTCGTGCTGCCAGTGAATCATGACCGAAGATTCCTCGGTTGATTGCTTCTATGACAACGTCCATGGGGTCCTCAGGCAGTCCATCGATGCTCACGTATGGATCGCCTGCCGAGAGCGCCTCCGCAGCGTTGGGTGCTGAGAGTCGTAGCTTTTGATTGTCGGCAACAAGTTGTGTGATGCCTGCAGGAGAGATTGTCTGTTCCCACCCCGCTTCGAACGGCGAGTTCGCCGATGTGGCAAAGAGCAGATCGACCGTTGTCGGATTCATGAGCAACGCGGCCGCGGCCGCGCTCAGCGGTCCAAACTCTGCGGGATTCAACGCAATCAGCTCAAGCTCGCCAACTGAAACCCGGCCGTCGTCATCATGGTCCGCTGATTCGAAGCCGCTCGCAAGCAGATCCAACGCGGTGTCGCCAGCGACAAGGGCCTTTGCGCCGTCAGCGTCGATCAGCGACGTCCAAAGCTCCGTCGTGAGTGGCGAACCCGCGACCGGAAGTTGTAGCCAGAAGGACTGAGCCAGTTGCGCTCGTTCATCGAGAATTTCTGCGAGGAGCGTTAGCTCCTCATCGATTTCTCGCAGCTTGTTCTCGATCCCTAACTTGAGGACGGCTCGCTCCAATGCGACCTGCACATCTGTCGAGAGCTGATCGGCTCGATCGGCGCGGCTGCGGACGTCGTTCGCAGCCAACGAGAGTTCCCCCGGATCGATTCGGAGGCTGCTTGGGTTGACTGGACCGAACTCGGCCATGTCAGAGATCCACCCATGCTGGTGGAGCTGGCGGTCGAGCAGGTCGAGGCCCTGGTATCTCACCGCCAGGCAACGACTCTCGCACGTCGCGCCAATCTTCGAGCATCCGGTTATAGCTCGCCAAGGTCCGCTCGTATTCGCGACAGACGTGCGCACGCGTTCGGCATTGAGCGGCGAGCTCCCGAAGTTCGAAGGCGCAACTTGAAGCGGTGCGTTCCGCAACATCAATTGTGGTGTGGGTGAGACGGCTGAGTTCGCCACCGTGCAGAACGCGGGGGCCGAAGCGTTCTCTGGCTCGCAGCATCAATCCTTCGGAGTCCTCAGCAGCACGATCGAGGTCAACCGCAGCGCGATCAAAGTCGGCGGCTGTAGGCATGTCAGCGGACCGAGAGTCCTACGTTCATGACCTGGTCGAGGTTCTCGTGTTGGTCGGTAACTGCTCGGGCCATGTCGTGGGCAGCTGTTTCCGCATCGCTGAGCGAGATGGACAGTGATCGCACGAACTCATCGAGCGTCTCTGTCATCCCGACCACGGCCGCTCGGAAGACTTCAAAGGTCTCCGTTGTCGTGCGTTCGGCTTGCAGCATTGCCTCTTGGAAGCCATGGGCAGCTTCGCGGAAGCGATCGGCATTCTGTCCTGTCCAATTGGTCGCGTCCGCTTGCGCCGCAGACTCACTGACGGAGAGTTCGAGGGTCTCCATCTCCGTCGCGATTTGTTGTTGGGCTCTGGTGGCCGATTCTGTTACTCCTTCAACCACCTCTGAGGTGAGCAGAACGGCAGCGTCGCGTGTTGCGCCCACGTCCGTCGCTGTTATCTCCAGTTTGGTCGAGAGGGCAGTGAGATCTTCGAGTGTTGCTCCGAGCATAGACATCGTCGTGTTCCTTTGAGTGTGAATAAGAGTAAATAACTGTAAATCAAAGTCGTTTGAATCGTCAAGTGGTGAAGTCGTTGGGGATCTTGGCCATCGGTCTGAACGGCATGGCTACGATCTCGCTTGTGGAAGAGAAGGCCCAGCCGCCGGCGCCGACTCGGGGCAGCCTTTTTGGACTTGCTCTTCGGGGTTTTCTCGCCACGTCCACGGCCGTGGTCGGAGGGGCCTTTGCTGGCGCTTCAGCTCCTGGTGTCGACGGCCAACTGTGGTCGGTTCCGGCCGTGCCCGTTTCTCCAGCCGTTGATCTTGTCATCGCGCTCGGCCTTTTTTACGCGGGGATGATTTTGCTCGTCCGCAGCTGGACCAAGTTGCGGACGATGGTCCTGAGCTCGCCCGTCGGCATGGCATCTGTTGCTCTTGTCATCTCTGTTTGGGCAACACCATTCGCTCTTGGCCCGCCGCTCGGCAGCCGGGACGTGTACGCCTACGCGGCACAAGGGGAGCTCGCAGATGAGGGGTTCGATGTGTACTCCGAGGGGCCAGGGCTGCTGGGCGAGTCGCCCGTCCTTGAACCCGTCGACCCGCTGTATCTCGATGCTCCAGTCGTCTACGGACCCGTTTTCGTCGAGATATCGACCCTGGTGTCCTCACTCACCGATGGTGTCGTCGGTTCAGTCCTGGCGTTCCGCGCCCTCGCGATGCTGGGTTTGATGGTCTCTGCGGTGGCCGTGTGGGACATCGCCCGCGGGCTTGGGCGAGACCCTGTTGATGCAGTCGTGCTCGCGATCGCCAATCCTCTTGCGCTTCTTCACCTCGTATCAGGGGCTCACAACGAGGCGATGATGTTGGCCCTGTTGCTTTCAGGCGTTGCAATCGGTCGACGGTCCAACCTGCGCATGATCGGAGTGGTGCTCTGCGCTGTCGCAGCTTCGATCAAGATCCCGGCGATTCTTGGTGTCGCCTTTCTCGCATGGCCTTGGGTTCTGCTCGGACGATCGTTTGGACATCGACTGGCCCGGGCGATTGGTTCGTCGGCGCTCGCACTATTCGTGATCGGATTGGCAGGGCGGCTCACCGGATGGGGCTGGGATTGGGTGGAGGCAATGCTCAATGCAGATCCTGTCGAGGCCTACTTGAGCGTGACGAGCGTGATCGGCGTCGCCATTCACACGATCACCGGCGTTGACTCAGTAGCGGTTTTGTCCATCGCTCGGACGACCGGGCTTCTTATTGCGGCCCTCGCTACCGCTTGGTTGCTCTTCGCAGGCAAAAAATCTGCTCCCGTGGCCCTCGGCTGGAGCCTGATGCTGTTCGCGTTTCTCCACCCAACTACACAGCCCTGGTATCTGCTCTGGGGTTTGATGCTTTTGGCGGCGACGTCGGCTGGAGGGCGCAACAGATCCTTTGTCGCGCTGAGCGCAGTGGCCTGTTTCGCTGTTCTTCCGAGTGGTCCTCAATTGGCCATGGAACTCGTGGCCGACGAGCGAGTGATTTCGGTGGCGGCCGCGGCCGCGGCGTTGAGTTTGCTGACATTCAGCCCAGCAGCAGGCTCAATGGGCAACACGCGCTCGCTCGGCGGCCGAGGCGTGGTGTCAGTCATTGTCCCGACTCGGAATGAAGCCGGCAACGTGCGGCACGTTGCCGATCGAGTAGCGCAGGCAGTTCGCCAGCCCTACGAGCTGATTTTCGTCGATGACTCTGATGACGAGACACCTCATGTGATCGCGGAGCTTTGCCGTTCGGACACGGCTGTTCGTCTGGTTCACCGTGATGATGCGCAACGGTGGGGAGGCCTTGGAGGCGCAGTTGTAGACGGGTTCTCGGTAGCTCGTGGCGAAGTTGGCGTGGTGCTCGATGGAGATCTCCAACATCCTCCAGAACGAATTCCCGAGCTTGTTGCATCGGTAGTGAGCGGCAACGCGATTGCGGTAGCGAGTCGACGTGTGGACGGAGGATCTGACCATGGGCTCAGCTTTGTCCGACTTCAGTTCTCTCGCCTCGCCACCTTCTTTTGCCGGCTCGCATTTCCGATCCGATCGACGAGGACCGGCGATCCCCTCTCGGGATTCTTTGCTGTCGGCCTCGATCATGTCGATATCGAGTTGCTTGAGCCTGACGGTTTCAAGATACTTCTCGAACTGCTCGTGACCCATCCTGACTTGGATGTCAGCGAGGTCGCATATGAGTTTGCTGAGCGATCGGGCGGGGCATCCAAGGCCGATCTCTCCCAGGGAGTGCGCTTCCTTGGCCATCTCGTTGATCTCAGAATTCGCACAAGCCGACCATGGGCCGGAGCCGTCAATCCTCAGCGGATGTTTGATCACGCGTGATGGACATGGCGTGGAGCCAACTCCACGACGCGTAGATCGAGAAGATCAGGAGGATGTTTCGCAGGACGAGGAGAGTCGCCGGGGCCGTCGCGGCAAGATTCGGGGGGCCGAAGACAGCGAGAGTGAATCCCGTGATGGCGATCGCTGCGATGATGGGGGCGGTTACTGGACTTCGCCATCCCAACTGGGTGATCGCGATCGCGACAAATGGTGTGAACCACAGCATGAACTGTGGTGACAACAACGGAGCGGTGATCAAAAGTGCGGCGATGATTCCGTTGAGTGCCACCACGTTCGGCAACGTCTCGTCACACTCGGGTTCGTTCTCTTGCGCTCGGTATCGAGCGGTCGCTATTGCGGCGAGAACGGCTACGAAGAGAGAGCGTCCAAGCAGAACCAGCATGCTCGACATCGTGCCGATCCGGAATGCATCTGCCTCGAGCTGAGCGTCTGCATTGCCAAAGAGCGCGACAAGCGATCCTGGGAGGGACTCGACGTGCCAGCCGGTTGCACCTCGCAATGACAAGACCTGTCCTGGAGCATCGAGTCCGGCGTAGGAGACCCAGCAAACGAAGAGCGTTGCTCCCCAAATCGACGACGCCGCAGCGGCGCGCAATCGCCCAGCGGCCAGCGCTACCGGAATCATGAGCATCGGCATGATCTTGATTGCCGCACCAGCAGCGACGGACATTCCAAAGCTGGTCGGTCGTTGATTCCGAAGGGCAATAAGGGCCCAAAGCGCCGTGAGCGCCATCCATAGGTCAAAGCGAAGGAGGCCCATGGGGATCAAGGGAAGCCCGACGAGGAGGTAGGCGGCGGCTGCTCTCCGGCCGAAATGTTTTCCGAGTAGCGCTGCGATTCCAAGATCGACAATGAAGGACAGTCCGACGAGGAGTCGGTGTGAACGGACAAGTTCTGAACTGACCAGCGACTTGATGAGCACGACTGATCCCGGTGGGTACTCAACCGGAACATCGACCCAGGGACGTCCGCTGATTTGGTCGATCTGGGAAAATCGGTCGATGTCCCAGCCAGCAAGTTCTGAGTCGGTGTTCGTCCACGGACCCGCGGCAAGCACAAGTACGGCGACGGCACGAAGGAGTACCCCAACTGCGATCGCAGCTCTTTCGATCTGGCCGGTGGGTCCCGATTCGTGCCCTTGGATGTCCGACGACACACCGGCACGATATGGGCTGTTGCGTGGGGGTCGGTACCCTAGAGCGGGTGACCACTGACGTTGACTCTGTGATGTCCGTTTCGGACGAAGCCCTCGCCACCGTTCTAGATGTGCGGGCTGCCGAGGATGATCCTGGTGCGACGGCGCTGCGCGTCGCCATTACAGGCGCCAACATGACCGACTTCACCTATGCCCTTGACCTTTGCCCAATAGCGGAAGCCGAAGAAGGCGACGCGGTGTATCACCAGGGCGACCATGGTGAGCTGACCGTGATCATTCCGAAGGACTCGATCGAGAAGATGCAGGGAGCGACGCTCGATGTGCCAGCGGCGGCAGCCGGTGGGGGTCTGGTGATCCGAAATCCGAATACTCCAAACCCGTTGGATGGTCTTGATCTCGAACTCACCGGTGAGTTGCCCGAGCAGATTCAGGCGGTGCTCGATCAAGCAATCAACCCAGCATTGGCATCACACGGAGGCTTTGCGGCTCTCGTCGGTGTTGATGGATCCAAGGCGATCGTCACGATGGGCGGAGGTTGCCAAGGATGTGCGGCCAGCGCAATGACGTTGCGGGATGGGATTTCCAAGATGCTGATGGACGCGCTTCCCGAAATCACCGAGGTCATCGATGCGACTGATCACAATGCAGGCGAAAATCCGTTCTACACCTGAACGTCGAGCTAGTTCGACCTGAGATGTCTGGTTTGTTAGATTCTCTCCACCGTCGAGGGGAGTTTGATGCGAGGCATCATCGGCTATAGCGCATACGTGCCGTACTACCGGCTAGATCGAGCGTCAGTTCTAGCTGCGCTGGGAACGGGAGGCGGACGCGGATCTCGAGCCGTTGCTGGCTATGACGAGGATGCAACCTCGATGGCTGTCGAAGCATCGCGAGGTCTCCTCCGATCCCTCCAGACGAGCGAAGGGAGCGTCGTTCCGAACGCCCTGTATTTCTCGTCGGCGACTCCGCCCTACCTCGACAAAACCAATGCAACGGTTCTCCATGCCGCCTTGAACCTGCCAAGCCACGTCTTTGCCGGAGACATGGTCGGGTCACCGCGATCTGTCAACGCGGCCCTGCGTTCGGCCCTGGATTCGTCGAAGCCAACCCTGGTCGCTGCCTCCGATCTTCGAAGCGGTCGACCCGGATCGGCAGACGAATCCGCGCTCGGCGACGCTGCAGTCGCGTGGATGATTGGCAATGACGATGACGCGCCCGTTATCGCAGAGTGGCTTGGTGGAGCGTCCTCAACGGCTGAGTTCTTGGACCGCTGGCGCTTACCGGAGTGGAACTACAGCAGGGTGTGGGAAGAGCGATTCGGAGAGCATGCCTACTTGCCCCTCGTCACGGAGGCAGCGAATGCTGCGTTCAAGGAGTGTGGTCTCGAACCAAGCGACGTCGATCATGTCGTCGTCGCAGGACTCCATGCGAGAGCGCTTCGGGGAGCGGCGCGGGCTGCTGGCGTCGATGATCGCCCGATTGCAGATGATCTCACGGCAACGCTTGGCAACACGGGAACGCCGCACGCTGGGCTTGTGCTGTCGTCTGTTCTGGATTCGGCTGAACCTGGTGAGACGATCATGGTGGTGCACCTGGCTGATGGGTGCGACGTCGGCTTCTATCGAACCACTGAGGCCCTGGCTCACTATGAGCCTGCTGCCACGTTGGCGTCCCAGATCGGTGTCTGTGGATCTGTCGACTACAACGCGTTTCTGACGTGGCGTGGATTCCTCGACCGGGAGCCGCCGCGGCGTCCCGACCCTGAGCCTCCATACGGCCCACCTGCGTAC
>CALHCB010000085.1 GCA_937930695.1 uncultured Acidimicrobiales bacterium | reverse complement strand
GGGGGTGCGGATCAAGGACATGCTGCAGATGTCATCCGGTGCCGGTTGGGTCGAGGATTACAGCGACCCCAACTCCGATGTCATGCGGTTGGGACAAGCATTCGCAGGCGACGGAACGCTCGCCGCACTGGTGGCAGGCATCGAGCGCGAAACCGACCCGGGAACCGTCAACCACTACAACTCTGCGGAGACCCAAGCGCTGGGATTCCTCGTGGCGGGAGCGACCGCACAATCGCTCACGTCCTACATGCAGGCAAAACTGTGGGAACCACTCGGCATGAACCACGACGGTCACTGGATCCTCGATACCGATGGTGCCGAGATGGCATTCGGCGGGCTGAATGCAACCGCCCTGGACTACGCCCGACTCGGTGAACTCTTTCGGAACGGCGGCTCTTGGCGCGGCGACCAGCTGATCTCCCGCGAGTGGGTCGCGGCTGCAACGACTCCTGATGCGCCTCATCTCCTGCCGGGACGTGCTGATGATCCTGATTTCGGACTCGGCTACGGATACCAGTGGTGGCTCCCCGAGGGCGCCGACGGTGAGTTCATGGCGATTGGGGTCTACAACCAGTTCATCTACGTGAATCCAACGTATGACACCGTGATCGTCAAGCTCTCAGCCAACCCCTCATACGGAGTGCTCGACGACGAGGCACACAACCGCGAACTGGCATCGATCGAATTGTTTCGGGCCATGTCGGTGGCGTGCGCGGGTCTCACTCCAGCGTGAGTCGCATGGCCGTACGCGGGCCGACATCGATGCCAGCGTCAATCTCCGCCTGACGAATGGCGGCAAGTTCTGGCCCGAGGGTTTCCGACGCTATTGCCACGAAGCCGTAGCGCTCATAGAGCGGACCGTTGAATGGCACGTCGACGAACGTTGTCAGCGTCACCGCCTCAAATCCCTGAGCCCGGCTCCACTCACAAACCCGATCCATGAGTCGGCGGCCCACACGCCGACCGGCAACCTGCGGCGAGACGCTCACCTGGTCCAGATGCCCTTC
The DNA here is from genome assembly GCA_937930695.1 of uncultured Acidimicrobiales bacterium. Classification (GTDB taxonomy): domain Bacteria; phylum Actinomycetota; class Acidimicrobiia; order Acidimicrobiales; family SZUA-35; genus CALEWY01. The sequence continues at coordinate 33,953 of CALHCB010000085.1, read as the reverse complement.
GCCATCAACTGATGACGCGGCGGCGTACCCGACTGGCTGGTCGGTGTCATCGACCGCGACCCACACGGTTCCATCTGCAATGTGATGCAAGATCGTGTCAGGCGGAGGTGGATCGGCGTAGGCAATGGTTGGCATTCCAACCGCGAGGAAGAGTTGCCCCGCATCGAGCTCGATCGCTTGGATCGCGCCGACATCGGCCACAACTGCAGGGCGAATCGTGAGTTCTTCGGACGGCGTCGATGACGACATGTCTCCAGCATGCCCGAACAACACGGAGGCCAAGAAGGAGTTCTCCGCGCCGCTGAACTAGAACAGCGCCATGAACGTCGCAGGAAAAACAGCAGTGGTCTTCGGGGGAACGTCTGGTATCGGCTTGGCGGCAGTCAAACGTCTTGCTGCCCTCGGCGCCGAGGTTGTCGCCATCAGTCGAGATCCCAACAAGGCAACCGATCTTCCCGACGGCGTATCGACAATGGCGTGCGATGTGCTCGATCGTGAGGCGATGGAGACGGTCCTCACATCGTGCGGACCGATCGACATTCTCGTGAGCTCCGCGACCGGTGGGTCCCGATCCATCGGTCCCTTCATCGACATGGACATGGACGGATTCCAGGGTTCGTTCGACAAACTCTGGGGCTACGCGAACGTGGTTCGCTATGGCACCCACCATCTGGCGGACGACGGCACGATCGTGCTCGTCAGCGGTTCCCCCGCCAGCCGTACCAAGGCGGGACAGACCTCCCTGGGTGCGGTTGGTGCAGCAGTGGAGCAGATGGCCAGAGCCGTCGCCCCCGAGATCGCCCCCAAACGGCTCAACGTCGTGAGCCCTGGCATCATCGACACACCGATCAATCCGTTGGAGGGCGAAGCCCGTGACAACGCCTATCGCTCGGCAACTGCAGGAAACCTCATTCCTCGGGCCGGCACGGCCGATGAAGTGGCACACGCCATCGTCTTTGCCATCGAGAACGAATTCATGACCGGCAACGTGATCGATGTCGACGGCGGCTGGCTTCTCGCCTAAGCGGCTAACACTCGCGAAGCACGACAAGGAGATCGTTCGGGGCCAGTGCGCTCGCTCGCGTCTCGCTCGGGCTGAGACGAACCCCATCCCGCACGATGGCGATGAGCGTTGCGCCCGCAGGAATCTCCGGCGAGCCCGATGTCATGTCGGGCGACGCCTCAACGATTTCCAGCCCCTTGCCCGCATCAAGCAGATCGTCGAGGACTGACACCACACCCGGAGCGTGAGTTCCAAGACCAAGCATTCGACCAACCGCGGCGGTGGCATCGATGACTTCATCTGCTCCGCCCTGACGAAGCAAATGAAGGTTTTCCTGCTCTCGACCTGCGGCGATCACCCGGATGTCCGGATTGAGTTCGCGCACGCTGAGCGTGATGAGAACTGCGGCATCGTCACGACCCGGGGCCACGATCACGGCAATGGCAGAGCCGATGGCTGCCTGCTCCAGAACCAAGTTGCGCGTCGCGTCGCCTCGCACCGCCGCGATGCCGAAGTCGTTCGCGGCTTCGAGCGCGTCGGGGTTGATGTCGATTGCAACGAGCTCATCGGGCGAGACGCCTCGCCCCAACAAGTCTCGGGCTGCGCTTTGGCCGGTCGCCCCAAACCCACAGATCAAGTAGTGGTTCTTCACACGTTCTCTCCAACGTCGAGTCTTGAGATGGGTCCGCGATTGTTCGGTCAACACTTCGACGGTGGTACCGACAACGAGGATCAGGAACAGAATTCGGGCCGGCGTGATCAGCAAGATCGTGGCCAGACGAGCTTCTTCAGTGACTGCAGTGATGTCGCCGTACCCCGTTGTCGTCACTGTCACCGACGCGTAGTAGAGCGCATCCAGCATCGATATCGGATCAGGGTTGACGTCGACGTAGCCATCTCGTCCGAAGCGGACGACAAGAGCGACGAAGAACACCAGGGCCAGTGCAAAGGCAACTCGCCGCAGCACCGCCGCAATTGGAGCTCGGCTTCTGCGCGGAAGCTGAACGAGATCAATCTCTTGTTCAGCCCCGGCCACGGTGAGAGATCCTATGACGCCCCAGCCAGCGACCGGGGTTTCTGTCAGAGTCCGCGAAGACCTGCCACCGCAAGTCCGGAGTTCTACACCGTCAGGTGTTTGGCGATCTCGGCCGAAGCGGCCTCGATTCCCGAGCCCCCAATTACGGCTCCCATCGCTCCGAGGGTGGCCTCGATCGCGGCCAACGTGCCAAGCAGCATGTGCGGGTTGAGATAGCCCATATGGCCGATTCGGAACGCATTGCCGATGTCGCCAATCCCCAAACCCAAGGTCACCCCGGTCTGATCGGCGCAGATCTCGCTGATGCGACCAGCATCGATCGACCCGGTCTTGACCGTGGTGACAGCATTCGACCGAGCATCCGGATCAGAGATGTTGAACGCCACACCATCCGGCGACGCCCACGTCTCCACGGCTGCTCGTACCGCATCAGCCAGCACTGCGTGACGCTGCCAGACAGCGGGAAGGCCACCCTCCTCATCGATAATGTTCATGGCTTCTCGCAAGGCGAAGAGGTGGGAGATCGGCGGCGTTCCTGAATACAGCTCGTAGTGGGCTTGTGCGTTCAGGCGTTGTCCCCAGTCGACATAGGACATGTGGAGATCAGACCGGTCATACGCCGCGAGTGCCTTGTCGCTGGCCCAGCAGAACGCAAGACCCGGCGGAACCATCAGTCCCTTTTGTGATGCGGCAATCGTGATGTCGACGTTCCAGTCATCCATCTCGAACTCTTCACAGCCAAGCGACGCGATGCAGTCGACCATGAACAACGCGGGATGCCCGGCACCATCAATTGCGCCCCTGATGGCGGGGATGTCATTGCGGACTGAGGTTGCGGTGTCGGTCTGCACACACAGCACAGCCTTGATCTCATGATCCACGTCATCAGCCAATCGGGCCTGCAATGCCGCGGGGTCGATCGGGTCGGTCATAGTCCCAGGAAGCACCTCAACGTCGATGCCCGACATCGTGGCCATCTCGCCCCACGCAAGGGCGAAGCGGCCCGACTCCAAGACCAACACCTTGTCGCCGCGGGCCATCGTGTTGCAGATCGCCATTTGCCAGGCGCCGTGTCCGTTCGAGATCACCACGAACGGGGTGCCAGAGGTCCGGGCCAGTGAGGGAAGACGTTCAAAGACCTCGTCGGAGACATCAACGAGTTCACCGGCATAGATGTTTGGCATCTGCTGGGACATCGCGGCCAGGACACGGGGCGGCATCATCGAGGGACCGGGAATGGCAAGGCTCGGGGTTCCGCTATTCAGACGCATCGGGGGATCCTAGGAGCCCTCGGCCCGACCGCAAGCCCAGTTGGCCCGCTCTGAGGTGGCGACCAACCGAGGTGGCATTTGAGGATTCGATCTGACCAATAGAGTCAGATTCGATGCATGACACACCTGGAAAGCGACGGACCGCCCTCCTTGACATCCTCAAGGCCAAGGGATTGCTCGAACTCGCTGAACCCGTGAAGCTCTCCTCCGGGGCCATGAGCCGGTTCTTTCTCGATGGCAAGAAGGCGTTGGCCCACGGAGCCGATCTGGCCCTCGCCAGTCAATGCCTCTTGGATCTGGCCGACGCCGCCGGCATCGAGTTCGATGCTGTCGGCGGGCTCACGCTTGGCGCTGATCAATTCGCACACGGTGTCGCAGTCGTCGGCGACAAAGAATGGTTCGTGGTTCGCAAACAACCGAAGGGGCGCGGCACCGACAACTACGTCGAGGGAGCGGATCTTGCGGGAAAACGCGTGTTCTTGGTCGACGATGTCATCACGACTGGCGACTCCAGTTTGATCGCCAAAGAGCGCATCGATGCAGAGGGCGGCACGGTCGTGCTCGCTTCCACGTTGGCATCCCGCAGCGATCAGCCCACCAAGACCTTTGGCGCTGCCGGTGTTCGCTTCGAACCATTGTTCACCTACGTCGACCTCGGCATCCCGGCGGTCGGCACCGAAGGATGAGCGATCATCCAAAGTCCGAACGAGTACGAACCGCTGCTGCTGCCGGCGGGTGCACCATCGACGTGGTCACGTTTCCCGAAGGCACGCGAACGGCTGCTGATGCCGCTCGAGCGCTCGAATGCGACGTCGCACAGATCGTCAAGAGCCTTGTGTTCGACGCCAGTGGTGAGCTCGTCCTCGCACTGACCAGCGGAGCCAACCAAGTCGACACGACAGCGCTGGCTGCACTGGCTGAACAACCGGCGTGCGGTCGGGCGAACGCCGACCAGGTCCGCGCCGTCACCGGTTATGCCATCGGCGGTATTCCACCATTCGCTCACGACACTCCCATCCGCACATGGCTCGACCCGCACCTGCTCACCATGGATCAGGTGTGGGGAGCGGCCGGAACACCGGACACCGTATTCGCTATCGACCCATCTGTCTTAGTGCAGTTGACGGGTGCGATCGTCGCTGAGTTCACGGCGTGATTGAACCTGAGGTCGGCGTCGGCCCCCACTCCGAACCGTGGCCGACCGATGCGCATTTCGATCCCGAGTTGCTGGCAGAGGGCGATCGCCGCAACGTCGTTGATCGGTACCGCTATTGGTCCATGGAGGCCATCATCGCTGATCTAGATCTGCGCCGTCATCCCTTCCACGTTGCGATCGAGAACTGGCAACATGACTTCAACATCGGCACGGTCGTGCGTGCCGCGAACGCCTTCCTCGCTGCAGAGGTCCACATCGTCGGAAAACGAAGATGGAACCGACGAGGGGCCATGGTCACCGACCGCTACCAACACGTGCATCATCACCCCACCGTCGAGGACCTCGCGAGCTGGGCAACCGAGCACCAACTCCCGCTCATCGGGATCGACAACCTTCCTGGGTCCACGCCGCTCGAGCACGATCCACTTCCCGAGCGCTGCGTCTTGGTGTTTGGGCAGGAGGGCCCTGGTCTGTCCGACGACATGCGACCCGTGCTGGACCAATGCCGGTCCATTGCCCAGTTCGGCTCGACGAGATCAATCAACGCAGGAGTCGCCGCCGGTATCGCGATGCACTCGTGGATTGTCGAGCACGTCACTCCGACCTGAGCGGCGAGCTATCTCGAACCGGCGTCGACCTCTGGTCGCTCGGCCCCGCTCCCGCGAGCCGTTCCCGTGCTCTGGGCAAGCGCCCGGGCCTCTTGCTTGCGACGTTTGTGGCGCTGACGTCGCATTTGGCGAATGGCGAGCTCGATGAAGACCACGACGCCGAGCGCCAACAGCAAATAGAAGACAACGCTCACGATCTGGCGGATCATCGGTGGCACTTCGCGCACCGGTTCGGTCAGGAGGACATCGAGGTAGTCCGCCGCTGCTTCTGAAGGCGTCGCTGCGGCCCGTGCGGCGGTCAACGCTTGATTCTCTCTGGTTTCGAGCTCTTCACTCACGCTCGCGTGAATCGTGCCATCTTCGGCAAACGAGATCGTGATGTCCGCGTCCGCCTCTTGGCGAACTCGCAGAGCAAACGCCTCGGTGGATGGAATCGACTCATCCGGCGCGATGATCAAAAGGCTGTGACCATCTTTCGCGGCCTCGGCAATGGTCGTACTGAAATCGACCTGTCCGAATTCAGTTGTTCGAGTGCGCCCGACATAGACGCCATCGGACGTCGAATCGACAACTTCAGTGGGCGTTTCGGCTCCGACCGGCTGACCGAGAAGGCCCACAAGAGTCAGCGAAAGGGCCAGGATCAGCGAACGAGCCAAAGCTTGTCGCAGAGCAAAGCCGGTTCGCCAAGACGCGGCTCGAAAGCGGGACACGTCGACAGTCTCTCACGAGACACCGGCTATGAGATGCCACACTCAGCGAAGAGTGCGACGACAACCAACCAACCGGTCAGCCGACAAACCAATCGCGGGCTTTGTCTGGGCCCCGGTCCACCTCGATAAACCGACTGAAGGCTTCGTCGGCATCTTCGTCGGCAGAGAAGTCCACCTCGGTCTTCAGCGGCGCAAGATCCACGTCCTCTTCAGCGAGTCGCTCTTCAACAACTCGGCGTTCGATCGTCGTCCCGGGAACCTCAACGGCTTCTGCCGGCGGATCCTCCAGGATCTGGATCTCGTCGTGGACCTCGTCCGCTACGGCATTCCGCTCGTTGCGGAGTGCCTCGACCTCGAGTTGAAGAGCAGAACGCTCCTTCATCAACCGGATCGCATCGAGCCGAATGGACTCGATCTCGGAAATCAATTCTGAGACCTCGTATGCAAGAGCATCGTGTTCGCCCTGGATCAGCGTCATCGCGTCGCTCATCTCCTTTTTGTGCTTGAGAGTGGTCGACAACTCCTCACGGGCGACGGTGCGGTCCTCCGTGAGTTCGTCGACGTTCTTTCGAAGCTCGACCTCTTTGGCCACCAATACTGCGATTGCCGCATCAATGGCAATCGCTTCAGCCGTCGTCTTCTGTTCCCTCGCAAGCTCTTCGAGCCGCTTGAACGCAGCAAGTCGAGGAGCAGCAGAAGCGAAGGCGCGTTCGTATTCGGACAGGCGTTGCCGTAGTTGGTCGATCTCATCGGATCGGGCTATGTCAGATGACACGATGTCCTCCCTTTCTGCTCTCGAACCAGTCGGCTCAGCAGGGAGGAATATGAGGATCTCAGAGACGCCTTGTCACAAGTTGCTCAGATTTAGTGCCCAAACATCATGAGCCACTGTTCCAATGACTTTGGCCGATAGACGATGTTGGCTCGACGGGTCTCGCCCATCGATTTGCTGGGCTCGGCTGAATACAGGTGCCCAGGGAACAGAATGGACTCATCGGGTACCTTGTCGAGGCGGTCGGTGAGTGAGCGGTAGAGCTCCTCGGGGTCCCCACCGGGCAGGTCGGTGCGGCCACAACCGTCGAGGAACAAGGTGTCGCCAGAGACCAGACAATTGTCGACATAAAAGCACTGGCTGCCAGGGGTATGGCCTGGCGTGTGAATCAACTCGATGTCAATCGCCCCGACACTCACGATGTCGCTCGAACGATGACGAACGATGTGGTCATCGGTGACGCCGGTGACCTTGGTGACGAATTCAGCCTCGGCGTCTTGCACGTGGATCGGCACATCGACTCGGTCGAGCAGCTGGGCGATGCCGTTGATCGAGTGACCCATCATGGTGCCACCCACATGGTCGGCGTGATAGTGCGTCGCCAACACCCCCGTAAGGGTCAACCCGTCCTCGTCGAGCACGTCCATGATGCCGTCTGTGTCATAGGCCGGATCGATGACGACGGCTTCGCCCGTCTCGGTGTCGCCGATCAGGTAGCAGAAGTTCACCATCTGGTGGGCAATCGGATCCTCCTTGGCGAAGTCTCGCCCCGAGAGAAGTTGACGAAAGTACAGACGGCCGTGCATGGCTGAATCGTAGTGCGAGGCCCACCCCCGGCACCTAGCCTGACTCTCGTGGCAGAATTCGCAGCTTCGCAGCCAGCCCCTCGGCGTATCGCCTACCTCGGGCCGGAAGGCACCTTCACCGAAGCCGCGCTTCGCTCCCAACCTGACCTTGTCAATGACGAGCTCGTCCCGATGCGCACGTTTGTCGACGTGCTGAACGCCACCCAAGAGGGTGAGGCCGATCTCGGTTTCGTAGCGATTGAAAATGCCATCGAGGGCACCGTCAACATCACGCTCGACACCCTCGCGTTCGACACGAATCTGCTGATCCAGCGCGAGGTAGTGCTCGACATTGAGATGAATCTCATGGCGGCCCCCGGCACCAAGATGTCCGACGTGAGAACCGTTGCCTCTCACCCGGTGGCCAATGCGCAGTGCCGTGCATTCCTGAGCAAGGAACTCCCGGATGTCGACGTTCAGCCAGCAAACTCCACCGCCGCAGCAGCTGAGGCCGCTGCATCGGCCCCTGGAGTCGCAGCCTTCGGTCCTCGAATTGCGGGCGAGCGGTATGGCCTGGATATTTTGGCCACCGATATCGCGGATATACCCGGCAATCAGACTCGCTTCGTTCTCGTTGGACCAGCCGGAGTTGCTCCACAATCCGGTCACGACAAGACGACCCTGGTGCTCACCCAGCGAGAAGACAAGCCCGGCTCACTGGTGGCCATCCTGCACGAATTCTCGGCTCGCAACCTGAACCTGTCGAAGCTCACATCACGGCCCGCCCGAACCACGTTGGGTCAGTACTGCTTCATCATCGATCTCATCGGCCACATCTCCGACGACGTGGTCGCGAACTGTCTTACCAACGTCCGAGCCAAACACGCCGACGTCAAGTTCCTCGGCAGCTACCCGGCGGCCGGGAACGGCTCAACGAAGCAGCGCGAGCTCGCATCCGATGCCTGGACCGACGCCAAGGACTGGATGGACGGTCTGCGCGGTCAGATTTCGTGAGCATCGAACCTTTGGCCGATCCTGGCGGGGTCAATTTGCAATGTGTGACCCAAACCGCGGCCCTTGGCGAAAATCCGGCGGGCAGCGCGGGCAGCTCAGATCGCTACGTACTTGTTGAACTCCCACTCCCCTGGCCTGCGAAGATCGACCAGCATCCGCTGCTCGTTGGCGCAAAGCCTGGGCCCGCGGTTGCCGGGACGACTCGCGTTCTCGGCGTCAGTTCGGTGGGGCGAGGCGAGCACCTCCGATCGGCTTCCGACACCACCCGGGTCATTTGCTACTCCCGAACACCCGGGGCCAGCTTCCGGGCCTTCGCTCGTTCAGAGACAACCGTCAACAACACGCAGCTCAGCGCCCTGATCACCAAGATCAATAATGGCCACGTCCATGATCTTGAGCCAGTCATCGACAACAACGTCGACGTATTGATCTGCACACACGGCTCGCGAGATCGATGCTGTGGGCAGCTTGGCACTGCGCTCTTCCTCGACCTTTTGGATCAGTCGCTCGACGGCACGCTGCCCGCAAACGTTCGTTTGTGGCGAACCAGTCATACCGGCGGCCATCGGTTCGCTCCTACGGGCATGACGTTCCCCGACGGCATGACTTGGGCCGGGCTCACGGCGCAGCGTGTCCGTTCGATCGTCGATCGAAGTCTGAATATCGACGAGGCAGCCACGATCAATCGCGGCTCAGGCGGAATCGATGGCCGACCCGCGCAGATTGCTGACGCTCTCGGGTTTGCTCGATTCGGATGGTCGTGGCTCGACGCCGAACGGCTCACGTCCGAGACCATCGACCACACAAGCTCAGCCAACGGCGTGGTCGTCACCATCGAGTGCGACCTCGGTCGGGGCCGATTCACGATGGAAGACGGCGAACCGGTCCCGGTCCCGATCTGTGGCGAACCGTTGGAAAAGTCGGTCAAAGCCACCCGCCAAATTCGGGTGACAAACGCCAGCTGGAGCTGAGAGGATTCGCCCGTGGCGACACCCGCAAGCTTCGACGACATCCAGCGCAAACATCTGGCAGCAATCGCTGCCGCCTGTGGTTTGCCGCTCGAACGATTCGAGACTGCCCAGACGTTGTGCGTGACCGAAGAAGCTCGGACGGACTCGGGAATGGCGGTGGCGTATCACGTTGGCCGACCGACGATCATCCGGGTCGATCCTGCCCTCGCAGAACAAGTCGGCGCGCTGGTTGATCCCACGACCTCGATCTCGTCGTCAGATTTCGCCTCATGGGCTGAGCGACGTGGTTGGAACGTCATTGGCGGCGGAGATCAGCACCTCATCACGAGCAGCGACCTCGTGATCAAGCCCATGCCTGAAGCCGCGCAGCTCATCGAGCTCGATCGGACGAACGACGCTGATCGAACACTCATCTCGACGTTGCTCGATGAGAACGATCCCGATGACGTCGATGAGGCCGAGTTCGACCTCGACGATCTCGATCCGCACATTCTTGGCCTCGTCGATGGTGATGGACGCCTCAATTCGATGGTGTCTGGTCGCTTCTGGGAAGAGGACGAAGACTTCGACGACATTGGAATTCTGACTCACGAACGTGTTCGAGGACAGGGTTGGGGAGCTGCCGCAGTCTCGGCGTTCTGCGTTGCAAGCTTCGACCGGGGACGAGTGCCGCTCTACCGCTGCGATTGGTCACGCACTGCCTCAAAAGCACTGGCGATGAGCCTCGGCTTCCAACTCGTTGGACAGGTCTCCGCGGTTGGACCGCGTGAGGCCTAGCTGCTTGCGTTCAGCGGAGTGTGGTGACTACTTCGATGCGTCGCCAGACGGGTAAACGAAGGCGAAGATCGCCGCCTGCCCAGCAAAGAGAGCCAGGCAAAGCGTCCAGTTGATGCGATACGACGACAGCGCGTCAGTTCCGTTGGCCGGATCGCCCACGATCGCCGCTGCCAGCGCGATGCCCAGGGCGATCGCCAGCTGAAAAACGGTCGTTCGCCCGGCTCCCGCCATACCGAATCTCCGCGGCGGGACATCTCGCATTGCCGCCGCGACCAGCATGGCAAAGCTGCAACCGGCGGCGATTCCGACCAGAAGTCCCGGAAAGATCATGCCGAGGAAGAGGTTCGGCTCGAGTCGAGTGAAGACCAGGTGGGCGGTCATTCCGAGCGCACCGGCCACACCTCCGATCACCAAGACAACCCGATGGCCACGAGCATCCGCCAACCTGCCCATCGGCGGAGAAACGAGAACCGCAAGGGCTGGGCCAGGGACAAGAGCAAGCCCGGTTTGCAGGATCGAATAGTCCCACCAGTCTTGGATGAAACTCGGCAGCACCACGAACCAACCAAAGAACGCTGCACAGAAGCAGACCGTTCCCGCCAGGCTCGTTGAGAACGACCGAATGGCCAACAAGTCAAGATCGAACAGCGGCTCTGGATGCACTCGAGACCGCTTCACGAACACCGTGAGAAGCAGGACCGATCCCAGCACGGTGATTCCAGTCAGAAGACTGAAGACACCCCAGCTCTCGCTCTGGGCAATAGCCAGGACGAGCAGCCCGACGCCCAGGGATGCAACGGGAACACTCACGGGATCGACGCGATCCGGAAGATCGTCAGCCCGGGACTCCTCGAGCAACCTCCAGCCGAGTCCAATGGCGAGGATTGCGATCGGGACGTTGACGTAGAAGACAGAACGCCAACCAAAGCCGCTGATCAGGAAGGCTCCAATCGTCGGGCCAAGCGCGGCAGCAAGGGCACCGGTGGCACCCCAAATACCAACGGCCATGCCTCGACGCTCCGGCGGAAACGCAGGGAGCAGGAGGGCCAGGCCTGCGGGAAACTGCATGGCCCCGCCGATGGACTGGAGGAAGCGAGCGGCGATCAGCGTTGGGGCATCGACACTTGCACCCGAAGCGATCGACCCGATGGCGAACACGGCAAGCCCGATGAGAAAGATTCTCTTTCGACCAAAGCGGTCTGCTGCCCAGCCGGAGAGCAGGAGCAGTGCGGCAACGCCAATGTTGTAGGCGGTGAAGATCCACGAAAGCGTCGACCGAGTCGTTCCCTCGAACGTCTCCTGAATATCGGTGAACGCCAGGGAGATCACTGTGATCTCCAGACTGACCATGAATCCGGCTGCTGCCGTGATGCCGAGCGTCCACCACGCCAACCGGTCAATGGGCGGCGGCGCGACCTCGTCAGGGCTGTCGCTCGTCGAGCTCGTACTACCTCGGTTGTTCTGCATCTGGGCTCACCCTACGGAGCCCGTCGACGCCGCGCCGCTTCATCCCAGAAGCAACAGACCTTCGGGCGACTCGGTGAATCCAACAAGCACCGACCAGCGACTCGTTCGGCTCACCTCGCTGACCCAGAACTCCAGGCCCTCGGCATCAGGACCTCGATCAAAGACCAACTCATAGATCCGAGCGACGAACTCCTCGTCATTCGTCGCACCAAAGCGCGTCCGATACTCCGGGGAGTTGCCGATTTCTTCCGCGAGTTGTTCCAGCGGCGCTCCCTCATCGGCCCTGTCCGTCCAGTAGTAGGACCCGGAGGCATCTGGCTCACGCCCCAAGATTGCGAGATAGAGCCGACGAACCCCGGGGTTGCCAAGTACTACGGCTGCGGATGTCTGGTGCGGTTCGCTCTCACTCAGCTCGGCCAGAATCCGCCCTCGCCCCGCGCCTGAGCTCAAGACCTCCGCCGCATCGAGCGACTCATCAGGTCCGGGGGCTCGGCCCAGAACCTGGAGATAGATCTCGGCAACGAACAACTCGTCGTCAAGCGGACCGAAGAGCTCGGAGAACTCGGGCGTCTCGACAAAGCGCTCCGCAATATCGGACATGGGAAGCCCTCGTTCGCATTGGGAAACCCAATAGTCCGTCGCCTCCGGAGATGGGGTGCGACCGAAGGCCGCGAGATACAGCCGTTCAATCTGGACTTCCGCCGATTGTTGTGCGGCCACCTCGATCGGTTCGGCAACCGTGTCACGCGAAGAGACCAAGCCAAGGGCGCCATCGACCGGCGCGGTCTGCGGAGGTGACAGGACGGGGACGAACCAACGGGGATCGACCGGCACACCACCAAGGCGAGTTTCGAAGTGAAGGTGGGGCCCAGTCGAGCGTCCCGTGGAGCCCACGCGGCCCAGAAGCTGCCCAGCCACAACGGGTGTCCCGACTGAAACATCGATGAGGGAGAGGTGCGCCGAGAGTGTGGTGAACCCGGCACCGTGATCTACAACGACGGTGTTTCCGTATCCGCCCCGCGGCCCAGCGACCACAACGATGCCATCGGCGAGCGCAACCACGGGTGTCCCACTCGCGTTCGTCAGGTCGAGACCGTTGTGAAAGCGCCGATACCCGAGGATTGGATGGTGCCGATAGCCGTATCCATCAAGCTGCTCAATCAAACCGACTGGCACCGGAGCATCCCAGAACTTGCTGACATCGTTTGGAACGTCGTACGTGTCTGCACCCAACAGCGTCTGGTGCAATCCGTCGATTCGAAAGTCATTCGCGAGATGGGTCTCTCGTTCAGCCCGGACCGCTGCTTGAAACTCGTCGATCTCCACTCGCTCGACGCGTGCTCGACACGAAGGCGCTGGTCGATCTTGTGCAGCAGCCGTTGTGACCTCTCCGGGTGTCACGAGCGATGCCAGACCAACGAGCGCGACGATCCCCAGCCGAGCAGCCCCCTTGGGCCGCGACGCCGAACACCCGCTCCTCTCCCCCAAATCCCACCACATGCGTTGACCACGCTACGTGGTTAGCAACCACTCAGCAACATCTTCCCTACCATGCTTCTACATGCAGCTGGCATGAGTTACGGTTGTGTCTCAATACCCCCCGCCGGGTCCCGACCGCTTGCCGCCCTCCTACAGCGTCGTCGGGGCCCGGCCTCTCCGTTTCGTTGCTACGCCAAGACTGTGGGTGGCCGACCCTCGAGAGCAGCGGTGAACGCTCGAGTCCAGGCTTCATAGCCGGCGGCGTTCGGGTGGAACGCATCGCCGGATGTCCGGCCCTTCCACCCTTCAATCTCTCTGTCCACATCGGCGAGCTGGACCCCCGTGACTTCGCATGCAGCCCGCAGATGGCGGTTGACAGACGACGCACTGAGACTTCCGCCGGCGGGCAGCGTGGCAATGACCCCGCAATCCGGGAGATGTTCGAGCAACAGATCAAGCCGGCGCCGAAGGGCGAAGATACGAGTCGAGCGCATCAGGTCGTTGCTGCCGACAGTGCACACCACAACATCGAAAGTCGAAGAAAGGGTCTCCAGCGCCGGGATCTGCGTCTCGAGCACATCGTTCACTCGAGCCCCCGACCGCGACAGGTTGAGAATCCTTCCCTCATACCCACCCTGCTTGGCGACTTGGTAGAGGTAGGAATCGCGAGGATCGTCGCATCCAACGCCTTGGGTCAGGGAATCCCCAAGTCCGACGAAGAGCGACTCGCCCGTCGCCAAAGCGGACGCAGCCTCGTTCCGCCAAAACTCAGAGTGAGCCGTGATTTGATCGGCTGTGGCGGCAAGGCCACTGAAGACTGAACCAAGTGTCCGGACGAGACGGCCCGGCGTTGCGGGCTCGAGTGCTTCAGCAAGCACATTCTCTCGATCCCACACAAACATGGTCATGTTGTTTCGTTCGACGCTCTTCGCCCCATCCTTGAGTTGGCCGCAACCATGAACGACTTCGGAACATCGCCATCCCGATGCTTGGCCCCCATTGTTGTGACATATCCTCAGCGCATGCTTCGCACGAAACTCATGGCTGCATCGCTGGTGCTTGCCCTTGTTGCCGCCGCCTGCGGCAGCGAAACCTCCGAGACTTCGCAAGCTGCAACCGGAGCACAAGCCGAGTCCGGCGCAGCCGAATCGACTGCACTGGACATCACGGCAACGGCAGCGGACGGCTCCACGATTGAGCTCGCTACCTACGCGGGCGAAGATCTCATGTTGTGGTTCTGGGCGCCGTGGTGACCTACGTGCCAACGGGAGGCCAGTTCGGTCTCCACCATCCAGCAGGAATTCGGCGATGACATCGTCGTCCTCGGGGTCGCCGGCAAGGACGATCTTGATGCAATCAATGCCTTCATCGACGAGCGCAGTGTCGACGCCTTTCCACACATTGTCGATGACACCGGCGAGATCTGGTCCGAGCTGGGTGTGAACACCCAACCGGCGTTCGTGTTCATCAATGACGATGGCACGGTCTCGTCGCCGACCGGTTCGATGTCGGTAGACGAGCTCAGGGACCGGCTCCAAGAACTGACAAGCAGGTAACTGAGGCCAGCGCGGTCAGTCTTCGAATGACACGCCGGCTTCGGCCAGCTCAGAGCGATACGGCGGATCGGCACCTGGCCGCGAGCACGTGATCGCGGCGGCAGCGACAGACACCGAACCGATCTTCTGCCATGTCCCCGCAGAGAGCTCCTCGAGGCCATCCGGACGTCCGGCAAGACCTCGCTCGTGCAACTGCGCCAGCGTCGCAGCCACGAACGTGTCGCCAGCTCCGACGGTGTCGACCACCTCGACTCGGTTCCCGCCAACATCGACGCCCATCGAGCCGTTGAAGATCGAGACACCACCTGGTCCTCGTGTCACCAACACCGCTTTTACGCCGCGAGCCAGAAGCTCCTCGGCACAGTCTTCGGGTGACCTACCGGGCCAAATCCACTCGAAATCTTCGTCGGACCCGCGGTAGATATGCGTGTGGGCGACCCAGCGATCATGGAAGTGCATCCAGCGATCGCGATCGTCAATGATCTGGGGTCGAACGTTGGGATCCAATGAGATCAGTCCGTCATGCGTTTCCGCCAGTCGGGCGAGCGTTTCTGCGGTGGCGCCGCGAAACAAGCCAAGCGTCCCGCCATGCAGAATGTGTGGACCGGCATCGAGGAGGTCGAGGTTTGCGGTCGACAGGTTCATGTCCGCTGTGTCGTCGCCTTCGAACCGAAAGACCAACTGGGGCCGATGTTCGACAATCGCCCTGGCTGTCGGCTCATCGCCTCGTTCACACGCTCGAACGTCAAC
The DNA here is from genome assembly GCA_937930695.1 of uncultured Acidimicrobiales bacterium. Lineage (GTDB taxonomy): Bacteria > Actinomycetota > Acidimicrobiia > Acidimicrobiales > SZUA-35 > CALEWY01. The sequence goes on along the minus strand of CALHCB010000085.1, from coordinate 18,598 downwards.
ATCGTTCGATGTGAGGTGTTCCCAGATTGTCTCGCCGTGCTCGTCGGTCGAGACTCTCCCGACGAAGGCGGCTGGGACGCCAAGGCGAGCCGCCGCGATGGCCACGTTCATCGGTCCGCCACCAGGGATCGGGTCGGGCACGAGATCGACCAACGCCTCGCCGCCACTCACGATCATGATGCTCCACCGGAGATCTCAGTGTTCGTACCCGTCACGTACGACGCCGCATCGCTCAGGAGAAACGCCACCACGTTCATCACTTCGTCAATCGTTCCGTAGCGTCGCAATGGAACCTGACTGATCATTTCCTTCGCGACCGTCTCCGGATCATCGGAATAGTACGAACTCGGTACGCCAGCCTGTTCTGCCACCTGACGTTCCCACATCGCACCCGGCCCAATGAAAGCCGGGCTGATCGCGTTGACTCGAATACCGAGCGGGGCCAGATCTTTGGCCGCAGTCTTCGTCAATCCGATGACAGCAGCTTTGGAAGCCGAGTACGCAGCCATGTTTGGTGCTCCCCCAACGCCGGCCATCGAGGCGGTGTTGACGATCGACCCTTGCCTGCCTGCCGATGAAAGCGACAAGGCAACGGACTGCATCACGTTGAAGACACCGACCACATTGACGGCGAGTACTTTGGCGAAGTCTGCAGGGTCGACATCGACGAGGTTGGCGAACTCGCCTTGATAACCCGCGTTGTTGAATGCAATGTCGATGATCAAGCCGTCGATGGCAGCTCGTACGTCGTCGAGTTCGGTGACATCGAAGAGTCGACTCTGCGCATCCGATCCGCACATCTGGACCGTCTGGGCGAGTTCTGCGTGGCGTGACGGGTGGTCAGCCGCAATCACCGTTGCTCCTTGTGCAGCGAGGGCGAGTGCGCCGGCGCGTCCAAAATCTCCCGCCGCTCCGGTCACCAACGCAGTTCGACCGTCGAATTGAGGCTCAGCCACGGTGGCCTCCCTCTGTTGTCGCACTCCCGAGGGACCAAGGGAGCGAGAGCGAACGCGCATCCACGCCGAACATTCTGGGGAGAGACATTCGTCGGCGTGGATGCTGGCGAGCCGACGCGGTCAAGCGCCTACTCGTTCACCATTGCTGGCAAAAATGTGGGTCGGGCCGTTGAAGGCGATGGACACCTTGTCGCCTCGTCGAATTTCTGTTTCGCCTTCTGCACGGACGACCACCGTTTGGGTTGCCTTCTGATGATCGATGGAGACGTGCACAAACGATTCGGAGCCAAGTTCCTCAACCACGGTGACTTCGCCCGGGGTGCCGTCCGCACCGAGGATGAGGTGTTCGGGCCGTACACCGAGGGCATAGACGTCGTTTCCACGCTTCTCGAGGTCCGACGCAACATCTGGAGTGAGGACCGGGCTGGTCGATCCCAAGCTCAGCGAACCGCCCGTGCTCTCGACCTCAACGATGTTCATGGCCGGTGAGCCAATGAAACCGGCGACGAAACGATTCGCGGGACGGCTGTAGAGGGTTTTTGGCGTGTCGACCTGCTGCAGTTGACCGTCTTTGAGCACGGCCACTCGATGACCCATCGTCATCGCTTCTACCTGATCGTGTGTCACGTACACCGTGGTCACATCGAGGCGAGCCTGAAGATCAGCCAACTCGGTTCGAGTTTGAACTCGCAGCTTTGCGTCAAGATTGGAGAGTGGCTCGTCCATCAAGAAAACCTGCGGGCTCCGAACGATCGCACGACCCATTGCCACTCGCTGACGCTGACCGCCGGAGAGGTTCTTTGGTTTGCGATCCAGGTACGGCTCGAGATCCAAGATGCGCGCGGCTTCACGAACCTGAATCGCCCGCTGATCTTTGGAGACTCCGGCTTGCTTCAACGCGAAGCCCATGTTTTCGGCCACGGTCATGCTCGGATAGAGCGCGTAATTCTGGAACACCATCGCGATGTCGCGATCCTGCGGTGGCTTCAGCGTGACATCGACCGAACCGATGTGGATGCTTCCCATGTTGACGGTTTCGAGGCCTGCCAGCATGCGCAGGGCCGTCGACTTTCCTGAGCCGGACGGACCGACCAAAACGAGCAACTCGCCGTCGGCGATATCCAGATCAAGGCGGTCAACCGCAGCAATCTCGGTGCCTGGGTAGATCCGACTCGCGCCCTCGTAACGAACTTCAGCCATGAGACTGGACTCCCTGCTTGGTGTAGACGATCACTTGATGGCTCCCATTGCGAGGCCTCGGATCATTCGCTTCTGAGCGACCCATCCTGCGAGGACGACCGGGATCGTGGCCAATACGGACGCCGCGCTCAGCTTGGCGAGGAAGTTGCCTCGACCGCTTTCTTGCGACGCGACCCACACCGGAAGCGTGGAACCGTCGACCGGATTCAGCTGCACCGCGAGGAAGAACTCGTTCCAAGCAAAGATCACACACAACAACGCAGTGGCCGCGAGCCCCGGCGCCACGATCGGCAGGATGACCTGTCGGATCTGCCCCATCAAACTGCAGCCGTCGATCTGCGCGGCTTCGATCAGTTCCTTGGGAACCTCAGCAAAGAACGACCGCAGCATCCAGACGGCGAGCGGCAGATTCATGGCGGTGTAGAGGATGATCAGCACCAGACGACTGTTCAGAATCCCGAGGTCACGGGAGATGATCCACAGCGGCATGATCGCGCCCACGATGGGGAGGAACTTGGTCGAGATGAAGAAGAACAGAATGTCGCGCCACTTGATCATTGGTCGAATCGCCAAGGCGTAGGCCGCGGGGATGGCAAGCAGCATCACGATGATCGTCGAGATCAACACGATCCAGAACGAATTGGTAAAGGCTTCGGCGAAGCTCAGCAAGCCTTGTGTGTCTTCGGTGACTTCAGAGAACCGATCGAGCGTGGGATCGAAGAAGAGCTTCGGGCTCGAGTTGGCATCAAGCTCTTCTTTGAAGCTGCTGAGCACAAGCCAGAAGAGCGGGAAGAAGAAGATCAGGGCGACAATCCAGGTGAGCAAACTGAGCAAGGCTGCCACTGGTCGGTTCTGACCAAGGATCGGCTCGGCCTTGGGTGCACGGGTGAACAGCGCCATCAGGAATTGTCCTCCAGCAGGTTGGACAACACTCGCAGGCCGATGTTGGCGAGGATGATGGAGATGATGACCACCACGATCGAATAGGCCGATGCGAGACCGAAGACGTTGCCGCCACCGATCGAGCGCTGTGCGATGTAGTAGGGCAGGTTCTTCGCTGCGGGGAGGCCACCGGCGATGACCTCGATGTGGTCATACACCTGCACGAGGTAGATGGTGCCGAGCAGCGTGCCCAGTTCGAGATAGGGGCGGAGCTGCGGCAGGGTGATCTGGCGAAAGATCCCGAAGGTGGTTGCACCATCGACTCGGGCTGCCTCGAGCACCGAGGTGTCTTGGCCCTGAAGCCCGGCGAGCACGATCAACATCATGAACGGGCTCCACTGCCAGACGAGCACGGTGACCACCGATGCCATTGGGTAGCGGGTGGCGAACTCGATCGACTCGAAACCAAGCTGTTCGAGGACCCAGTTCAAGACACCGAATGTGGAGTTGAACATCTGAGATTTCCAGACGAAGCCGGCAACCACCGGCATCACCAAGAACGGCGTAATGAGCAGCGTGCGCAGGAAGCCCTGTCCGAAGAATTTGCGGTCAAGCAGGAGGGCAAGACCGGTGCCGACGACCAGTGAAAGCACCACCGCCATGACGGTGATCTGCACGCTCACCCAGCCGGCTTGGCGGAAGAATCTGTCGTCAACGAGACCGGTGTAGTTATCGACACCGATGAACTGGCGGGGCTCAGGCTTGTCGATGCGCCAGTCGGTGAGGCTGTAGAAGAGTGTAAAAAGAAAGGGAATCTGGGTAACGACGATGGTGTAGAGCAGCGCCGGCAGGATCGGAATGCGACGCTTCCAGCCTTCGCGTTTTTCGAGTCGCTTGACTTCGGCGGCCCGGACTCGGTCGGCTTCGGTGTGGGCCTCGTCGTTATCCGCTCGCTCAGATACGGCGGTCGACATGACTCCCCCTTCGGTGCCTTCGCGGATGCTGGCTGGTTGCGTGCATCAATCGTACAGAAATGGAAAAAGATTGTCGCCCGAATCCGGTCGGGCGCCCCACGCATGGGACGCCCGACCGGACCGAAACGACGGACTCAGAGAATCAGTTGCTGACTTCTGAAGCGATTGCCTGGCAATCGGCGAGAGCGTCATCGACGCTCATGCCGCCACCGATGACGGAGGAGAACAGTTCGGTACAGCGAGTACCGACGTCCTGGAACTCAGGAACACCGACGTACTGCACACCGGGGAGACCGGGCCGCGGCGTGGTGCCGGGGTTTTCGATCGGAGCGGCGAGCATGGCGTCGATGGTGCGCTCTGCGAACAGACCGGCAGCATCCTGGTATGCGGGATTGTCATAGAGGGACTGACGGGTTCCCGGAGGAACAGCAGCCCAGCCACCTGGCAGCTCGGTTGCGGCCAGTTCGTAGTAGTCAGGACCGGTTGCCCAGCTGATGAATTCCCAAGCGGCATCCTGGTCAGTGGTGCTGACCGGAATTGCGAAGGTCCATGCCCAGAGCCAACCGGAGTTGTCGGTGACGTTGACCGGAGCCAGCGCGAAGTCGTTGAGACCCTTCACCGGGCTGTCATCGCCTTCGAGAATCGAGGCGGCAACGGTGGCGTCGTACCACATAGCAACCTTGCCCTCTTGGTAGAGGGTGAGGCACTCGGTGAAGCTGGAGTTGGCAGCGTCGTCTTCGCCAGCGTCGGCGAGGAGATCAACGTAGAAGTTGAGGGCCTCGGCGAATTCTGGCTGATCGACCTGAGCAGCTCCGATGGAACCGTCGTCATTGGCTTCCCACCAGGTGCCACCGAAGGTGTTGAGCACGGTGGTGAAAGCGGCGCCCAAGTCGCCCCAGCCAGGCTTGCCACGAAGGCAGATGCCGGCCATTTCATCAGAGTCGATCTGACGAGCGATGTCGGCAACTTCCTGCCAGGTCGGGGCTGCTGGCATCTCGATGCCTGCCTCTTCCATGATGTCAGCGCGGTACATGAGGAACGATGACTCGGCGTAGAACGGAGAAGCGTAGAGCTCACCGTCGACCGAGAGGCCACCGCGGACTGCGGGGATGAGGTCATCAATGTCGTAGTCAGGCGTTGAAGCAGCGAGGTCGTTCAGTCCGACGAGCCATCCGTTGGCACCGAACTGCGGTGTCTCGAACATGCCGATCTGGACAACGTCGAACTGATCGCCACCAGCGCCAACGTCACGAGTGGTGATCTCGCGCAGTTCCTGCTCCGGGAGAACGGTGAAGTTCACGGTGATGCCGGTCTCTGCGGTGAAGTGATCCGGGGCGAGAACAGCAATGTCATCGATGGTCGGGTTTCCGACGATTGCGACGTTGATCGAACGCTCTTCCATGGCTTCGCCATCGTCAGAGCCTTCGTCTTCTTCCATGGCGTCATCGTCTTCCATGGCTTCGTCTTCGTCAGCTTCATCATCTGACGATGTGTCGCTGTCGGTTTCGCTCTCAGAGTCACTGCTGGAATCGTCACTCGACGAATCATCAGCACTGTCGCCGCACGCTGCGGCCAAGATGGCGAACGATGCGAGAATACTCAGCATCATCAGCCAGGGCTTACGCCCCTGGCGGTCTTCTCTCATTGGATTCTCCCCGATTGGGTACGTGACGAGCGGCACTTTGCCGCTCGCTAGTGCAGGTGTGTTTAGTTGGGTTCATGTTGGAATGCAAACTTTTGTCTTCGTTTCGTCGCATTGTGTTGGCTTGGAATTCACAAGATGGGCGGAAACAGTCCGAAAATGAGTACTAGCGGTTGGGTTTATGTTGGTATAAGGTCCCCGGGTGTCCTCCAAGACCACACCGGTGAAGCTCGATTCTGCTGCTCTTTCGCAGCTCGAGGCTCGTGTTGCCACCCCGACCTATGACCGTGCCGTGCTGCGGCCCTCGATTGTCCACGTCGGCGTTGGCGGGTTTCATCGTGCTCATCTGGCCACCTACGTCCATGAGTTGTGCGAGGCAGGCCATACTGATTGGTCGATCATCGGCGCTGGCGTACTCGAAGCCGACGCGACGATGGCCGAGGTTCTCGAGGATCAGGACTATCTCTACACCCTCATCACTCGGGGCCCAGACGACACGGTCGTCGATGTCATCGGCAGCATCACGGGCTTCGTGCTCGGCGCGCAAGACTCCACTCCCCTGATTGAGCTCATTGCAGCTCCATCCACTCAGATCATTTCGCTGACGGTGACCGAGGGTGGCTATCCAATCGAAGATCTCACCGGGCTCTACAACTCTGAGTCACCGGCGGCCGGACCCGGCACGGCATTTGCCATCATCGCTGCCGGACTCGATGCACGCCGACGAAGCCACGGCCAGCCCCTCACTATTGTCAGTTGCGACAACATCATCAGCAACGGCGATGCTGCGCACGTCTCTACTGTTGGCGAGGCGGCAGGCTTCGGCGACGAGCTCACCGACTGGATTGCGGAGTCGGTCAGCTTTCCCAACAGCATGGTCGACCGCATCACCCCGACCACTTCCCAATCCGATCGCGATTGGTTGAGCGAAGAGTGCCAGATCGCAGATCGATGGCCCGTCGTCACCGAGCCGTTCCGCCAGTGGGTCATCGAAGATGACTTCGCCGGCGAACGTCTGCCACTCGACGAACTCGACGTCATCGTCACCGACGACGTTGAGCCATATGAACTGATGAAACTGCGGCTGCTCAACGCCGGGCACAGCTGCATCGCCTATCTCTCCGCGCTCCAGGACTTCACCACCGTTGACATTGCGATGGCTGATCCTCTGATCCGGCAGTTCCTCGATGCGTTCCTGCGCATTGAGAGCGCTCCGGTTCTGGCCGATGTTCCTGGCATCGACATCGATGCCTACATCCAATCTCTGGTCGAGCGCTTTTCGAACCCTGAGATCGGCGACCAGATCAATCGCCTCTGCCTCGATGGCTCAGCGAAGTTTCCGAAGTTCCTCCTCCCAACAATCCGAGCCCAAGTCGAGAACAGCGGACCGATCGAGCTCGCATCACTTGCGCTCGCGGGCTGGTGTGAATATCTCCGAGGAACAACCGAGAACGGCAACGCAATCGAGATCGCATCCGATCCGCTTCTCGACGCCGCGACAAAATACGCCGCGATGTCGGTTGAGGAACCCGATGCCTTTCTCAACTTCGAGGATGTGTTCGGCGATCTCAACACGAGCGACGATTTCCGGGCAGCATTCACGAGTTCACTCGACCTGCTCCGCACTCTGGGAGTAGCCTCTTCGATCAACACACTGCTGGAGAGGCCGGGACCGGGTGACAGAGCGAGCAACTGAGATCGTTGGCCCTGCGCTTTTTCAGACCGAACGCCAACGCCAAATTCTCTCGCTCACGATCCAGCACGGCCGAGTCGAGGTCGCAGAACTCTCCGACCGCTTCGCCGTCACGACCGAAACCATTCGCCGCGATCTCTCAGATCTCCAACGGCATCGCTCCGTGCGCCGCGTCCACGGTGGAGCCGTCCCGTGGGAAACTGCAGGCTTTGAACCGCTCGTCTCGATCCGTAGCGATCAACACGATGGCGAAAAGCGCCGACTAGCCCAAGCAGCCGTCGCCGAATTGCCAGACACCGGATCGGTCATCATCGACTCGGGCTCCACACTGACTCGGTTTGCCGAAGCCATTCCGCACGATTGCTCCCTGCGAATCGTCACCAACTCGCTCGCTACCGCTCAGGTCCTCACCGAATACAACGAAGTCGATGTGATCGTCGTCGGTGGCAAAGTGCGCAAGAACACGCTGGCCATGGTTGATGCCGATGCAGTTGCCGCGGTCGAGCCGCTGAGTGTCGACACGCTGTTCATCAGCAGCGACGCCGCATCTCCCGGCGTGGGGCTGACGACGCCCTACCGCGAAGAAGCAGCTCTGAAGCGAGCCATGATCAAGGCCGCCCGGCGGGTCGTGACACTCGTGGACTATTCCAAGTTCGCCTCCGATCACTTCATTCGGTTCGCGGAGTGGTCAGACATCGATGTGCTGGTCACCAACAACGAGGTCGACCCGACGGTGGTCGCAACCATCGAGGCAATGGGCACAACCGTCATCCTCACGTGACCGTCCGGGTCGACCCAGTTATCCAACCGGCCAAGCACCTCGAGCACGTCGCCAGCGAGGTTGCACAGATCGCTGCGCACTACGTCCGGTCCTCAGTCGGCAAGGCCGCAGCGGCTCGCACCAAGTCGACACCAACCGACGTTGTGACCCACACTGACCTGGAGTCCGAGCGGCTCATCCGAGCGGAACTCTTGGCCCGCTGCCCAGGCTCTGCCATCGTTGGCGAAGAGTTCGATGATGATGAAGGAAGCAACGGCGTTGGGTGGATCGTGGACCCGATCGACGGCACCGTGAACTTCCTCTATGACCTGCCCGTGGTCTCGGTGAGCATCGCGGCCACCATCGATGGGCGCGTCGTCGCTGGTGCCGTCGCCGACGTCCTCAGGGGCGACGTCTTTACCGCAACGCTTGGCGAGGGAGCACGACTCGATGGTGTGCCGATCGAAGTCGTCGTCCCCGACGACTTTTCTCAGGCGCTCATCGGCACGGGGTTTGCCTACGACGCAACGATCCGCGCCATCGAGGCGAAGGTCGTTGCCGAGCTTCTCCCCGCCTGCCGCGATATCCGCTGCATGGGATCAGCTGCCCTGAACCTTTGCTGGGTTGGTTGTGGTCGACTGAATGGGTTCTATGAGCGAGCCATACAGCTCTATGACTATGCGGCCGGAGCCCTGATCGCGGCGGAGGCCGGAGCGATCCTCGATCTGCCCGACGCAAACGGCCTCGATCTGACCGTGTGCGCACCCGATCCGATCTATACCGAACTCCGAAGGATCGCGATAGAAGCTGCCAACTCCTAATTCAGGAGAAGCAAAGGGCTCGACGATTGCTCTTCTGAGCGTGAGGCCCAAAGCGCTGCAAGCGAAGCTTCTTCGCCGCTGACACCTTCGGCCATTCGCCCGGCCGCCAGCACCGGCTCCCACAAACGAATATCGAGTTCGAGTTGTTCGAGCAGACCAGCGAACTCGCCTGCGTAGGAAGCATGGATCACGTCCAACAACTCTGGGGTGGCCCCGGGAAGATGAGGCGGCGTCCCGCCCGTCGAGGGACGGCGAAGCAGAATGGAAGACCGCACGACATCGGCAACGGGATGCCCGATTACTGAGTCGAACCAATCGATCACAACCGGACCTTGGGCGTGCATCAGGACGTTGCCGGGGTGGAGGTCGCCGTGCAGGAGCGCTGCGCCCCTCGGCAACGTGCCGACTATCGAACACGCTTCTTGACGGTTCTCCTCGGACAAGCGATCGACATCCAGGATCTTGTTGCAGAGGCGGGCCACCAGATCTGGGATACCGCTCGGTACTCCCGCCCGCTGGATCTCCTGATGGACCGACGCAAGCTCTCGACCGAGTGCCGCCGCGTCGTCCGGTCGATCCATGATCACTTGCCACATCGAAGGGCCGACGATTCGCTCGAACACGACGCCGGGTCGACCATCAACATCTACAACGCCGCGAACTTCGGGAGTACTGAGGCCACCTGCTCGTACCTCAGTCGTGAACCGGGCCTCCAGGGTTGCCCAATGACCGGGAACCCCGGGGCGCAAGACCTTGACCACCGAATCGGTGCCGTAAGCGAAAACCTCAGACGTTCGACCGACAGCGATCAGCTCGCCAAGGTTGTGGTCGGCTCCCCCCATCACCGGTCCAGTCTGGCCGATCATGGAGGAACAAGCACCTCACCGCACCAAAGTGTCACGATCGGCACTGAATGTCAGCGGACTCTGGCCTAACCGAGGTAGTTTCGCGTCTCTATGCAGATTCCGGTACGGCTGGCCGGAGTCGAACGAGGGGCAACCGACCCCGGAACGTTGGCTGCCGTTGTCGTTTCCACAGCGGTGTTGGCTGCCACTCCCCTTCTCATCCCCGGCTTGATCGCGTCCTTCGATCTCGGGCTCGGCGCAGCAGGACTCATCTCTGGTGTGCAGCTCGGCGGCTTCGTGCTCACATCGTTCTTGGCTGGTCGGATCGCGACTGCGTCACGCCGGTTCTTCTCGTTCGTCGTGCTGCTCCTCGCCTCGGCAAATCTCGTGAGCGGACTCGTCACCGGCTTCGCTCCTTTCCTCGCGACTCGGTTCGCCGCAGGCCTCGCACTCGGCGCCATCACGTGGCTCGCCTGGGCCGGAGTCTTTGGTGACTCCAAGAAGATGAGTCGGATCGCGGTGGTCGGGCCAATCACCGGAGTACTCGCGACCCCATTGATTGGCCTCGCCATCGACGTTGCCTCCTACCGGCTGGTCTACGTGGCGTTGGCTGTGCTCTCGCTCACCCCGCTTGTGTTGCCAACAACCTTCGATGCGGTTGAGCGAGCAACAAAGGAGCGACAGAGCGGTGGGGCCCCTGCGGCCTTCGCCTTGATCGGAGCGCTGGGTCTGCTGACAATGGGTGGTTCGGCGGTATTCGTGTTCAGCGGTGTCATCGCCACCAACCAACTCGGACTCTCGCCAACGGCCTTCGCATTGATCTTGTCCGTCAACGCGGCGGCCGGAATACCGGCGGCTCGATGGTCGGGCCGGCGTCCCTACGCCGGGCTGTGGTTTGTACTCGCGGGAGCCTGCGCCATCGCGTTCACCATCACGACAACCGCAGCGTTGGGAGCCGTCGTTCTTGTGGTCTGGGGCTTTTCGTTCTGGGCCGGCGTACCAGGTGCCTACGAACTGCTCAGCCGGCGGTCTCTCTATCCCTCACAACGCGCCGGCGACGCCCAAGCTGTGATGGCAGTCGGACGAGTGATCGGTCCATTGGTTGGCGGGTCGCTTGCATCGACAGGGTCAAACGCTCTTCTCGGACTCTGTGCCGGCGGAGCGATGATTGCCGCTGGCTTGATCACGACCTCTGTCGAGCTTGCTCCCGAAGGCCTCAGCCCTCAGGTATGCCCCGGGTCGTCTCGATGAAGATCTCGACTCGACGGTTCTGCTGGCGTCCGTCTGGGTCGTCGCTCCCGTCGGCTTGCTCGTTCGCAGCCACCGGTTCTGATTCCCCTCGTCCATCGATCGACAGCAGGTCGCTGCTCACACCCTGGGCAACAAGCCCGTCAAGCACTGCGTTCGCACGATCTTCCGACAGGGCGACGTTTGCGGCCTCGTCGCCGATCGCATCGGTGTGGCCAACAACAAGGACATTGTCGCCTTCGTAGTAGTCAAGGATGTCCGCCACGAGGGCAATCGAGGTCTGTGCCTCGGGTCGGAGCGTCGACTCGCCGAAGTCGAACAGGATCGTCTCGGGGAGCGTCAGCAGCACGCCACCATCGACTTCGACACCATCGAACTCGGCGATTGCCACCACGATGGCGGATAACGACGAGGTGTCGAGATCACCGATCACGAATGAGGACATGTCGGGGACCTCGAAGCTCGACAGCGTCGCTGTGCTCGTCGACCGGCTCACGTCCACAGCGTCGAAGAAGAACGAGTGCCGCAGCTCGCCGCCATGATTCACGGTGAGTCTGACCGAGGTCGCGTCGGGCTGAAGCTTGCCGCTGAAGACGATCTCGCCTTCGAATCCCTCACCGGGGCCGAGCACCAATTCTGGAAGTTCCTCGATCTGAGATTTGTAGGTGATGCCTTCGCTGTCGACGACGTAGGTGAGTCCGTCGTTGAAATTCACCTCGTCAGCGCCCTCGTTCACGATGAGAACCTGGGCACGAATGGTGCGGTCATCGAACGTGAAGCCCGAGAGCGTGCCCGTCGCGCCGTTGACTTGGTCGAGCGTGACATTCACCTCGGCATCAACCGGGGCTTCGATGGTTTGTGCCGAGCCGACATCGAATGGTCCAAGGACAAAGGCGGGGCTCTTGGCTTGGTCGTTCGTGAGGAGACCACCATCGTTCACAAAGATCGTGAAGCTCGTTGCCCGAGGGTCCATCCGACCGGCAAACGTCAGGATCCCGGTAACCGACGACTCCGGATCGAGCTCGAAGAACGTCTCGCCGTTCGGTTCGACCAACGCTCGGTGGCGGTTTCCGAGATCATCTTCCAGGAACGTCTCGTCTGCACCGAACAGCCAAAGGTTGATCGTTGACCCGTTGCGGACTTCGATGTCAACGCCGATGCGGTCCGGCGTGAAGCGAATGCCATCGAGTTCGATTTGCGTCCCGTTCGGATGCGTGCCGACTGCGACCAACGGAGCGTCGGGCTGAAGCCCCTCGACCACGGTGCCGGGATCGAGGTCATCGAAAGAGAACCCAACGAGGCGGGAGAACTGATCGGTCGCCAGCCCATCGACGCCAACCTCGAGGTCGAACGATCCGGAGGTCGGTGGATACACGAGAACGACAACCGCGCTCTCTCCCGAATCCAATCGAATGCCTTGGTCAGGAAAGGCGGCGACCGGCTCGTAGGCCGTGCCGTTTGCAAGCGTCAGTGTTGCGACCTCATGGTGCGGAACCTCTTTCGCTTCATCGGAACCATTCACGATGGCGAGCCGAACGAAGGTGGCGTCGGTGCGTTGGGCGATCCGTTCAACCCGCATCTGCACACCGGATCTCTCGACCTGCATGTCGTGGGCTTCGAGCACCATGCCGCTTCCGATCACTTCGACAGCTGATGCCAGCGCATCAACCGGCGTCTCGGTTGAATCCGGCACCGTCTCGGCAGTGTCTTCTGGCTCCGCGGAGGCCTCGGTTGTGTCACTCGTATCGGTTGTCGCGATGGCGCCACCGCTCACCAAGGTGCTCGCCGTTGGCGGGATCGTCGTGCCGCTATTCGCCTCAGAACCATCGCTTGACGAACAACCCGCGGCAACGAGGACGGCAACCAGCAGGAAGGCGAAAGAAGAGAGGATTCGGTTGGTGCCGTCGAGAGTCAGGAGCTGCTTCATAGTTGTTTGATGCAACCAACGACACATTTAGTTTCGCTACTGAGAGGATTTTCTTTCGAGGCCGCCAAAATCTGCGTATGCCCGTCGTTTCTGGGAGAGTGGCCTGATGCGAACTGGTGTGGTGTTTCCCCAAATCGAGCTCGGAGGCGATCCCGGCGCAGCCAGAGATTTCGCCCAGGCCGCCGAGGACCTCGGCTATGACCACCTGCTGATGTACGACCACGTGCTGGGCGCAGAGCATGCTGGCCGTGAGCCTGAGCTGTGGGGCCCGTACACCGAGAAGGATCCGTTCCACGAGCCCTTCATCGCACTCGCCTATCTGGCTGGAATTACCACGAAGCTCGAGCTGGTCACTGGTGTGATCATCTTGCCCCAACGCCAGACCGCGCTTGTCGCCAAACAGGTGGCCGACCTCGACTTGTTCTCGGGCGAGCGAGTTCGTCTCGGTGTCGGTACCGGATGGAACTGGGTCGAGTTCGATTCCCTCGAGATGCCTCAGCACTTCAGGCGTCGGGGAAAGCGGCAGGAGGAGCAGATCCAGTTGCTCCGCAAGCTGTGGGCGCAATCTGTCGTGACCCACGACGACGGCGATCATCACATCGATCGGGCGGGCATCCTGCCGCTACCCAAGCGACAGATCCCCATCTGGCTCGGAGGGTTCTCGGAGCCAGCTTGGCGTCGCGCCGCTCGGATCGGTGACGGCTTCATCTTCGCCGGGCGCAACACCGAGGCCGCAGCAGAGGTCAAAGAGCAGATGGATGAATGGCGGGCCGAAGCGGGCCGAGCCGATCAGCCGTTCGGCTATGAGTCGATCCTCAGCTACAAGAAGACGCCGGACGAGCAAGCGACAGACGTCGAGCGGTGGCGCAAGGCTGAAGGCAGCCACGCTTCGATCGTGACGATGGGCTGCGGCTTCACGTCAGTCGACCAGCACATCGATGCCATCACCAAGTGGCGCGAACTTTCGGCCTAGCCAGGTCCGTCTGGGACGACTTCGGTCCTCGGGTTTGTGGTCATGAAATTCGCTCGACTCTTGCGTTGACGGTGAGTTCGAGGTTCTGGCCGATGACGAACGTCGGCATCTTGTCGACACCGATTGCTTTACGATCAACAACAGCTGAAACGGTGAATGAGCCCTCGGCGTCATTGAACGAAACGTCATTCACAGCTACATCCATAGGGGACGACTTGCCTTTGACAGTTGCTGTTCCGGTTCCCTGGTAGCCATCACCTCGTGGGGTCACCGTGTCGGCTTGAAAGCTGATGTCGGGATGGGACTCCGCATCAAGGAAGTCCTTGCCGACGACGTGCTCGTTGCGTTTTGCGTTCTTGCTCGTGTAGGAGGCTGCATCTGCGACGATGCGCACGCTCGCAACCTGGCGATGCTCATCGATTTCGATGATTCCCGACCGGACCGCGAGGGTCGCGGCAACGTCGAGCATCGCCATCTTCTTTGCCGACACCGTGACCGTGGTCGCCGCTGGGTCGAGTTGCCACGTTCCGGTAGGTAGGGCGATTGGGTTCGTCATGTATTGCTCCGTTGTTCGTTGGGGTCGAGGATCTCGACGTGGGCATCAGGGATCGGACAGCTGAGAGGCAGTGTCAGACCGACACTTGACCCGTCAACTAAGAACTTGACAGGTCAAGTTCTACTACGAACTTAGTTGAAGCGTCAAGGAATTTGTCGTCTGCACTTTCCGTTCCGCGCCATAATCGGTCAAACGAACTCGGGAGGCCCGGCGATGGGGACCTATGTGGTCTTGGTGATGAGCAATCCTCGCGAAGGGATGGAAGACGAATTCAACGATTGGTACGAGAACACCCACCTCGACGAAGTCCTCGCGACCGCAGGCTTCAAGGCGGCGCAACGATTCGTGCTCGAGGCTGAGCGCGGTGCATCGTCGGCCCACAACTACATGGCTTGGTACGAGACCGAAGGCGAAAGCGCTGAAGAGGTGATCGAACGGCTCGAGGCTCGACGTGACGAGCGTCAGCAGAGCAAGTCGATCAACCGTCGCGATGCCGCCATGTGGGTGTTCAGTCCGACCGGCGAAAAGCACGTGCTGCCCTGAGCGAATCACATGAAGCGAACCGAAGCCGAATCAAAGGCACGCGAGGGCTATGACCAGATGGCCGACGTGGGATGCGGCCCTGGTCACGTCACTGCCTATCTCGCCGGGCTCGGGCTCGACATCTTCGTCGTGGACAACTTCCAGTACGGGTTGTCCGCCAACGGAGCGAGGGCGAGCGTCAGCTACCGCATGGGACCTTCGTCGCTCGGCGCTAGATGCGGCAGTCCGCTGCCGACCTTGATCAATTTGCCCGCAGTTCGCTGTCAGAACCTCAGATCTGATCTGCATGCACGAGTTCTGACTGACCCGCTCTCTGATAACTTCCGCTCATGGACTGCTTCTTTCCGATTGGCACTCCCGGCGAACCCTGGGGCGATGCGGAGAAGCAGACGTGGTTCGAGTCACAATCGATCCAACGCAGCTATCGAGAGGAGGTGCTCTCGAAGCTCCAGACGCTTGACCGTTCGTTCGACGTGAGACCGTACGGGTCGCTTTCCCTCGACCCTGAGCGCTATCCATTGATGGGTGTTCGCATCTCCGCCAGCCGACCTGATGCTCCTTGGGCCTTGATCACTGGCGGCGTGCACGGGTATGAGACAAGCGGCGTGCAGGGAGCCCTCGAGTTCCTGCAGACTCACGCATCGGCCTACCACGACCGAGTGCACCTCCTGGTTCTTCCCTGCGTGAGCCCGTGGGCATACGAGGTCATCAATCGCTGGAACCCGAACGCCATCGATCCCAATCGGTCGTTCCTGGCCGACAAACCCTGCGAAGAATCTGCAGCAGTCATGGATGCAGTCGAAGAGCTCGGCGTCGACTTCCTCATGCACGTAGATCTCCACGAGACAACCGACAGCGACGAGTCAGAGTTTCGGCCAGCGGTCGCTGCGCGCGATGGCCACGCGCTCATCTCGGGGTCGATTCCCGACGGCTTCTACACCGTTGGTGACACCGAGAACCCTCAGCCCGAATTCCAGGCTGCGCTCATTGCTGCGGTCGAGCGAGTGACGCACATCGCCCCGGCTGATGCCGGCGGTCAGATCATCGGCTCGGAGGTCACTCAGCACGGCGTAATCAACTATCCATTCGCAGAGTTGGGCCTTTGCGCTGGAGTCACGGGTGCCCGGTTCACGACCACCACCGAGGTCTATCCAGACAGCCCGAACGCTACGCCCGAGATCTGCATTGCGGCACAAGTTGCCACCGTTTGTGCCGGCCTGGATTTTGTCTTGGCGAACACGTAAGGCGAAACGCTACCTCCCGAGATCAGGCCTCTTCCCGCACCGAGCGATCGCGAAGCGCATCCGCTATCTCAGGCCCGATGATGCGGTGAACTTTCACTTGCAGACTGATTGCGATCGGTAAGCGGGACGACCAGAACGGTCAGGACGTTGCTCTCTGACGCCTCATCGAGTCCATCGGCCGTTGGCGCGCCCGGCTTGTCAAGAACCGACCACCAGGTGTCGACTCCTGACCGTTGTTGCGTCGCAGCCACCACCCATACTCGATCTTCGCGCTGGCCGATTCGGCCACATCATCGATCGAATGGACCAGCAATGAAGTTCATCAAGGCCCACGGCATTCCACTTCCCATCACTCTGCTCGCAGCACTTATGGGAGTCGGCGGCAGCATCATCGGGATTGCGGCACTGCTCGATCCGACGACCGCCATCGACTTCGTCGACGGGGCGGACAAGCTGGGTACGTCGTGGGCCGGACGAAATCTCGGGCTCGGGATCGCTTCGATCGCCGCAGTCGTGTTGCGAAACCCGGCCGGTTACGTCGTGGCGTTCTCCGGTGCGATCTGGCGAGAGGTCAGTGACCTCATCGCCGGAATGATGGACGGAGGATCGCTGAACGTTCCCTTTGCAATCGTTCTGGTTCTCGAGGTGGTGTGCCTCGCCATCGCCATCCGAGCCACCTTGGCCATGAACGCACGCGTTGCTTCGGTCGATACCGCGCATCGCTGATCGCTCTGCCTAGGAGCGGCCCGGTGCTGAGAACCTGGGCCCCGCCAGCCTTCGGGTTGGGCGAGACGTCGACGAGTAAGGCGTCATCGATCGCGAACAGCTGGCAAAGACCGCTGTCGATAGATGGTTTCTCACGGCCGACCGCTCTTCGAAACATGAACGGCCCGAACCCTTGAGGGTTCGGGCCTTGCCGATGTCTCGAATGGCTTGGTTGGCTTTGGCGGAGAGAGGGGGATTCGAACCCCCGGTGACCGTGAAGCCACGACGGTTTTCAAGACCAGGTCGGCCGAACCGAGGAAAACGCTCGAATAGAGTGTTTTCCCTGGTCAAAGGACTATCTGCGCGAGAGCCAAGCCGCCGGTGATCACCACAGAAGACCTCTGTTTACCGTTGCCAGTGGCACCACAGTGGCACGGACCGCTCGGACGTCGTCACGAGGTCGGCCGGGCCAGCTCAACGGTCCAATCCATTCTGATCTGTGAGGAGTCCGGCGGTTCGACTCTTGCGGGTATTCCCTTTGGTGGCGGCGAGGGCACGATCCGCTCGGGCGAGCCAAGTCATCACCATCGCCGGCTGCCGTCAACCCGCCAAGCGTTCGTTAACACTCGCTGCCTCGGCCGATCATCTGATCCAACTCGTGTTCGGCGGCAGACCTAGCGAATTTGTTACTCAGGCTCGCGGTGTTCGGCCGCCCATTGAACGGACCGGACGATCATCTCGTAGCCGGTGCAGCGGCACAGATTGCCTTCGAGAGCGACTCGGACCTCCCGATCGGTGGGATGCGGGTTCTGCTCGAGCAAACACGTTGCCGCCATGATCATCCCCGGCGTGCAGTACCCGCACTGGAGGCCATGCTCTTGCCGGAACCCTTCCTGCACGGCACTGAATCCATCGAATGGGCCCTCGACTCCCTCGATGGTCTGGATCGAGGACCCATCGGCCTGGACAGCGAGCACGGTGCAGCTCTTCACCGCATCCCCGTCGAGGAGAACGGTGCAGGCGCCGCAGTTGGATGTGTCACACCCGACGTGCGTGCCGGTCAGACGGAGCTGCTCTCTGAGGAAGTGGACGAGCAGGTAGCGCGCCTCGACGTGAGCGGATCGTTGTCGACCGTTGACCTCGACGCGCACTTCGTGCTTGCTCATGCCGTTCCTCCAGTTGGGTTCATCGCCGTCCACACCATCTCCGCAGTGATCGGCATCTCCAGGTGTTCCACACCGAACGGCGCCAACGCATCGACCACGGCGTTGACCACCGCCGGGGGCGCTCCCACTGCTCCGGACTCGCCGATTCCCTTGGCGCCCAGCGCATTGTTCGGACATGGAGTCGTGATGCGTCCGGCGGTGAAGTCGGGAAGGTCAGCTGCCGACGGCACGAGGTAGGTCATGAGGTTGCCAGAGGTCAGCGTGCCCTGTTCGTCATAGGTGACCGACTCGAACAGCGCTTGCGCGATCCCCTGCGCCACTCCACCGTGGACCTGGCCTTCGGCGAGCTGGGGATTGATGACCGTGCCGCAGTCGTCGACGACGATGTAGTCGAGGATCTCGACCTCACCAGTGTCACGGTCGATCTCGACGACGCACGCATAGCAACCGGACGGATACGAGA
>CALHCB010000084.1 GCA_937930695.1 uncultured Acidimicrobiales bacterium | reverse complement strand
CCTTCTCGCCACCGGTGTTGATGCAGACAGAACCTCGCCCGAGCAGCGTGAAGGTGCCATCCGCCTCGATCGTGGCGAAGTCTCCCGGAAGTGAATACCGGACACCGTTGATCGTCGGGAAGGTGGCCGCCGACTTCACTTCGTCCTTGTAGTACCCGATGGGCATCAGACCCTGAACTCCAAGCCGGCCGATCTCTCCCGAACCTGCTGTACAGAGCTCGCCCATCTCGTTGATCACAACGGCGTTCTCACCGAGCTCGAAGCTCGCGGTGGCGTTGATGTTCTCCTTCGTCGAGTAGCTGTTCCCCATCCCGACGGCTTCGGACGACCCGAGCGCGTCGTAGATGATCAGCTGCGGGATGTGAGCGATCAATCGCTCCTTGATCGGTTGACTCCACATTGCGCCGGAGCTCACCATCATGACCAGCTTCGATAGATCCCAGCGATCAGGATCGGCCTCCAGTGCATCAACAATGGGCCGAGAGAACGCGTCGCCAACGATGACGAGCACGTTCACGCCATTGCGTTCGCAGGTATCGAGCATGCCTGCAGCGTCGAACTTTCGATTCGGCATCGTGACGACACAGCCTCCTTGCAGGAGCTGCCCAAGTGCGGTGAGGTGTCCGGTGCCATGCATCAGGGGTGCGCCGGGCAAGATCACCGCTGCGCTCTCGCCGATCGCGGCGATCGATGCCTTCCACGCCTCGAAGTCGCTGTCGGGGTCCAGCGGGAAAGGATGGGTCCGAGATCCGATCTGCGCAAGCGTGTCCTGGTCCCACATCACGCCCTTCGGCATCCCTGTCGTGCCGCCGGTGTAGAGGAACCAGCGGTCTTTGCCCGATCGACCCCACGGCCCCTCGACGTTGTCGTCAGAACCTTGGGCAATGGCATCTGTCCACGCGGTCGCCCACTCAGGGCATGGTCCCGCACCATCGTCGACCCACAACCACAGCTTCACCTTCGGGCACTGCTCGCGGATCCGTTCGATCGTGTCAGCGAAGGTGCCGTGGAACATGACAACAGCAGCGTCGGCGTTGTCCCACAGGTACAGCAGCTCCGCATCGGCGTATCGATAGTTCGTGTTGACCGGGACAAGACCTGCCTTGAAGCACCCGAAGACACCCTCGAGGTATTCCGGACAGTTGTACAGGTATTGGGCGACCTTGTCTTGATGCGCAACGCCAGCAGCCAGCATCGTTGTGGCCAGGCCGTTCGCTCGCCGGTTGAACTCGGTCCAGGAGCACACCTCGTCACCAAAAATCTGCGCACGCTGGGGCCCGCGAACTTCCGCGCAGCCCTCCCACATCGTCGCGAGATTCCAACCAGATGTTGCAGACGTCATTGCGACGGTTTAGCGCTCGACAGACCAGAACGCCAACGGTCCGCCCCCTCGACCAGCGTGGCCAGCTCCGCTGGATCGACTTCTTTGGGTTGACTCGCACGCTGTGAAGCGGCGACATAGGTTGCCCCCATGCGAGCCGTCACACTGCACAACGGAAACCTCGGGGTCACAGAGCTGACCGACCCCACACCCGGCCCCGGCCAACTGCTCACCAAAGTGTTGGCGTGTGGGATCTGCGGATCGGATCTTCACGCCGCGAAGCACCTCGACGAGTTCATCAAGATGCAGCAACGAACCTCCCGCGATCCTGAATCAATTTTGGATCCTGGTACGCCACTCGTGATGGGCCATGAGTTCTGCAGCGAGGTCATCGGCGTCGGATCAGGCGTTGACCAAGGACGCATCGGACAGCGGGTGTGCTCGCTTCCTGTCAGCGTGGCGACCGGCAGGCCCGCCACGATCGGCTATTCGAACACACACTCTGGAGGGTTCGCCGAACTTCTCCTGGTCGACGATGCGATCGCTCTCACCGTCCCTCCAGACTGCCCGACCGAGCTCGCCACGTTGACCGAACCAACCGCGGTCTCTCTTCATGCAGTCAACAAGGCAGCGCTCGACCCGGGACATGTTGCATTGATCGTTGGCTGCGGACCCGTTGGTTTGGGCGTGATCGCGTGGCTCCGCCACAAAGGACACGGGCCAATCGTCGCCGCGGACTTTTCTCCGGCACGACGGGCCTTGGCCGCGGATCTTGGAGCCGATCTCGTCATCGACCCCGCTCAGGAGTCTCCCTATCAACGGTGGGAAGACCTCGCGTGGCCGGCAGATGCCGACCGAACCAATCCGATGATCCGGTTCATGGGCATCACGCCAAAGCCCACAGTGATCTTCGAATGCGTCGGCGTACCGGGAGTCATCGATCAAGTCATGGACGGTGCCATGCGCGATACCCGCATCATCGTCGTCGGCGTCTGTATGGGCACCGATCAGTTCGAGCCCACAACTGGTATTGCAAAGGAGCTCGAGCTTCGTTTCGTGCTTGGCTACGGCGCCGACGAATTCGCCGAATCGCTCGCCGAACTCGCCACCGGATCCCTCGGCCTCGACCGGTTGATCACCGGGTCCGTCGACCTCACCGACACTCCCCAAGCATTCACAGATCTTGCCGATCCCGAACGGCACGCGAAAATCCTCGTCCGCCCCTGATACTCCCCTACATTCCTCTATTCAAGCGGGAACTTTTCTGAACGTCCCCTCGTTCTCCTCCTGGAACGTGCCCGCGGAGCCCGCTTTCCTCCCCCACTGTCACACCCCATCCGCATACTCATCCACATGAAGCAGCTCACCCTCCTCCCGCAGAATTCATGGTCGCTCGACGAGGAAACCAAGCGCATCGGCCGTCACGGTCTTGCCACCGCCCGAGAGATCCTCGCCGCCCACAACGCCGTCGCCACGATGGCACCAATCATCTCGCTCGACGAGTCCCGCAACGCTCCCGTCGAGCACGCAATCGCCGCCTAATCGACCACGTGATCAGGCTGCGAACTTTCCGCACCGAACCGGCCGTCGTAGGCTGTCGCAATGCCTGATGTCGTCATCGTCGAAGCTGTCCGCACTCCCATTGGTCGTCGCAACGGCGGTCTCGCCTCGATGCACGCAGCGGATCTGCTCGGTCTTGTTCAGAAAGAGCTCTTCGATCGGACCGGAGTTGATCCCAGCGAAGTCGGCCAGTCCGTCACTGGGTGTGTCTCCCAGGTCGGCGAGCAGTCCTTCAACGTTGGCCGCACGTCATGGCTCGCAGCTGGCCTGCCCATGGAAGTGGCGAATACCACGGTCGACACCCAATGCGGATCGTCCCAGCAAGCCACCAACTTGGCTGCCGCGCTCGTGCAGGCGGGTGTTGTGGATGCGACCGTCGCTGGTGGCGTGGAGGTCATGAGCCGCATTCCAATCGGCATCAACTCCTCCAAGAAGCTGGGCCTCGGCGTTCCGATCCCGAAGCCGTACTTCGCCCAGTACGAATTCACCAGCCAATTCGAGGCAGCCGAACGTATTGCGGACAAGTGGGGCATCACCCGTGCCGACACCGATGAGTTCGGCTTTCGTTCCCAGCAGCTGGCCGCGCAAGCCTGGAATGAAGATCGCTTCGGCACCCAGGTGCTTGCGGTCACCGCTCACGACATCGACAAGGAAGGCAACATCCTCGAGACCACACACCTCGTCGAGCGTGATGAGGGTCTGCGGGACACCACGATGGAGGGTCTCGCCAAGCTCAAGGCCGTCGCTCGCGAAGATGGTCGCCACACTGCAGGCTCATCGAGCCAAATTTCTGACGGTGCCGCCGCAGTTCTCATGATGACAGCCGAAAAGGCTGCTGCTCTTGGCCTCACTCCCAAAGCGCGGGTGATCGACACCTGTCTTGTTGGTGTCGATCCCGTTCTCATGCTCACCGGACCCATCGATGCCACCCAGCAGCTTCTCGCTCGTAACGAGATGACGACGGGTGATATCGACTTGGTCGAGATCAACGAAGCATTCGCATCCGTTGCGCTCGCATTCGAGCGAGAACTCAATGTCGACCGTGACATCATCAACCCCAACGGTGGCGCGATTGCGCTTGGACACCCGCTCGGAGGCACCGGAGCCTTCCTCATGACCAAGGCGGTGCACGAGCTCGAACGAGCCGACAAGCAAACCGCGCTGATCACAATGTGCTGTGGTGGTGGAATCGGAACTGGAACGCTCATCGAGCGCATCTAATCGCTGGAGATCCCTGAGCCGAGGGGTCGCAGCGTCACTCATCGCAAGCCTGCTCACTTCGTGCGGGCTCGGATTCGGATTCGGTCAATCCAACGCGCCCCAGGCACAACCCCTCGGCACTGCGACGGTCGAGTGGGTCATCGATGGCGACACGGTCGATCTCGTGATCGACGGTGTCGACGAACGTGTGCGCCTCATTGGCATCGACACTCCCGAATCGGTCAGCCGCAACGACCCAGTTCAGTGTTTCGGCTCTGAGGCGTCCGCCGCACTCACGGGGCTCCTCCCGCCAGGAACCCTGGTTCGGATCGAACGCGACGAAGAGGCGAGAGACCGCTTCGGCAGGCTGCTGCTCTACGTCTTTCGAGCCGAGGACGGTCTCTTCGTCAATCGCTATCTGCTCGACCAAGGATTCGCCGACACGCTCTTCTTTGAGCCGAATACAACCTACGAAGTTGAGTTCACGCGAGCTCGCAACGTTGCTCGGGACGCAAACCTTGGGCTCTGGGGCAGCTGTGACGGTCCGGACCAACCGGTCGACTAGCCGGTCGGCCGGCGAGCCCCGCTAGATCGTTCGGTCGTGGCCTTCCCAATAGGCCTCACGAAGCTTTCGCTTCTGGACCTTGCCGGTACCGGTGCGGGGCAGCTCCTCGACGAAGTCGAACGATCGAGGACACTTGTAGCCGGCGAGGTTCTCGCGACAGAAGCTCACCAGAGTCGAGCGCAATGCTTCGTCTGGCGCCACCCCTTCACGAGGCACGACGATTGCCTTCACCTCTTCTCCGAAGTCCTCGTTTGGCACGCCGATCACGGTCACGTCAACCACCAAGTCGTGCCCTCCGAGTGCACCCTCGATCTCGGCCGGGTAGATGTTGACACCGCCAGAGATGATCATGTCGATCTTCCGATCGCTCAGCCAAAGAAACCCATCCTCATCGAGGTACCCGACGTCGCCGGTTGTGAACACTCCGGGCTCGGTGTGGGCCTCGGCGGTCTTTTCGGGCGCCTTGTGATACTCGAAGTCTGTGCCCATGGAATTGCGGAAGTAGAGCGTGCCGGATTCGTTCGGCCCCAGGACGGCTCCCTCATCACTCAGCACCATGATCTCCATGTTGGGCAAAGCGGGGCCGACGCTTCCACCTTTCGCCAGCCACTGCTCAGAGTCGATGAGCGTGATGACCGACCCTTCGGTCGAGCCGTAGTACTCAGAGATTTTCGGGCCCCACCAGTCGATCAGCGAATGCTTGACCGCCGGCGGGCACGGCGCAGCACCATGCAACACCAGTTCGAGCGATGAGCCGTCGAACGACGCCTTTGCTTCTTCTGGAAGATCGATCAAGCGCTTCATCTGCGTCGGCACCAAGTGAATGTTGGTGGCCTGATAGGTGTCGATCAGCTCCAGTACTGCAGCACTGTCGTACTTGTGCTGCATCACCGTGGCCGACCCCGCCATCATCGGCAAGAACGAGAACGCCCATTGCGCAGAGTGGTAGACGGGGCCACACAACACCGTCACTCCGGGAACTCGCATCATCGAAGCGAACCCCGCACCGATCAGATGCCACACCTCTGGAGTGGTTCCTGCCTCCATCGACGACAGGGAACTGCGCACCCCTTTCGGATTCCCCGTGGTGCCCGAGGTGTAGAACATTGGACCACCAAAGCTCTGATCCGCGGGCTCCTCGACCGAACCGGAATCAACGAACTCTTCCCAGCTCTGGAATCGAGCGCCCGACGGGGCACCGGCGACAAGGGCGAGTTCGATCCGAGAACTACGCTCATCCTCGAGCGCCTGTTCGACGGTCTCTACGAAACGATGACCAACCACCACAGCTTTGGAATCAGAATCGTCGAGGATGTAAGCGATCTCCGGAGCCACCAAGTGCCAGTTGATGGGCACGACCGTCACTCCCATGTTGAAGCAGGCCATGGCGACTTCGAACCACTCGTTGCGGTTGCCGCTCACGATCGAGATCGTGTCGCCCGCATCGATCCCGGCAGACCGAAAGGCATGGATCGCCTGATTCACTCGACTATCGAGCTGCCGCCATGTGAGGGTTCCGACATCGTCGGCGAGCGCCAACTCATCCCCACGAGCGTTTGCGAACGGTTGGGTGAGAACAGACACGATTGGATCCTTACATTGCCGGGCCTGGCTCGAAGCTAGTGCCAGAAGACGATTGGATCATCTCGTTCGGACAACGTCCGGAATCGCTGCAGTCAGGCAGACGCCTCTGCTTGTCGCTTCGCCTTCGACGGCTGCCAGTGCGAAGGGCGCGGAAACGCCGCGAGCGCCCAGATCGGTGGACGAAATCGCCGCCATCGACCGAGGTCCTGTGCCAGGCGATCCGCGACCACCACCGCGACCGACACGTTGAACCCAAGACCGCAATGGCTGCCGAACACTTCGACGTTCTGACTCGTTGGACTCTTTCGTTCCAGACATGTGCGCCAGTGCACGATGCCATCGGTCCGGGTGTAGATCGAGGTCGACGGGACCGGCAACAACTCGTCGTGATCGAGCATCGCCATCCGCGCCATCGCTGTCGGATCGTGGAGTGGGGCGACGGACTGCCAGAGACGCTTCGCCGCGCTCGGGTCACCCGGCTCCATCCGAAATGGACTGCCGAGCGTGATGACTTGCCGCACGACCGATGGATGGCGACGAGCCAAGTCTCGTGCGTAGATCCCGCCCAAACTCCAGCCGATCACCGTGACGGCTGCCCCGCCTGACCGTTCACTGATCGAGAGCAGCCGGGTGTCGAGTCCCTCGACCACCTGTGGCGTCGGCCCCACATTGTTGCCGAGCTTCCAGCCATAGGTTCGATAGCCGAGCTGACGAAGAAGCGATCGAAGCTGCACGGTCGAGGAATCCGCGGCGGTAAAACCAGGTAGGACCAGGACCGGATGGCCATCACCCTTCGGCAACGCCCCGAGGAGGCGCCGGCTCAGCGTCCACGCGACATATTCAAGACCGGCCCGACTCTCGAGTGCGGTATAGATTCGTGGAGGGGCTGCGAACGACAACGGGTGTCCGTCTCTACTTCGCCGGCGCGGGCTTGGTGACGGACTTGTCGGCGGCCTTGTTTGCTGGCTTCTTCTTGGGAGCTGCCTTCTTGCTGGTCGACGTCGTCCCCTTGGACTTCGCTCTCGCTCGCTTCTTCGGCGTGGCTCGCTTTTTGCCGGTGGCCTTCTTGGCCACACCATCGATTGCCGCCACGGACAACGTGACGCCGAGTGCATCGGCCATCAGCCCGATCTCCTCAACGCAGTAATCGGCAAGCACACCAACGTCCGGAACGAGGGAACGACACGCCACCAGCCCGAAGTCGAGGACATCGACGTAGCTCTGCACCGTGACATTGAGGCCTTGTCCATCAACGATGGTCGAGATCGGGTAGTAGTGCTTGAGCCGAGCCTGACCAGCGAGATCCAGCGGGCTGCGGGGCCCCGGAACGTTCGAAATCACCAGGTTGGCTGGCGGGTTGGTCCGGTCCGCGATTCGAACGCGAGTCGCCAGGCGCGCCGCTCGAGTGGCCAGAGCCGGCGGGGCCAGATCACTCATTTCTGTCAGCGCATCAGCCGGCATCAGGTCGAATTGGCCTTTGGCGTCGACCATCGACTGGTGAACGGCTGCAAGCCGTGCGGCGGGTTCGGCAAGCGTCGTCGGCAGATCAGCAAAGATCGCCGAAACCCGGTTGGACCACTTCTCGGTCTCTTCTCCGGTGCGTAACGAGACCGGAACCATGGCGATCAGATCTCGCTCTGGCAGGGCATCGTGCTCCAGGAGGTATCGCCGAAGCGCCCCTGAGCAAACCGCCATCACCACGTCGTTCACCGTGGCGCCGGTCGCGGTCTTGAGCTGCTTGATGTGTTCGAGCGGCGCGCTCCGATAGGCGAACACCCGATCGCCAGTGATCGTTGCGTTGAACGGGGTTCTCGGCCCACCCAGCGAAGGCAAGAGAGGTGGCTTGTCCTGGTCGACGGGGCGTGGGTCACCGAGGAAGCGACGCACAACTGCACCGGCGGGGCCGGGAACGCCGCGACGGATCTGGTTCGCCAGCTCCTCAAAGCCGCGACTCTCCGTGATGCGACCGAGCTCAGAAAGGGCCCGCACCTGAAGGCGAATCGCCTTTGCTGGTGACCGAGCCAGCTCAACGGCGGTCTTGGCCAGCAGATCGGACGGTGAGGGTTCCTGCTCTGGCTTCCAATCATCGACGAGATCCGCATCGACCGGAGCCAGGATCGTCGCCAGCATCTCGGCGCCGGCGGCACCATCAATCGTGGCGTGATGGACTTTCGTGAAGACACCGAAGTCACCGTCGGGCAGACCCTCGATGACATACACCTCCCAAAGGGGGCGGGAGCGATCCATCGGCTTGGCAATCAGCCGAGCGATGAGATCCTCGACGTAGTCCTGCCCACCAACCTCAGGAATGGCCACGTGATTGATGTGTCTGTCGATGTCGAAGTCTGGATCGTTGATCCAATAGGGCCGGTCAAGCCCGAATGGCACTTCGACGAGTCGCCGACGAAACGGCTCTAGCGCCGGCAACTTCGATTCGAGCTGGGCTCGAAAGACGGCGTGAGGATCAAACGCTGGATCGTCCGGAGTCGCGTAGACCGACAGACTGCTGACATGCCCGTAGGCCGTTCCCGTTTCGATGTGCAAGAAGCTGGCATCGAGTCCCGTGAGCTGTTTCATGGTGTGACCTTTCGACGTGCTCGACGTGACCGTCGAGCATCGGTGACAGTCGGTTCAGAGAAGTTGGTGAACAACGAGGAGGAGAGAGCCTCGAGGTCGAGATCGTTGGCGCTCAGCATGGCCCGCAGCACTTTTCCGGCGCCGTTGCGAGGAAGGTGGTCGACCACGAGGAACTCCCGCGGGACCTCGTGAGAGGCGAGTGAGCTTCTCAGCTCACGACGAAGCGAGCTGATGAAGGTTTCGTTCGTGGCCTTGCCGCTCGATCGGACGACGACAGCCCGCACACGCTGGCCTAGATCTGGGTCAGCTACCCCCACGACAACTGCGTCGTCAACATCGTCGGCAGCGAGCAACGCTCGCTCGATGTTGACGGGAAAGACGTTCTCGCCGCCGGAGATGATCATGTCGTCAGCCCGCCCAACAATGGTCAAGAGTCCGTCGTCGTTGAGTCGACCAAGATCGCCGGTGTCCATGAACGCGTTCACCATCTCCCTGGTATCCCCGTCGGTATAGGCATCGAAGTGCATCGCGCTCGCCACCACGACTCGACCAACAGCGTTGGCCTCTCGCCGTTGTCCCGCATCGTCCACGATCGCAACCGAGACGCCACGCAGCGCACATCCACCGCTTGCTGGGTCCTCGAGGAGATGGGTTGGACCGGCCACGCTGATCTGGCCGACTTCGGTCGAGCCGTACAAGCTGTAGAGCGTCGGCCCGGCGACCTCCATCCATCGCGCCGCGAGATCACCAGGAAGCGCAGAACCACTGCTGGCCACGATGCGAAGCGTCGACAGATCAGCTTCGGCTGCTGCGTCGACCATCCGGTGCAACATGACCGGTACGACAGCCAGAACGTCGGCGCCGTTTGCCTCGACATCGTCCAGCACCGTCGCCGGGTCAAAGGATCGCCGCAGCACCACGGTGCCGGCCATCGAAGCGGCAAGGAGCAGTTGGCTGAGGCCCCAGGCATGAAAGAGCGGTGCCGCGAGCACCGTGACGTCGCCTCGCGAATAAGGAATCGCTTCGAGCACGCCGAAAACAGCGGACGCTGATCGAGCGTTGGCTCGGCGGGTCGTTCCCTTCGGTGCTCCGGTCGTCCCCGACGTGAGCACAACAGGATCATCGCTGCGAAGCGGGTTTGGCATTTGCAGCAGCGGCCGCCAGCGAGCCAACCCCGGAAAGCTCCACGACGGATCGAGCTCTGGTGCACATGTCATGACGATGACCGACGGATCCACGCCACTCAGCAGTCCGAGGAGATCCGTGTCGACAACCACGGCGCCCACGCTCTCGCGTTCGATCACGGCTCGTAGTTGCGGCGGTGGCAAGCCAGGGTTGAGGTACACGACGCGAGTCCCGAGCTTTGCCAAGGCGACATTCGCTTCGACAAACCCTCGATGATTGCGACACAACAATCCGACCGGCTGGTCACGATCGACACCGCGATGCAGCAGGCCGGCAGCGACGCGGCTGGTCCTCAGCTCCAACTGCAGATAGTTGATGACGCCGTAGTCATCAACGACAGCACGGCGAAGTGGGTGTGCGAGGCTGGCGGCGGCATAGGCAGCCGCAGTGCTCGGGCCCCAGGCGAGGGCACTTACGCCGAGCGACGCAGTGGCGATGGGGTTGAACGCTCCAATACGGCGAGCTGTTCCGAAGACCGATTGGTTCGAAAGAAGGCCACCGACACTCATTCGTTGCCGGACGTATCCATGATGGCCGCGAATGCATCCACCACATGACGGCGGTAGCCGGCCGGGTCATCGATTGCCACCGGATCAACGACGAGACCGATGTCGATGTTCCCGTCATAGGACAGCGCTGTGATGTTGGCCGCCGTGCCCGCCACCGGCCCGAGCGGAATCGTTGCTTCGACGGCCGAACCAGCACAGAAGAGGGCGAAGGGAGCGCCCCGCAAGTTGGACGTAGAGAAGTCGATCTTGCCAGCCCGGTCTCGCGCTGTCTTGGTCACCACTGAAGTGGGAAGCAGATTCGCGAATCCGGCGAGACCGTTCATCCCACCCCCACCGCTCGCAGCCTCGCGTTGTTCTTCGGCAACTCGCTTCACTTCGTGCATTCGGTCGACCGGCGACAGATCTGACCCGGAGAGCTGGACGAGGACGGGCGTAAAACTGTTCCCGGCCATGCTGTTGTCGGTTCGAGTCGAGACGACGAAGCTCGTGTTGAAGGCGTCGACTTCGACCTCTCGTTCGGCGTGATAGGCGACCGCGGCGTTGGTGAGTCCGGCCATGAACGCATCGTTGACCGAACAGCCGCACCCCTTGGCGGCCGCTTTGAGATCGTCGAGAGGAACCTGGACCCATTCGAGGTGGCGGTGACGAGAGCGTTGCTTCCAGATGGGTGAGCCACCGGGCGACTCGTTCGACGAACCGCTGAGCTGATCGATGGTGTGACGAGCTGCCGCGACCGTCGAGGTCGCCTGGTTTGCCGCTCGCCCTGTGTCTGCTGGCCAGAGCATGACTTCGCCGAGCGCTCGTCGACCCAAACCCAGCTGTCGCCGAGCCAGGTGCTCGACACTCGAGCGAACGTTGGACACCACACTCGTCGCGGTGTCGCCACCCTGTTCTTTGGCTGGGTGATCGGCGCACGCCTGAGCAACGATCGATTCGAGGTCGACCTCGGGGTGGCCTTCCGCGTCGCGGGACACCTGCTGATAGAGCTCGGCCATCCTGATCTGTCCAATTCCATCGCTGATGGCGTGATGGAACATCGACCAGATCGCACCTTTGCCATCTTGCAACCCGCTGATCGAAACGAACCGCCACAACGGGCGAGTCCGGTCGAGGGGTTCAGCCGCAAGCGTGGTCGCGAGATCAAGAACATCACGCTCGGTTCCCTCACCACCGAGATCGACCTCACGGACGTGATGGTCAAAGTCGAACTCAGCGTCGGGGACCCATGCCGGTGTCGAAATCTTTCCAAAGCCGGGGACGACTCGCTGATAGAGGCGGGGCACATTCGCAACGCCATGACGAATCTGGCGGCGAAAGCGTTCCATGTCCACCGGTTGATCGAGGATCGTGAGCGACGACCCGTTTGGGTTCAGCCACGGATCCTTCTCGATGTTCCACATCAACGCTTCGTGTTCCGACATACGGTCGGCGAGCGTGGTCTCTCTCGTGCGTGCCATCGTCGGCCTCAGGCTTTCGAGCCGGATGTACCGGCGGTCTGGGGTGCGTCAGTGCCGGGACGGCGCTCCGCTTCGGCCGTAGGGTCGCCGGAATAGCCGGACGGGTACGTGCGGGCAAGTTCTTCGGGCGACGGTGTCTTCGGTTCCTGTGACTCGCTCGGGAGCTGAGCCGAGATGGCCTTCATGATGCGCTTGGTGTCTGCGTTTGGGCTCTTGCCCTTGATCTTGACCGGCGGTCCGACGGAAACCTGCACCGTCGGGCGGTCGGTGAAGCTCACGTTGGGAAGACGGGAATTTCGGGGCCAGACATGTTCGGTGCCCCAGATTCCGATCGGGATCACGGGGACATCTGTCATCGCCGCAAGCCGGGCAGCCCCCCAGCGACCCTTGAGTTCGGGATCGAAGAACGCAGGGCCACGAGGGATCGTTCCCTGGGGTGCCATCATCACGACCTCACCGCCAGCAAGTGCTTCTGCCGCCTTGTCGAGAGGTTCGTCTGAGCCTGATGCTCGCTCGACCCGGATGCCTCCGAGCGCCTTGGCAAGCCGACCCACGATTGGAACGTCGAAGACCTCTTTCTTCCCGAGGCCACGAATGGAGCGGTTCGCTTTGGCGGCGACCAAGCCCATGACGGTTGGGTCGAAATAGGAACGGTGGTTGAACACCAGCAACGCGGGGCCCTCGGCGGGAATGTTCTCGATGCCGTCGAATTCAAAGGACACATACGGAGCCACGAGCTCGGGACGCATGAACGGCCGAGTCCAGTCTTGGATCTCCCGCCCCGCAATCTTTGCCACACCCTCGGACTTGTCGAGGTGACGGATCGGCCAGCCTTTCACCACCGCGGTGGCGGCGAGCTGTGCATCAGGATTGACCGCGACGGGGTTGCCGACTGCGTCGAGGAGCGGACTGTCGAAGTAGCTGTCGCTGTATGCATGGCTTTGCGAGAGATTGACGCCGCTCGCGTCTGCCCATTCAACGACCGCTGCTGCCTTTTGCTTTCCCCAGAGAAACTCGCCGTCGAGCTCGCCGGTGAACGTTCCGTCGGCCGAGCGCCACTTGGTGGACACCACGGCGTCGAAGCCAAGCAGGTCAGCAATTGGCTGCACGAACGGTTCTGGTGACGTTGTTGCCAACACCAACAGCTGGCCGTCGTCGCGGTGCCCGTCGATCACCAATCGAGCGAACGGCGCAAGATTGGCGACGACTTCTTCGGCCGCACGAGCACAGGCCACTTCTACCTCGGCCACTGACCAGCCAGCAGCGGCGCGGCCGGCCAACTTCGCTGGCTGCATCATCAGCCAGTTCTCTCCGAAGCGTTCGTAGATCTCGCCGAGCGTGTCGGCGAAAGGGATCTTGCGATCCGGAGCGATTCCGTGCTCGACCAGGTGCCGAGTGATGATCGTCGCTGAGGACCCGGCAATCAGTGTGCGATCGAGATCGAAGATGGCTGCTGAACTCGTCATGACGACACAATATGTCAGTCACTGACATTAGTCAATGGCTGACATCACCGCTCGCAGCCACTATCATTCGACGAATGGCTGCTGCTCCTCCTTCGCCGGTTGAGATAGATACTGGTGTCGACTCTCGCCCTCAGCCGAGCCGTCGATCGCGCAAGAAGTCCAAGACGAGAACCAATCTTGCCGAAGCGGCCGCCCA
>CALHCB010000083.1 GCA_937930695.1 uncultured Acidimicrobiales bacterium | reverse complement strand
CTCGGTCCGCGAACGATCATCGCCGATGCCAACGACTTCTCGATGATCGTTGCGGTTCCCGAAGACCAATTCGGCAACCCGGTAAGCGAAGGGACGTCCGTGGATTTTCGGATCACCCGCCCCTCGCTCTCGGTAGAACGTCAGGCGACCTCGACGCGAGGCCTGCTCAGCTTCATCGAGATCTGGTCCGAGACGTTGGCCGGCCGAACCCGAATCGGCGTCTCAGCAGGCGATGCCGAAGGGCCTGAGCGCTCCTTCATGGAAGTCGCCGGCGTGCCTGCGCCCTATGAGCTGTCGTTGCCCGAGCCGATTCCGCCCGCTGATGGCGCAACGCTCGTTTCGATCAGAACCGACCTTCTGGTTGACGAGTTCGGGAACGTCATGCCGGACGGGACGATCGCGTACCTCGATGCAAGCGGGTCAACTGGAAACCGGCGACTCACCGGGTTCTCTATTGACGGCTTCGTGATTTTCGTCGTGGAAGTTCCTGATGCTCCCGGTTCGGCGGAGTTCTCCGCCGTTGCGAGCGGAACCAGAAGTGCTCCGCTGACCGTGGACTTTCCGGCAGCCGTGCTCGAACTTCCTGTCGAGATCGCGGATCATGACGATGGCATTGAGATAACCGTCGGCCGTGTTGTCTCGACACGTGGCAGCTACGCACCCGACGGAACCATGGCCGTGATCGAAGTCGATGGAAAGACAATCGAGGTTGCCCTCGAGCAGGGCCTCGGGTCGGTCGTTGTTGGGGCCACATTGGCCGACATCAGCGTGTCGGTGCTCGGCGTCGACGCCACCTCGATCGAGGATCGAAGGCGATGACGTTTCCGGGTGGTCCGCTTCTGCGGCGACGGCGTGGCCTGCCTCCGATCGTGCTCGCTCCGATTGCGGTCGAGACTCCAGAGCCTGTGCTGTCGACGATTGGGCAGCGAGGCCGCAAGAAGTTCATCGTTCGGCTCGCTCTCGCCGCGATCGTTGGCGTCATGGCGCTGGGTGTGTTGGTCGGTTCGGCCGGAATCATCGCCGCGATCACCCAGTCTGAGGAGACCACTGAAGTCTTCACCGAAGCTGCTGAGCTCCCGCCAGACCTGATCGAGGCGGTGACGTGGCTACCGGATGCCGATGACCTTCCTCGCCAGATGGAACCGTTGACACGCGTTGATGTGACCGCCTCATGGCTCCGAGGCTGGGAGCAGCTGAGCATCGTGGCCGAGACAGGCGATACGTCCGGCGTCGAGGTGTATTTCTCCAACTCAGCTCGACAGGGAGTATTGGCGCAAGCCGAGAACTGGGAAGGTCGTTCGCTTGAACAGCTCGGCCATGACTTGGCGCTGACCTTCTATTCAGAAGACGGACAAGTGATCGGACTCACCGCCGTCGAAACAAGGCTCAAGAGGACCCAACAGGTCGGTGACTACGACCTGATTCGCTACACCGTCGAACAATATGAAGCGGTGCTCGTACTCGAGGACGGCAACTGGCGAATCCAGCACTGGGTGCGCCGATCGATCGATGATGGTCGTTGGATCCTTGAACCGATGCGAAAGGCGACACCGCCTGCGGTCGAGGCTCAGCCCGCCAGATAGCGGTCGGCGAGTTGGTGCATCGTTGCGTGGAACTCTTCCATGCAGTCACCGAGAATCTTGCCAACAGGTTCCACCCTGTCGATCCGACCCATCACCTGGCCACTGAGCGCAATCGCAGCCTCCATGTCGCCACCGAAGTAGAGCTTCTGGGGATCGCCGAAGTCGCCGAACACATTGTGCTCAGCGAATTGGAGGTTGGCGGTTCGCTCTGTCTTGATGGCGCGCAATGCGGGGGAATGACGCTGGTTGAGGAAGACCGTGTCGGTCTCCGCTCCATTGACGATGGCATCTTTCCAGTTCTGATGAATCGGGCTCTCCTCAGCGGAGACCATCCGAGTTCCCATCTGCACTGCCTCGGCGCCGAGAGCGAATGCGGCGGCCATCGTTGGGCCATCGATGATTCCTCCGGCAGCAATGATCGGGACCTCGACCTTTGATCGGATGAGGGGGAGCAACACCATGAGAGCCACGGGATCGGGGTTCTTGAAACCACCGCCCTCTCCGCCTTCGACGACCAGGCCGTCGACGCCCGCTTCGATGGCCTTCAGCGCTCCGCGCAGCGTGGGAACCACGTGGAAAACCGTCAACCCTGCTTCCTTGAGCTGGCTTGTGTATGCCATCGGGTTGCCGGCCGATGTGGTGACGAACCGAACGCCTTGCTCTATGACGAACTCGACAATGGCGGGATCTCGGACGAACGCTTGGGCGATGTTGACACCGAATGGCTTGTCCGTGAGATCACGCATCTTGGTGATCTCTTCTCTCACGGCATCGAGTTCGCCCGACGACGTCTCGATGATGCCGAGGCCGCCAGCGTTGGACACTGCTGAGGCCAACTGGCTCCTGGCGATCCAGCCCATCGGCGCTTGCACGATCGGGTAGTCGACCCCGAGCATTTCGGTGATGCGATTGTGGATGGGGGCCGGCCGGTTGGAGTCGTTCACCCGTCCGACGCTACTGGTCGGGCTCCATCAGGTCAGCAATCAACTGATCGATCTCGAACGCGCCTGCGTTGCCTTCCAAGCTGGCGAGATACCGAGCAGCGTCCTCGGGCTCGATCGACCACGTCTCGATCAAGCCATCGGTCATGACTTTCAGATACGAGATATCTGCGGCGTTGAGCTCCGTTGGTCGAGTGGGTCGGGTGAAGGTGAGAACCGGGTCGCCTTCCATCTGGGAAAGTAGTTCGAGTCGCCCGTATCCGCCGGGAAGAAGTTCGAGGACGCCGGAGTCGGTGAGACGGCCAAGATCGATCGACATGACCTCATCGAGTCGATTCTCTTGCTTGAACAGGTCTTCGAATTGGCCCAGTGTGATCCTCCACGCTCGGCCGAGCGCCGGAAACTCTGGCTCAACTGACGAGTCGGGATCGAGAAAGGCGACTCCACCGCCGCCCCAGCGAGTCGAAGTCCCAGAGAAGACCAGCCTGCGATTGATCTCACAGGGTCCGTTTCCTGTTGGAGCCGAAGAGTCGCGAGCTCCTTGTTGTGGCCGCTCGTTGGGCGAGTGAGGCACGGTTCCCCCTTCGAGATAGGTGCGGAATCGTGCGCTTGAAAGGTTGGATCCGTATGCGGCGTACCAGACCGGTCGGTCGAGGTCGGGGGAGGCAGTCACGCTTCGAATCTCAGCATGACCCATCCACCATCGTGGCGATGGTCCGAGAGACGAAGATCGGGGACGAGCGCGTGCATCTCAGCCACTTGGTCTTCCAAGAAGCCAGAGACGATGAGACGCTGTCGAACGCGAGCGGACACGAGGTGAGCAATCGGTCGAAAGTCGGCGAGCAGGAGATTGGCGACGACCGTGTCGAATACACCGTCGAGCTGGTCGAGTGCAGCGGTCGAGAGGTCAATCGTGCTCTGAGGGAAGAGCGATGAGTTCCTCTCGGCGTTGCGGCGAGCAATGGCGATCGAGGGTTCGTCGAGGTCGACGCCGACGATTGGCGTTGCTCCCAGCACTGCTCCGGCGAGCGCGAGCACTCCGGTCCCCGTCCCAACGTCGAGGAGCGACCCAAGTGGGGCAACGGCGGCTATCGACTCGAGTTCATCGAGGACAAGACGCGTGGTCGGATGGCTGCCGTGGCCGAATGCCGTGCCGACTTCGAGTCGGATCTCGCTTCGGCGCTGGCCGACCTCCACGACAACGTCGTCGGAAATCTCCCAGACCGACGAGTCGACAGCCTCCACATCGCCACCTACTTGTTCCGCAGCACGTCGGGCATCGGCGAGGTCTTCGAAGCCGGCAAGAAGGGTGATGGAATTGTTCTCTTCGACTTGGGCGACGCCCGAGGTCCCGAGGTCCCAGAGTTGCTCGGTTCGTGCATCCACATGGGTGACATCGACAGTGAGGCGAAGAATCCATGACACTCACCGGAGGCTAGGACCGCGCGGTCGAGAGTGCGCCGCGGGCAAACTGTTCCCAATGAGTGACCTGCATGCAGCGATCGACATTGGCACCAACTCGTTTCATCTTGTCGTGGCTCGGGCGGACAGCGACGGCGGATTCGACGTCCTGACTACCGAGAAGGAGATGGTGCGGATGGGTCGCGGTGGTGGAGAAATGAAGGAGCTCGCAGACGATGCCATCGACCGAGGATTGGCCACCCTCGACCGCATGGTGCAGGTTGCGCGGAGTTTCGGAGCCGTCGATCTGTCGGTTGTTGCGACCAGCGCAGTCCGCGAGGCATCGAACCAAGCGATTTTCCTCGATCGAGCTCGGGAAGAGCTCGCCGTCGAGGTTGAGGTGATCAGCGGCTTCGAAGAGGCTCGCTTGATCCACCTTGGGGTGCTTCAGGCCCTACCGGTCTATGACAAACGAGCCCTGCTGGTCGACATCGGCGGCGGCAGCACCGAATTCGTCATCAGCGAAGGCGAGCGCGTTGTCGAGTCACGAAGCATGAAGTTGGGTGCGGTACGGATGACCGAGCGCTTCTTCGTCGGAGCCGATGACATCGAATCGGCTACCACGAATTGTCGCCAGTACATCCGGGCAGCATTGGCTCCGGTCTCCCGAGAGTTGCGTGGACATCAGCCGGAGGTCTCGATCGGAAGTTCTGGAACGATCGCCACGATCGCATCGATGGCAGCCCACCGCCGAGGCGAGTCAGCGCGTCAGACGAATGGGGCATCCTTCTCAGCAAGTGAACTCGCGTCAATCGTTGAGGTGCTGGCGGGCATTCCTCTCGATGCTCCCCGAAAGATGTCTGGCCTGGATGCCAAACGGGCTGACATCATCACTGCCGGTTCGATCTTGCTCCAGGAGATTTTCTTGGCGTTCGAGATCGACGAAATGACCGTCTCGGAGTTCGCTCTGCGTGAAGGAGTCTTGCTCGACCGATTTGGCGGATCGAGATCTGCTGGCATTTCTCGGCTGGCCGATCTTCGGCGCACCAATCTGCTTCGACTCGCTCGTCAGCTCGATCCAGACCCGGACCACGCTCTTCAGACCGCAAAGCTGGCCACACAGTTGTTCGATCGAACCGTGGAGATCCACGGTCTGGGTGCAGCGGAACGAGAACTGCTTGATGGAGCGGCCATTGTTCACAACGTCGGACTGTTCATCAGTCATTCGAGTCATCACAAGCACAGCTACTACGTAATCCGCAACAGCGAGCATCTCACCGGGTTCGCTGAGCACGAGGTCGAGATGATCGCCGTCGTTGCCCGGTACCACCGCAAGAGTCATCCCACGAACAAGCATCAGGAGTTCGCGCGACTACGCGAGAGCGATCAGCAGGTTGTACGAGTACTTGCTGGACTTCTTCGTGTGGCCATTGGACTCGACCGAGCACATTCCGGGGTGGTCGAGGCTGTCCGAGTGTTTGTAGAGGGCGGCCAGTTGGTCATCCAGCCGATTGCCGCGCCAGGGGCAGATGTGGACCTCGAAGTGTGGGCTGCGCGTGAGCGTTCTCGGTTGCTCGCAGGGGCGTTGGAACTCGACGTCGTGGTCGAGTCGGCTTCTCGTGAGGGAAGCGAGTTCGAGTCGTCCTGAGCGATCAGTGATGGTGGCGGTCGAGGCGAGGATTGTGGCGGCCACAACGTTCCCGTGATCGGGTGCTGGCCGATGCGACCACTGGGCGGGGGAGCAGCGGTTGCTCGACGAGCTCAAGGATGGCAGAACGACGAACTGGCTCGTACACCTCGACGTCGGGTAGGTCCTTGAGTGACCGCACGAGTTGGCCGGCGACGAGAATAATCAGCACTCCTGCAAGTCCGCCGAGCGCGGTCGGCGCGGTGAAGGCGTAATTGTCGGCCACGACCATCAACATCAAGTTGGAACCCACGATGGTGAAGGTAGCGATGGCGGCGAAGAGTCCGATTCGAAGACCGAGGCTCGGTGTTGTTGGCGCGATTTGTTGGCGCGTTGAGAGAGCGTTACTGCTCATGTTCTTGCTCACGATCTGTCACCCGTGATCTGTGGTTGTGTTGTTCAAGCCATGCTTCAACAAGCAATTACACCTACGGTCAAGGATGGCACAACCTTGAGAATTTCTTCGTCAATTTTCGGGGGTGTTGGAATGAACACCGAGGTGTTCGCCGAAGAAATCGTGGACGATCTCAAAGCGTTCGACCCGGTGCTGGGGCGAGCCGGAGCGTGTGAGCTCATGGTTCTCGCCGGGGAAGCGCACGAAGGTCACGTCGACACCATTGTGTCGATAGGCGGCGAAGAGCTGCTCGGCTTGTTCGATCGGACACCGCCAATCTTCTTCAGAGTGCAGAATCAGGGTGGGGGTGCGGACCTCAGATGCGTAGGTCAGCGGTGACTGTCTGCGAAGCGCGTCGACTCCGGCCTCGCCGTCGCCGAGGATGGAGGCGCCGACGAGCATTGGTCCGAAGAACGCCCCGATGTCGCTGGTGCCAACAAATGATTCCCAGTTGGTAACCGCTCGTTCCACAAGGGCGGCCCGATACCGATCGCTATGAGAGATAGCCCACGCCGTCATGAAGCCGCCGTAGCTCCCGCCGCCCACTCCAACTCGTTCGCTGTCGACTTCGGGAAGAGCGAAAAGATGGTCGGAGATCGCGGTGATGTCTTGCCAGTCAATCGTGCCGAGTCGGGCGGTGAGGCATGCCGCCCATTCTTCGCCGTACCCGTCTGACCCTCGAGGATTGCCAGCGATCACGATGTAGCCAGCGGCCGCTGCGAGCTGGAATTCGTCGAAGAACTCATAGCCATACGCGAACATGGGTCCACCGTGGATGTAATGGAGCGCTGGTCCGGGCTGTGATGGCGATGTTGCCGGCTCGACCGAAGGGGGAGGGCGAAAGAGAAACGCTTCCACGGAGACACCATCAGTTGACGGGATCTGCAACTGCTCGGGTTCGACGAGGTCGAGTTGGGCAAGGAGCTCCTCGTTGAGTGACAACAGCGTCGAGGGTTCGTTGTCGACAATCTGCCAGAGCTCGGCGGGCCGAGTCGGCGTGCTCACGGCGGCAACGATGCGAGTTCCGTCTGCGGTTGCGTCGAATGCTCCGACCGAGAGCTGACCCTGCAAAAGGGTGGACACGTTGCCCGTCGAGAGCTCATATCGGTCGATCGTGACCGCGCCGCCCCGGGTTCCCGGCAGCAGCACGGCAGCATCGACGACGCAGGGGACACTGGGTGCCCCGACGACCGAAGCGGCGCTCACATCTGCGAGGCCGAGAACTCGTGGCGGCTCGACACCATTGCGGTCGAGCAGATGAGGTCGCATCAATCGAACCGCTGCGCCGTCCGGCGTGCCGATCACCATCGGCCGTCCGTCCGCCGTCCATCCAGTTTGTGCCCATCGTCCGCCCGCCTGGGTCAGCACGACGGGTTCCTTCCCACTCTCAAGGTCGAAGAGTAAGACGTCGGATGTTGCGGTGAGATCGTTGTCTTGCCCGAGCTGTCCAATGGCGAGAATCGCATCGCCGTTCGGCGAAGTTGCGAGGCCGCGGTGATCAACAGATTGATCAGAAAGGACTCGTTGGGTTGCTGTCGCAAGATCGACCACCACAACTTGGCGCTGCCGGTCGTGTGTCCAGCCCCGGCCGTTGTATCGATAGTCGAGCCCGTGGATGATTCTCGGCCGTCGAGCCAGCTCCTCATTGTCGACGCCGACCTGATCGGCTGGACGTTGAGGCGCCAACAGAACGAGCTGATTGTTGCCGAGCCAGGACACGCTGTCTGCCCCGTCCTCCAGTCCATCCACGAGTTGTGTGGCTCCATTCGCTAACTCCACAACGAAGGGACGAGGCCGAGCGCCTGGTTCGGTCCGCAAGAACGCAAGACGCTGTCCGTCGGGGCTGAGCGAGATGCCGCGGTCGAGGTGGCCATCCGTCAGCTGTCGGACCGTTCCGTCCTTCTGGAGCACGCTGATCGTCGAACGATTCTGATCTGTCGCCTGATCAGGCCATGTCACGGTGAAGGCAACATCGCCTTCTGGTAACAGCACGACCTCGCCCACCGATCGAAGTTCATAGAGGTCACTCGGCCGCATCGGGCGTCGTTGGTTCGTCGAGGAAGCCATGGCGGTGGACCCTAGCTTTCGTGCTGCCAGCAGTGCGTTGCCGCTGCAGTGCGTTACCGCTGCAGTGCGACCTCGAAGGTCAACCCGCCCCAGCCACTGATCTGATCTCGGCCCTGAATCGTGACGACGTCGATGTCTGGCGGAATCACGACCCCGGAATGGGTTCGAGTGAAGGGCTGTTCGTCCGCATGGTCGTGCGTGAGCAGTCGTTGGCCAAACTCAGTTCCGTCCGGCCCGATCACCCTCCAACCATCGGCGTAGCGCTCGGGAGAGTCGTAAGGCGAACTGAGCGTCGCAGCGATGGTCCATGTGCCATCATCCGCCTGTGTGGCGGTGGCGTCGATCACGTCGGGGAACAGATCGGTTGCCGAGGTGCTTCCAGCACCCTCGAGGATGGTGGGGTCAGCGACCTCCCGGGGATTGTTGGAGCATGCGGCCAATGTGCATGCCAGGAACGTTGCGGTAGCAATGCAGATCCGCAATCGATGCTTGTAGTGCCAGCGGCTGTTGGCTACTTCTCGGGGAAACACGCGATCACATCCTTCAGCCATGCGATGACCGGGGCCTTACGTTCTGCTGGAGTTTTCCCGAGACGGACAACGATCAGATCTCGGGCGGGGATCACGATGATGTACTGACCCTCGTAACCGTGGCAGGCGAAGCCTCCGGTTGAGTCATCCCACAGCCACCAGTGGTGTCCGTACCAGAAGTCTTCATCGACAGGT
Source organism: uncultured Acidimicrobiales bacterium (assembly GCA_937930695.1). GTDB lineage: Bacteria > Actinomycetota > Acidimicrobiia > Acidimicrobiales > SZUA-35 > CALEWY01. Next base: position 61,740 of record CALHCB010000083.1, on the reverse strand, counting down.
ACCGAAACGGCTGATCGTGCGTCGTCCGCCCAACCGTCAGGAAGAAGACGCTGCCCCTCCCACATGCCGTTCCGGAGATACAGGTAGCCGAATCGGGCGAAGTCCTCCGCCGTGCAATAGAGGAACGACGAACCGATGAACGTGCCCGCATCGTCGAATCGAGGATCGGCGCTTTGCATGCCGAGGGGTTCGAACAGACGCTCCTGGAGGTACGCCTCCACGGCTTCCTGGTCGCCGACGAGATCGCCGCAGATCCGAGCGACGATGTTGGTTGTGCCACTCGAATAGTTGAAGTGCGAGCCTGCTGCATGAACCAATGGAAAGTCTCTGGCGTAGCCAGCTGTGTCGGTCTGGCCCTCCCCAAAGAGCATCTCGATGACATGGGAGACCTGGTCATCGACGTAGTCCTCGTTGAACTCGAGCCCACTGGTCATGTCCAAGAGTTGCGCGACCGTGATCTCAGATCTGAGATCGTCAGCCCACTCAGGGATTCCGGTCGGAGCGTGCACGTCGAGCAGCCCGTCCATCGTGAGGAGGCCCGCCCACGCATGAACCACGCTCTTGGCCATCGACCACGAGATGAGCGGTTCTTGGGGGCCAGCCGTTTCGCCATATCGAGCGGAGACAAGGTGGCCACGGTGGACAACAACCGTGGCGAGCATGAGCCCGAGCTCCGGGGACGGTGTGCCATCGGCAGAGTTTTCGAAAACGGAGTTGCCGAAGGCCGTGTCGAGTAGCTGCTCGAGTTGCACGTGATCGACGTCCGCTTCGGGAGCCTTCTTCGGCCAGTCGGTGGTTGGCCAGGGCAGACCCGCTGGCTGACGCGGTAGCGGATCGTGACGTTCTGGTCGGAGAATCATTTCGAGATGTTGGATCTGTTTCGGTCTGCTTCGATCAGCTCTCGACCGCGAAGTCGAGCGTCCGTTTCGACGTGTCGACGGCCTGAAGAGTCACGGATACTTCTTGTGCGAGTTGGAGCCCGTCGGGTGCAACATTCGTAACGACCGCCGGGTCGCAAAGCTGCACGGTGGCTCGTCCACGCTTCTCGTTGATGTCGATGACAAAACCTTCGAAGGACTTACCGACGTGAGGCTCGAGCACCATCGCTTCGGCGAAGTCGACCATTGAACGTTCAAGAGCCGATTCCTTCGACTTTGCCCGACCCATCAGCGACGGGAGCTCTTCTGTCGCTTCCACGGCCCATGCCGGCGGTTCTTCGCCCGCGTAGAGAGCGAGCAGAATCTCGTTGCCGAAGCGATCCACGAGCCGGCGCAGCGGCGCGGTGACGTGGGCGTAGATCGAGGCGATTGCCCCGTGCTCGGCGAACTCGGGCTGCTCTCCTGAGAAGCCGAGATAGCCAGCTCCGCGAAATGAGCGGGCTGCCTGGAGCAAGAACGCATTGTCGGTTGGAGTTTCGGGTGTTATCGAACGGACGAAATCTGGGTAGTCGATGTGGTCCGGCCAATCGACCCCAAGGGCCTTGGCTTGACGACGCAAACGCCGAAGGTCCTGCTTGCGAGTCGGTGGCAGTGTGCGGAGGATGCCGACCTGCGCCTCGTACATCTTGGTCCCGGCAACGATGCCCGTCAGAAGTGAGATCTGGGCGTTCCAGTTCTCAACTGGTATCGATGAGTCGAATTTGAGGCTGTAGGAGCCGTCAACTTCGACAACTTCTTGAGCCGGAAGATTGAGGCTGACGCCACCACGATCGGCTTCCCTGGCTTGCCGAAGGGTCCCGACTTCTTTCAGTAGGACGAGCATCTCATCGTTGGCGTCGATCCTGCGCTGGGCTTCTGTGTACGGAATCGCTTCACGAATTTGCACCATGGCGCGCTCGAAGCTCGAGTCGGTGGGCATCCCGCTGGCGTCCAGGTCGATGGTCCACAACAGGGCAGGTTTGATGGTGCCTGCGAGCAGACTCCCTCGATCTTCGCTGATGATCGGCGGATGCAGAGGTGTGCGGATGTCGGGGCTGTACAGCGTTGTCCCGCGAGTTCTGGCTTCGAGATCGATGACGCCACCGGGCTCTAGAAAGGCACCGAGGTCGGCAATGGCATAGAAGACTCGATAGCCGTCACCGTGGCGCTCAGCTGCGAACGCCTGATCGAGATCGGTAGCACCGGGTGGATCGATGGCCACGAACGGGATGTTGAGGGCATCTCGTCTGCCGCTCAGATCGAGCCGGGCCTCCCTCGCAGCGTCGAGCACCACCTCGGGGAACGAAGGCGGCACGTCGAGCTCGTCTCGAATCTGGGCAAAGCCCCGCTCGAAACTCGAGGGAGCGCGGAGTCGGATGGGTGCCATTGAGACCTGAACCTAGTCGCCCAGGCGATTGTTCCCCCGACAGCGTGTTGTGGGAGCGCTACTTCGGTTGTGAACCGTAGAGACCAAGAGCCTCAGCAAGTGCCTCGTTGGTCTTGTAGGTCTCGTCGGGGCCCGGAAAGTTTCTCTCGCGCACATCGGCAGTGAACTGGGCAATCGACGCAACCTGGTCTTCGTACGCGGTGCCGTAGCGGCGGACGAACCGGGGCTTGAATCGGTTCTCGAGCCCGATGACATCGTGGTAAACGAGCACCTGGCCATCAGTGTTGGCTCCTGCCCCAATGCCAATGATCGGGATGTCGACCGCATCGGTGATCATCTCACCTGCAAGATCAGGCACACCCTCGACGACGACGGCAAAACATCCGGCAGCTTGGAGCCCCTTCGCCGCGGCGATGGTTCGCCTGACGTCGTGTGCGTCGCGGGCTTGGATCTTGAAGCCGCCCATGACGTTCGCCGATTGTGGCGTGAGACCGACATGGCCGATCACTGGAATTTCGGCGGCGCGAATTGCTTCGATCATCTTGATCCGCTTTCGCCCACCCTCGACCTTGACGCATTGAGCACCAGCACGAATCAGAGTCGCGGCATTCCTCACGGTCTCTTCAACCGAGACGTGAAAGCTCATCCACGGCATGTCGCCAATGATCAGCGGATCGGGGTTCGCCCGTGCGACTGCTGCGACGTGATGCGCCATGTCATCCACGGTGACCTGCAGGGTGTCGTCGTAGCCAAGCACGACCATCGCGACGCTGTCGCCGACGAGAATCATGTCGACGCCCGCCTCACTCGCAACTCGAGCAGATGGAGCGTCGTAGGCGGTGACCATCACGAGCGGATCTGCCCCATTGCGAACCTTGGAGCCTTCGATCTTGGGAACGGTGACCTTTGAACTCACGGTTGTTTCCTTGGTAGCGGTGAGTCGAACACGAGGGTTTGGTTCATGTCGTCGTCTCTATGGAGGTACCAGCATTGTCGATCAGTCGTGGCCGTCCAACTTGAGCGGCAATCAGGAGCCGAACTTCGCCGGAAAGAGTGTCAGGTTCAACCAGCGTTGCCGCGTCGACAGCCGCTGCATAGTCGAGCTGCGCATGAGATTCTGCCTCAACGATTGTGGTCATGATCCGGACAACCTCGGCCGGACGTACCTCGCCGTTGTCGATGGCGGCGACACCTGCATCGAGTGCCCGTCGGAGTACCGGGGCAGCAGCTCGCTGCTCGGGACTGAGGTAGGTGTTACGGCTGGACATGGCGAGCCCGTCGGCTTCTCGAACGATGGGGCACCCGACGACTTCGATCGGGATTGAGAGGTCGCTCACCATGCGGCGAATCACCGCGAGCTGCTGAAAGTCTTTCTCGCCGAAATACGCACGAGCTGGCCCACTGATGTTGAAGAGTTTGGAAACCACGGTGGCGACGCCAGCGAAGTGCGTCGGACGGGTCGCACCTTCGAACCGCGAAGAGATGTCGTCAACCGTCACAGTGGTGAGCACAGGACCGTGGGGATACATCTCCTCTACGGAGGGTACGAACAACAGGTCAACACCAGACCGTTCGGCCAAGTCAGTGTCACGGTCAAGGTCACGGGGGTAGTCGGAGAGATCCTCGTTGGCGGCGAATTGGAGAGGGTTTACGAAGATGCTGGCAACGACGACGTCGTTTTGACTTCGAGCGGCGCGCATCAATGAGGCATGACCGTCGTGAAGGAAGCCCATGGTCGGGACGAAACCGACAGACCGGCCGCTGGCGCGAACTGCGTCCAAGCGTTCTCGGGTCTCGTTGATCGTCGAGATTGTTGCAATTGCCACGGAGGTTTCCTGTCGAATCAGAAGCGAACGTGAAGGGTCAGTCGAGACGACTGGGCCACTGTTGATTTGCGAGCTCGGCCGCCGCTTTGGCGACCGCACGGTAGAGCACCTGCTCGTCTGGCGGTAGTGAGCTGAGATGGGCCGCGATGGTGTCCCAGTCTCCTCTGGCTGCTGGCCCGGTGAGCGCGGCGCTGGCACCAAGCTGAGATGCATTTTCCACCGATGTCGAGATGAGGCGCCAGAACGCATCGGCTGGTGCTCCGATGCTCCCTGCAACTCGCTCGACCTGAGCGCAGAGCGTCACGACGTGATTCGCAGCGATGCTTGCCGCAGCGTGGTAGCTGGCTCGGTCATCGTCATCCACGGCAAACCCTCTGCCTCCGAGTGCCTGCACCAAAAGTTCAGCAACTGGGTCGCCGCAGACTGCGAATGCGCAGTTGTCGAGGAGCCGTTTGGCTCCTCGAACGGGATCGGGAAGCGACATGAGGGGGTGCATTGACGCCCGTCGCTCGTGGGGAGCCAAGACATCAAGCGTGCGCGACCCGGAGAGATGCATGACGACGCCGTCGCCTGGTTCGATCCTGGCGGCCACTGTGGCGAGGGCATCGTCGGGGGCGGCGATCACCACGATGTCCGTGTCGTTGCAGGCATCGGAATAGTCGTCGGCTCGACCGAACACTGCGTCGACTGGCCAACCGACCGCGTCGAGGGCTGCGACCAGGGCTCCACCAGCGCGGCCGTTGCCGATCACGGTGAGGGTCTTTGGCTGGTCAGGCATCTGTGGATTGCTCGTCGTCGAGCTGTTTGCCATGGCGAGAAGTGTACGGATCAGCGGCGCTGACAGGTCTTGCACCATGTTGTGGTTCGAGCGTCGATCACGCGGGCCTCCATCGTCGTTCCACAACGAAGACACGGCTTGCCGGATCGTCCGTAGGCGAAGAGTTCATGTTGATTCCCGCCGGTGCCGCCCTCGGCGTTGCGGTAATCGCGCAAGGTTGTACCGCCAAGTTCGATGCCCTGTTCAAGGGTCGAGCGAACGGCGTCGAGCAGCTTGGCCGCCCGTTCCAGCCCGATCCGTCGAGCCGTTGGGTTGATCTCCGCAATCCAGAGTGCTTCGTCGGCGTAGATGTTTCCGACACCCGCAATCGGGCGCTGGGACAGCAACTGGGTCTTGATCGGGCGCTTGCTTGCCTGCAACAGCTGCCAGAACAGTTTTGGAGTGAGTATCGGATCCCATGGCTCCGGCCCGGCGTTCGCCAGTGTCGGCATCCCCGAATAGTCGCCCGTCGGGACCACACGAAGCCTCCCAAAGCGCCGCACATCGGCGAACTCGAGAGTTTGCGCGATGTCGTCGTCCCTCATCAACGTCCACCAAGCCCGAAGATAGGGATCCTCTTCGTTTGGTGGGCCATCGCGGAATCGAAGAACACCAGTCATTCCAAGGTGCACGACGAGCTCGCGATCATCGTCGAGCTGGAGTAACAGGAACTTCGCCCGCCGACCGGTGGAGACAATGCTGGCCCCGATTGCTTCGGTTGCCGGCGTGAACTTGCTTGACGGATGAGAGCCGGCGTCAACGATACGGGCACCCTTGACGCGCGGGTCCAGCTGGCGGCGAACAGTTTCTACCTCGGGGAGCTCGGGCATAGCGGCCCGAACGGTAGTGGTTCGTACGACCCAAGGTTGCCCGAAGCTCGACTCATGTAACTCAGAACCGGGGGAGCCATGCTGAACCCGTGGCGAATTTCGTAACCGGCCTCGGGGCCAGAACACTTCTTGTGGCAGCAGCATTGTCTGTCGCTGGATGCAGCTCGATCTCCGATGAGACCCTCAACAGCGGATCGACATCCTCGACTCCTGGAATCTCGGTCGCGCCGACTGTGCAGCTCCCCGCAGAAGTAGAGGTGGATGTTGCTGCAGGTAGTGCGACGACGATCCCGGAAGCGATGGCTGAACAGGCGACGACAACCGTTGCTGCATTCGCCGACTTGGCGGCAGGCGATGAAACAGTTGACGTCGTATCAGCGCAGCTGCAAGACGACGATGCTCAAGAGCAGTTGCCCAATACCGGGACCAACGAGACGATGCTCATCATCGCAATTGGTTGCGCCATGATTGTCGGCGGCCGAACGCTGATTGACCTGGTGAACTCGGCGGCCCGAGCGGTGCAACGCATTCCCGCACGCACCCGACCGACTGCGCCGCGCTGAGCAACCTGCTCCCGGCCGAATTGGTCGATAATTACACCTGGGCTGCCAACGCGGCACGAGCGACGGCTCGACCGGATCCGATTGCTCCGTTGATCGACGCATCCCGACGGTGATCCCCTGCGATCCACACACCACTATCGAGGGCGAGTGGCGCCCTGGCATCGTGGCCAGGAAGCTGGATGGGCTGGGCTCGTTCGATTTGATCGACTCGAAGCTCCTCCCAGGTTTCGGCTACTGAGCCAAACCAATCGACAAGCTGTGTCTTCATTGCCGCAGGGAGATCGGGGGCAACCGACGGGGTCGACATGACCATGAGGTTGCGCCCGGCCGGTGCATAGCGCTGACTCACGTTGCTCATGACAACGAACGAGTTGATGGGGGAGACCCCTTCACCGTTGAGAACGAGCACGGGTTCATTGATCGGTGGGGCATCTGCAGCGAGCCAGACACTCGTCACACCGTTCCACCCTGGGTCAGGGACTCCCACGAGACGCGCCGCCTCGGTGCTGTCGGTTGCCAGGATCACGGCATCGGCTGATTCGGTCTCGCCGCCTTCGAGCCGGAGTGCAGTCGCTCCAAGATCTGCAACCGGGCAGTTCAACTTGATGGTGCCGTCTGGCAGGCGAGCAGCCAGCTGGTCGGAGATGGCACCCATGCCAACGGCCGGCACCACAGCATCGCCGGTGCTGAGCATTCGGAAGACGAATTCGGCGACCTGACTTGAACCTTGCAATTGCGGATCGAGCGTGATGCCAGCGAAGAGCGGTCGAAGGAACCGTTCGATCATCGAGGAGCTGAATCCTGCCCGCTCGAAGCGGGAGATTGTGGTGGTGCCGACGCCTTTCCAGACGTCTTCGATCTCGCCTCTGGTTACCGAGAGGCGAAAGGCGAGAATTCGCGCCTTGTCGATGGGCGATCCGATCGGTGCCTTGAGCGTCGACAGCAACTGCTTGGGTTCCCGGATTGGATCGCCAAGTCGGTGGAACTCGCCGTTGTGTCGGATGGTGGCACCCGGTGTGAATCGACGAAGATCGAGAGCCTCGAAGTCGAGAAGATCCCGTGCCTCGGGATATGCGTCGAGAAGGATCTGAAACCCACGATCGAGTCGGAATCCATCGACCTCGTCGGTTCTGACTCGGCCGCCGACACCATCAGAAGCCTCGAAGACCACCACGTCGTGGCCGGCCTTGTTTACCTCGATGGCTGCGGAGAGTCCGGCGAGCCCTGCTCCAACGATCGCAACACGCATGCCTGACGTTGTACCGCCTTGGGTGCCGGTTTCGGCAAGGTCGGGGCCCCTTCGCGCAGCTGCGTCTGACTTCGTGTCAGAAAAAGCCGAGCTGTTGGTCGCCTCTCAGTGGGGTGGGAAGCGGCTCGAGGTCGGCGACCTCCGCATCGACGAGCGACCACAGGCGTCGAGCGAGGATGGGCGAGTCACGGTTGTCCGGTGTGTGGGTGAACACATGAGGTTCGACGCCGGCTGCGACCCATTCCGCAAGCTTCGGGACCCAGGGCGCCCAATGCTCCAAACTGGCTTCGACATCGCTCTGCCCGATGAGCCGGATGATCGGGTTGTTCGAGGTGGCGACCGGCCGTACCGGCAATCGCGGTTTGCGTTCCCACGCTTCTCGCTCTTCTCGTGTAACCGGAACAGAGGCGAAGAAGGCTCTGCTGTCGAGGATCACTCGGTTGATCCCGAGCTCAGCGAGCATGTCGTCCAACGGGCGTTCGCTGTTACCACCGGCAAAGAACTCGGCGTGCCGAACTTCGAGTGCCCAAATGCGGTCGCTTGGCAACGATCGGAGGAATGCCCCGAGCACCTGTTGGTCCTCGGGTCCGAATGAGCCCGGCAATTGGATCTGAAGAGGGCCGACTCTGTCGCCAAGGGGTTCCAGCAGGTCCAGAAACTCCCACAACGGTTCTTCGACATTCCGCAGCCGGCGATTATGAGTGATGTCTTGGGGGAGCTTGAAGCAGAATCGGAATGTGTCCGGGGCCGACGCCGCCCACTTCTCGACAGAGGCGGGCGGCGGGGGAGCGTAGAACGTGGTGTTGCCCTCGACCGTGGTGCACCAGGTTGCATACGCATGCAGCTCGTCGCCGATCTTGGTGTCCGCAGGGAACACTGGTCCGACCCAATCGCGATTGGCCCACATCGGACTGCCGACGCGTAGTCGCCTCGTCGACCGAGCATCGGTGGCCATGGGAGTCATCCTCCCAAGATCTCGCTTCGAACAGGTACCCGGGCGGCACAAAAGTAAAAGGCTGTCGGGATGGCAGATTCCTCTCGAACGCGTTGGAAGAGTCTCTTCGCTTCGACTCGAGCGTCAATGCCTGGCGACGCCTCGGTCTCACCGACGTTCCCTTGTCAGAGGACGTCACGATTCCGGCTGAAGCACGGGTGTTGGTGCTGCTCGGTTCGAACAGCCCGACGAGTTCGACATCCATCGCGCAGATGCCCGCCGGCATCTGTCGTTCGGGAAGGGCATTCACTTCTGTCTTGGAGCGCCGCTTGCTCGGCTGGAAGGTCGAGTGGTGTTCGAGGAACTCGTCCGCCGTTTTCCTGACATTGTCATGGCTGAACAAGAGCTGTCCTTCAAGCCCATCGTGTCGTTCCGGGGTCCGAGCAAATTGGTGATGCACCGGGCCTGATCTATCGACCCATCTCGAGGCCGGACCCGTAGAGATCGAGCCGTGGGCCGTAGCGAGGTGCACTCCCGGACGATTTGGCGATCCGGATGACCCGCCAACGATGGCCGGCGTATGGCTCCAAGAGTTCGAGCATCCGCTCATCGGTTGCTCGCGCCTCACCAGCGAGAAGGTAGGCCACGGTGTTCGGGATGTGGATGTCGCCAACGGGAACCGCATCGGGATCGCCCAACGCAGAGGCCGTAATCATGGCGGCGGTCCAGGGCCCGATGCCGCGAATGCGTTGAAGCCGGGCCTGGACTTGTGCGGGGGTTCGCTGTGAGAGGTCTCCCATCCGACGCATCTCGCGAGCGGTACGAATCAGGATCTCGGCCCGCTTGCGCTCGACATTGAGCGGGTGAAAGTCGTAGTACCCCATCTCCGCCACGCGTTCTGGCGTCGGCAGGATGTGTGCTTGGCGCGGTCCTGGCGCCAACTCTCCGTATTTTCGGGCGAGCGCCTTGCGGCTCTTCTTCGCATGAAACGTCTGGACCTTCTGACCAAAGATGGCTCCGACAACTGCATCCCACACGATGTCGGTTCTGGCGAGCGTGAACGGCTTGCGTCGCCACAGCTCTCCAACCTTTCCCGTTGGTTGAAACCCGGACACGTCGTCGTCGAGCCCCATGAGCTTCGGCGCTTGGCGGAGCATCCATTCCGCTCCGTCGCCCCACGACGTCGCGAGCACCAACTCTGGACGCTTGCGTTCGAGGAGAAGCGAGCCCGAACCTTCAGGAGTTCGCGTGCACCACCATGACTCAGTCGGGCCGATGAGCACGGGGTTCTTGGCCCCCCGCACGGTGTTGGCAAGGTCGAGTTGTGCCGGGATCTCTATTTCGGCTTGGAGGCCGGGGTCGGTCATTCGATGTGCTGAGCGAGCCCGACGAGCCCATCTTCCCACGACTTCATGATCTGCATCTTGACGAGAGAGACGATGGGCTTGGTCAGCAAGTGGGGAGTGAATGATGCCGAGTACCGAACGTTTGTTGTGCCGCCCGTGGACTCGAGTTGTACTCGCTCGATCATTTTCGTTGCGAGGGGCAAGTTGGTCTTGACGATCGAGAAGCCCCAGTCCTTCGGGCGATCCCAAAAGATGAATTGCTCATCGGCGACGAGGCCGCCGACCTTGACGGTGCGGGTGGACCCGATGCCGTTGGGGTCACTGGACGTGGTGTCGCATCGCTTCATGTTCGGGAACCACTCGGTCCACGATTCATTGTCGGTGAGTGCGGCCCAAACGGCTTCTGGCGAGGCGTGAAGGGTTCGCCCCACGTTGATGGTGACGGGCGCTTCATCCACGAACGACGGATCGGCGAGTTCGAGCTTGGGCATGAGCAAACGCTACAGAGGCTGCGGTTCAATCCCAGAGCGAGGCCAGCAGGGTGTCGACTTCGTCGGCGACGCCGACGGTGTCGAGTTCGATGATGGAGTCGTCGCTGGGCTGGGCCTGGCTCGCCCCTTCGTCAAACAGATCGCGCACCGGATCGAGAAAGCGACTGACTTGGGCCAGCACGTGGCGATCGTCCTGGCCGAAGCGATTGACGTGGAATCGAAGTGGCGCGTGCACGGTGAGCTCATCCTTGGCTCGAGTGAGCGCGACGTACATCAGGCGCAGTTCTTCGGCCATCCCGGCCTGGTCCCCAAGTGCCATGTCGCTCGGGATGTTCCCGTCGGCTGCGTGAATCACGTGCACGGCTCGCCACTCGCCGCCCTTGGCTGAGTGGATCGTGCTCAGGGTGAGCCAGTCGTCATCGAGGTGTGGCGGTCCCGCTTGGTCGCTCGTCTTTCCTGGCGGGTCCAGCGTCAACTCGGTGAGGAAGCGATTGCGTGATCCGTAGGCCGCTGCCGACGCCGCAAGCTGGTCGATGTCGCTCAGACGTGCGGTGGAGTTGTCGTATCGATTGGGGAAGACCATGGCGCAGAACGGCTTGAGTCGCTCAACCTGCTGGGCTGGCGGAAAGTCAGCATCATCGATGCAGTCGGCGAATGCCGCTCGGAGCTCATCGGCCTCGGCCTTCGCCGCGGCCGGCACCTTGCCAATGCCATCGATGAATCGGGCCAGCGAGAGCGGTGCATTCTCTGCGGATTCGAGTTCGAGTTCTTCGGCAAGTCTGCGGACTGTGGCTGGCCCGATCCCCTCCATGGAGGACAGCACCCGGTGCCAGGCAAGCATGTCCGACGGGTTGTCGAGAATGCGCAGGAGTGAGAGGAGGTCCTTGACGTGTGCAGCCTCGAGGTACTTCAAGCCGCCGTATTTCACGTAGGGGATGTCTCGTCTGGTGAGTTCGAGCTCGAGGCCATCAGAGTGATGGCCGGCACGGAAGAGCACCGCTTGGCTTCGGAGATCCATGCCCCGCTCGCGAGCATCGAGGATGTTCTCGCAGACCGTTCGGCTCTGGGCCGATTCATCATGGTGGGTAAGCAGGTGAGGCTTGGGTCCCTCTGTCTTGGTCGACCAGAGCTCCTTGGTGAAGTGTGACGTTGCTCCTGCGGTTGTCGGAGCTGAGGCCAAGACCGCGTTCGCGACCGCAAGGATCGGCGAGGTTGATCGGTAGTTCTGTTCGAGCGTGACGGTCGTTGCTCCCGGGAAGTGGTCGGGAAACGCCCACATGTTCTCAACCGACGCGCAGCGAAACCCATAGATGGCTTGGGCGTCGTCGCCGACGGCGCAGACTTCGGTCGGACGTTCGTCGTCGCTTGGCCGACACATGCCCCGGATGATGTCGGACTGAATTGGATTGGTGTCTTGGTACTCGTCGATCAAAATGTGGTCGAAAAGGTCGCGCATCGCTGGTCCGGCGCTTGGGGCGGCGCTGAGCGCTCGCCAGAACAGCAGAAGATCGTCGTAGTCGAGAACTTGGTGGCGACGTTTTCGGGCGGTGTAGGCGGAGAAAATGGTCTTCAACTCGTCACCGTGATCGGCGCACCACGGGTAGTCAGTCTCGAGAACCTCGGAGAGCTTTGCTTGGCTGTTGACCATGCGACCGTAAATGCCGGCGACGGTCTCCTTCTTCGGGAAACGCTTTGAGCGCTCGCCGAATCCTTCCTCGGTTCGGACCATGCCCATGAGATCCGTGGCGTCGGATTGGTCGAGCACGGTGAAGTTCGGGGAGAGGCCAGCGGTTTGTCCGAAGTTGCGGAGCAGCCGGTTCGCGGTCGAATGGAACGTGCCGCCCCAGACACGAGACGCGGCCCGATCATCAGTGGCGCTCGCAACTCGGTGCAGCATTTCCGAGGCAGCCCGACGGGTGAACGTGAGCAGCAAGATGCGTTGCGGATCGACGCCATCATCGATGAGTTGGACGACGCGTGTCGCAAGCGTCTTGGTCTTGCCCGTGCCGGCGCCCGCGACGACGAGCAGCGGGGTTCCCCGGTGATGCACCGCATGTTGTTGCTGTGGGTTCAGGTCAGCGGCGATGGCGGGAGAAGCGAACATGCGTTCGTCAGCCTATCGCAGCCTCGGAATGAGGCCGCTGATCTTGGATGCGGGCCCGCCAGCCGCAACTACGTGGCGAGAAAGTCGAGGATCGTGCGATTGACGAGCACTGGGTCTTCGAGATGCATGAAGTGCCCAATGTCGTCGAAGACAACCACATTCGAGCCGGGCGAGAGATCAGCCTCGAGCCCATCAGCGAGTTCCACACCAATGCATCCGTCAGTCCGGCCATGGAGGTAGAGCGTCGGTTGCGGTGGCACCGCGGCACCCGCTTGGTCCCAATCCGCAAAGTCTGGTGATTGCAGCTCTGGTTGGAAGGTGGCTCGGTAGTAGCCGAGCGTCGCGGCGAGGTGTCCCTCTGGGCTGGCAGCTGCGATGAAGTTTGCGACGTCTGCGTCGTTCTCGAATCCGGGCGACCAGTCGTTCCACAGGCCACGGATAAAGGCCCAATCGTCATGCGGTACGACCATCTCAGACAGCGGGTGTTGGAAGAAGAACATGTACGACGACTTGCGAATTTGTTTGTACTGGAAGAACGCTGCGGCAACTCGGCCAGCGGGCGGCACGGCCATCATCACAGCCTTGCTCCAGCGATCGGGTTCCTTCACCGCCGCGATGTTGGCGGCTCCTGAACCCCAATCGTGTCCGATGATGATGGCATCACTGTCGCCACCGAGTGCTTCGTGGAGGAGGCATGCATCGCGGCCTCGAACTCCCGATTGGTAGAGGCCGTCGGGGGCGAGCCCGGACGGCGCGTAGCCGCGGGTCCATGGCGCCACGGCCCGATAGCCCCCAGCCGCGAGCTCGGGCAGAAGGTGGCGCCAGGATTGGGCTGAATCAGGGAAGCCGTGCAAACAAATGGCGAGTGGACCTGTGCCTGCCTCGAGCCACTCGACGTGAAGCCCGTCGATGTCGGCCGACCCGTTTGTGATTTCGAAACTCATGTGGGCAACGTAGTTCTTTGTCAGGAGCTCGGTGAGGTCCACAACGTGTGGAGCGTCGTCACGATACGAGCCCACCGCTGGGGATCTTGAGTTTCGGGATCGATGAGCGCGTGGAGGAGTAAGCCGGTGTCGAGTGCGAGCAACAGGTGCACGACGTCTTCGATTTCGCCGGGAACTTCGAGCCCCTCGGCCTCGACGATTTGGGTGACGAATCCCCGCATCATCTCGAAATCGCGCCGTTGTCGTTCGACGAGCCGAGGGCGATTCTCGCTGTTGCGGACGGCATAGAGGTTGAGCTCCATGTAGAGCATGCCGACGTCGTCGACGGGCATCGTTCGACGTCGCTCGTCGGAATTCATGGCTTCGATAAAGCTCACGGCGTCGGAGCTGCTGTCATACAGCCGCTGACCCTCGGCTTGATTGGCTTCGAAGTGGATGTCGAGCAGCTCGAAGACGATGTCGTCCTTGGTTGAGAAGCTCGAGTAGAACGCGCCGCGGCTGAACCCTGCGTGTGCGCAAATGTCTTCGATGCTCGTAGTCCCGATGCCGTGCTCGGCGAACAGCACTGCGGCCGCATCCAGGAGCTTCGCCTTGGTCTCGTCCCTGGTGGGGCGAATGCGTTCTGGTTGTCGATTGCTTGACACAACCAGAACGATACATCAATGTACTCAATACATTCGTGTATCGAGTTGGAGAACCTCATGGCAAACACTGAAGTGACGCCGACAGTCGGAGAGTTATTCCTCATGGAGGTGTTCGAGCCGGCGAATCGCGAAGACCCGTATCCGTTGTTTGATCGGATGCGTGAAGAGACCTCTGTGCTCGAAGCGGGGAACAATCTCTGGTTCGTCTTCGGGCACGCTGAAACCCAGGGGCTTCTTCGAGCCCGGAACACATCGAGCAACGAGCGCAACAGCACGTTCTTCAAGGAGAATGTCGATACCGATGCCATTCTCCAGGAGTACGCGGATCGAGAGCCGATCATGCTCTTCCTCGATCCTCCGGATCACACTCGGCTTCGGGCTCTTGTCAGCTCCGCGTTCACGCCTCGGACTGTCGAGAAGCTCGTGCCGCGCATTCAGGAGTTGACGAACTCGCTCCTGGACGACTTGGAGAAGGCTGGCGCAAATGGTGAGACCGTCGATCTTGTTGACGCTCTTGCCTACCCGCTTCCGATCGCCGTGATCTGCGAGATGCTTGGCGTGCCGCGTGAGGATGAAGCGATCTTCAGTGGATGGTCCAGCACGCTTGCGCAAGGTCTTGATCCTGGAATGCTCCGAAGTGACGAAGAGCAGCGAACGATCATGGCGGCCAACGATGAGCTCGAGGAGTACACACGCGATTTGATCCAACGGCGAGCTGAGGACCCTGGCGATGACTTGCTGTCCGGATTGCTCGCGGTGCGGGATGGCGAGGATCAGCTCAGTGAGGGGGAGCTCATCAACATGGTGCTGCTCCTCTTGGTGGCCGGTCACGAGACGACCGTGAACCTGATCGGTAACGGTGTCGTCGCGCTCTTGCGAAACCGTGATCAGCTCGAAGCGTGGCAGGCAGACTCAGAACTCGACAAGAGCGCGGTTGATGAGCTTCTTCGATACGACAGCCCGGTGCAGATGGGCATGCGAGTCCTGCTCGAGCCGACCGAAATAGGCGGTCGAACGGTGCCGGCGGGGGAGCAAGTGCTCACAATGTTGGGCGCTGCGAACCGCGATCCATCCGTGTTTGAGAACCCTCACGAGCTCGATCTTCGTCGAGAGAACTCCGCCCGCAACATGTCATTCGGCGGTGGCATTCACCATTGCTTGGGAATGGCCTTGGCCCGGGTGGAAGGGCAAGTCGCCATCGGCGGACTCGTCCGTCGATTCCCCAACTTGCAGCTTGCGGGCGAGCCGGTACTGCGGAATCGATTCGTGCTTCGGGGTTACGAATCTATTCCGATCACGATCTGACCGAGTGGATCAGGAGGGGTGCGAGCAGGTAGTGCCCGCCGTTCTTCTTCACCCTTTGAGTGACGCGCCGATTCGGGAAGCCTTGCGTTTGCTCGATCATCAGTTCAATTCCCCATTCGTCATGCAGGTAGATGCTTGTTGAAGCTATCTCTTCTAAAGGATGAATGGTTGTGCGACGACATTGCAAGTAGATGGAGTTAGTCGAATCGACATGATTCGACAATCAGAACGAAGACGAGGGACAAGATGATCAGGACACGCAGATTGCCGAAGATGGTGGCGCTTGTCTGTGCATGCATCTGCACTCTTGCTGTACCGGTCGCAGCTCAGAGCTCCCCAAGCGCGGATGGCGCGACGTTCTCCAACAGCAATCCGCTGCCGGGCGAAGAAGTCACCGTCTCTGGAACCACCGATGCACTCGCGGTGACAGACATCTCGACGACGGTCGATGATGCGCCTGATGCCTTGGCCTACACCGGCAGCGACGCGGACGTACCGATCGCTGCTGGTGTCTCCCTTCTGCTCGCAGGTGGAGTCGCGTTGAGCTTCGCTCGCCGCCGCCAGCAGGCCTAGCCAGCAAAGACCGTTTCGTCGAAGACGATGCCCTTTTCGAGCGTCTTGTGGACGGGGCACCTCTGGGCGATCTGTTCGAGCCGTTGACGCGTTTCGTCGTCGAAGTCACCATCGATGAAGATACGGGAAGTGACTCGGTCGACCATTCCCTTGTGGCTGTCGTCGCATTGTTCACAGTCGTTGGCATGCACCTTGTCGTAGGAGTACTCCACCGACAGTGACGTGATGTCGATGTTCTTCCGCTTGGCATACATCGAGAGCGTGATACTGGTGCAGGCGGCGAGCGAGCCGAGCAAGAGGTCATAAGGGTTCGGTCCGGTGTTGTCACCGCCAAGGTCGACGGGCTCATCGGCTCGCCATGTGTGCGTGCCGTTGGTTATGTCGATCCGGAAGTCAGAAAGCAGTTCTGCAGTGATAGATGCCATGACGGGCAGAACCACCCAGCTGCCTGGGCTATTTCCGACCTGCCGTTTACTCTCTGTTGCGGCGAAGAGGTGGGAAGTGCGAAGCGAGTACGGCGAAGTGGAATTTGAGATGGCGCGACGCGATCGGCGCGGACGAATTCGCGCGCTTTGGATTGGTGCCGTTGTTGCGGTCGTGCCCGCTGTGGCCTTGTTCGCCGATGCTCGATTGGTTGGAGCTGGTGAAGATCTGTCCGTGCCGGACATTGCTGCTGATCTCGCTGAACGATCCTCGGTAGCCCTGGACACCGATGCGTCGCCGGCGACCGCACACGGCGTCGGCGCTGAAGTCCGGGCCGATCGTGACACGCCAGACCGCAAGCGCGAGCTCGGAGACTTTTTGGTCGGTCCGATCGAGATTGATCTCGCTGAGGTGACCTCGCTCCCCGCCGCCGAGCCGCAGACGATTTCGGTGACGACGACCCAGCGAGCTGGAGTCAACGCTGATCCGGCGCAGGTCGCGACGACCATCTCAGCCACGACGGCTCAATCGACCACCGCGTTGCCCACAACCGCGGAGCCGACCACAGCGTTGCCCACAACAGCGGAGCCGACCACCGCGTTTCCCACAACCGCGGAGCCGACCACCGCGTTGCCCACAACCGCGTTGCCCACAACCGCAGTGTCCACGACTCTTGTGTCATCCGTCCCGACCAGCAGCGCGCAGACGACTGCTCCGTCGACGACTGCTGCGCCGTCAACGACTGCTGCACCGACGACGACTCCCGACACACTGAGCGAGCGCGAGCAGCGCCAAGCAGACCGTCGCGAAGAGCGCGAAGAACGCAAGGCAGAACGCGACGGAGCTGACGACTGAGGTCGGACCTACGCTTGCAGCGTGGTATCGCCGCCGGGCAGCACCGGTCCTTCCCGAGCGTTGCATACCTCGTCGGGCACGAACCTGGGAGCGTTCTCGACGAGTGACTGGATCTTGCTTGCCGTCGTCGCAGGTATTTGGGGGTCGTCGTTTCTGTGGATTGCGATCGCGCTCGAGGGGTTGCATCCCGGCGCGGTGAGCTTCGGACGGGTCCTCTTGGGAGCAGCCGCCTTGGGCGTACTTCCCTCAGCCCGAAGGCGAATTCCGAGAGAGTCGTGGCCGGCTCTCGCCGTCGTGGCGATCGCCGGGAACGCGACACCTGCAGTGTTCTTTGCACTGGCGGAACAACGCGTCGAGACGTCGGTCGCCGGGATGCTGAACGCGGTTTCGCCCCTCATGGTGCTCGTTATTTCGGTCGGGCTGTCGCGCAAGGCTCCGATTCGACGACAGGTTGTCGGCCTCTTTGTCGGCTTCGGAGGTGCGATTCTCATGGCAGCGCCAAACCTGACCGGCACCGATGCGCAGCCGCTCGGCTTGTTCTTCGTTGGCTGCGCGGTGTTTGGCTACGCCCTCTCCAACAACGTGATCCCGCCGTTGCAACAGGCCTATGGCGGAGCCGCCGTGATTGCCAACGCGCTCGTCATCTCATCGCTTGTCTTGTTTCCGTACGGCGTCTACGGGGCCGGGAAGTCCGAGGCCGATCTCACTTCGATTGTTGCTCTCGTCGTGCTCGGTGTCGTCGGAACGGGGATGGCACGAGCGATGTTTGCGACCCTCGTGGGCCGGGTCGGCGCACCTCGAAGTTCCATCATGGGCTATCTCGTGCCGGTGGTGGCGATCGTGCTTGGTGTCACGGTCCGAGGTGAGGATCTCCACGCCCTAGAGCTCGTCGGCACCGTTGTGGTGTTGGTCGGGGCGTGGATCATCAGTCAGCAGTCACCGAAGACAGCGGCGGCAAGTTGATCGTTTCACCGACGAAGATCAGATTTGGATCGCCCGAGCGAAGGCTTGCCGCGTTGTCCTGAATGAGCTGACGCCAATAGGAGGAGACGTGAGTGCTCAAGTGCGAGGAAGTGCCGCGTGTCGTGTGGGCTTGAGCGATGGACCAAAGGCTGTCGCCTTCCTGCACGGTGTAAGTCGCGCCTGACTCGTCGTTCTTTGCATTCTCGGACAGGGCAATGGGGTGTGGGCCAATTCCGACCTCGATCGGAGGTGGCTCGGGGGCTAGCTCGACCGTGCTCGAAGACGTTGTAGAGGAGCTGTCGGCCGCAGTCGAAGTGGTCGAGTGGGGGAGTTGAGTCGTCGGCGACTGAGAGCTCGCCGAGGTCCGGTTGGCCGAGAAGGTCTGGTCGGAGAGGTTGACATCGACCGCGTGGAGTATTGGCGCCTCTGGTCCCGATGTACTGCATGCCGGAATCACCAATGTTGACGCTGCGAAAACGCCGCGGGCGAGATGTCGGGAGCCAGGCATGGTCCATTGCGCCCCGCGCTCGTGCCAGTGACGACGTTGCGGCGAGGTGGGGAGCTTCTCCGCTAGCACCCAGAATCCCACGCTGGCGGCGAACCACAACGCAACGGCGAATGCCAGCCACCACGCCGCAACGAGGACAGCATCGTCCGGGTTGGCCGGGAATGTGTGAGGTCGCACGTTGTCGGCGAGCGCACTGAGGATGAAGATTGGCAGCACCGCGCTCCCCATCGTGCCGAGCCGCCGAAGTTCTAGGATGAGCATCATGCGATAAGTGTAAACAAATGTATATTAAGGCTGTCAAGATGCATTATTGTCGTTGGGCGGTGGGCCCACAGTCAGGGTTCGTCGCAATGAGCCGAAAGGAACGGTATGACGCCGCAGGAACGCAGGCTGCGCGAGCTTCGGCTCCAAGCGAGAGCCGAAGCTGAGGAGGTCGAGCATGCGGCCGCTGAACTGGACTCTGCTCGCTCCACGTTCGCCGAGGTCTGTTTCGGCCTGGGTGAAGCGGGTCGGGAGGTCGTTGTCGAAACAGCAACTTCAGACTTCACGGGCCGAATCGCTCACGTGGGGACTGGGCTCGTCGGACTGGCCTGCCGCGACACGACTGAGGTTGTCGTCTCGCTTTCCCACGTCATCGGTCTTCGTGATTGCGGCGCTGGAGTGGCTGGACCGGTAACCACAGGGCACCCGTTGACGATCGAATCTCGATGTCGGGAGTTGGCAGGCACGGGGGTTTTCGTCGAGATTCAGCGCTCAGCGGGAAGTGGCCTCCGCGGTGCGATTGAGTCCGCTGGCGCTCACCACATCGAACTGCAAGGTTCCGCAGGTCGGTGGCATGTGCCGATTCGCGCCGTTGCTGCGATCTCACTGACTGTTCAATAGTGTGAGCCTTTAGCCGAGGTCCGCGACTTCGTCAGACGGGGAAACCCGGTTGGCCTTCAGCGTGCCGATCACGTCCTCGAGAATGAAGTGAAACTTCCTTGATCCCTCGAGTCGGCTGGCAGGGAGTCGGCCGTCCTTGGCCATGGTCAAGACGGTACGGGTATTGAGGTCGAGAAGTTCGGCAACTTGAGCGGTGGTCAGAATTGGCGGGAACGCACCGCGGACGTTGTCGAATCCATCGTTCGTGTCGGCCATACCGACAATAGTAGCGCTCGTTTACGCTCGACTGCATCGAGCGGCTGAATCGGGAGCGTTGATCGTCTCGGCAGGCTGCGATGGTCGAATCGCTTCTCTGTATGCTTCTAAAAGCATGTTATATACGTTAAACTACGTTACGTTGATCGGAACCCCTGGTCAAACGCCTCAAACAGAGGTGACTCGCGGCCCCTCGCCGCCCGTTGTGTGGACTTCTACATTCGTCTTTGTTGGTTGATCGGCGGATCACCAACAGGACAACGTCGGTGTGGCGACGATTGCAATGTGTGAGACGGGAGCGGTGGGCGATGCGGGAACGAAATCGATGGGCGACGAGGGTTCCGACCCGCATCACCCTGGCGCATGGGCTGATGGCACTCGCGGGCATCGTCACATTCGTGTCTGTCTCATCTGTGCTCGACGAGCAGTCAGAGACAGTTGTCGTCGCCGTCGCCCGAGACGAAATGACAGCCGGGTCGGTCATCCGGCCTGCAGACGTTGCGAACCAGTTCGAACTCATCGAGGTACGAGCTGATTCACCGCTGCTCGACGGCACGGTCGATCCGGCGTTGATTCGCGATGGTCAGCTCATTCGATCGCTGGGCATTGGCGAACCGCTTCGAGGTTCTGACCTGGTGCCGATTGCGGCCGGGTCGATCGCTCGAACCATTTCCATCCCGGTCGAGGATGTGGTGCTCACTGGACTTGGCCTGGCGGTGGGCGATCGAATCGATGTGATTGGGCTTGGCTCACAAGGCTCGCTCGAGTTCGTGATTGTCGATGCGGCGATCGCTCGCTTGCCGAACGGTTCGGCGTCGTCCGGAGCCTTTGCGGTGCGAGCCGACGGATTCGTGACGATCGAGGTCACCGAGAGCGAGGCGCTGCTCTTGGCAGCCGCGCTGCGAGCTGGGGACGTGGAGATCATTCGGTCGACTGGTGCCGATGCTGCGAAGGGGACTTCATGACGACGCTTCATCCGTCGCTCATCGCAACAGAGCCAACCGTGATCGCCGTCGCGCTCAGCCCTCGCTCGTGGCGCAGCGCGCTCCAGCGCCACTGTCGTGATCATGTCGCTGACGTCATCGTTCTTCCCGTTCGCGATGGACGAGATGGGCTCGAGCGGTCACCGCAATTGTTCATCGTCGACGACGACACGAGTTGGTTGTCGGCACCGTTTGTGGTGCAGGCCCGTGAGAGCGGCACTGTCGTCGTGGGTCTCTATGACCCCCTTGAGGCTGATGGGCACGGGCAGGCCCACCTCAAGCGGTTGGGAGTCGAGCATGTCGCCCCTTCGAGTCTCTCGACCGAAGAACTGATCGATATTGTTCGACGGGCTCGCCCGGTCGATGATGTGAACGATCGCTTTGCAGCTCAGGTCGTCGATCTCGATGAGAGAAACCCGACAGAACTCCGACGCATCGTCGCCGTTGGTGGTCCCGCCGGTGCGGGAGCGACCGAGGTCTCCGTTGGTATCGCCTCGTGCTGGAGGAGCAAGGCACTGCTCATCGATGTGGACGAGACGCATCCCACGCTTGCTCGCAGGTTGGGCCTCGGTATTCACCCTCACCTCATCAGCGCCATTGACGCCCATCGAGGCGAACAAATGTCGTTGTCAGCCGATCCAGTCGCGTTGGAAGAGTGCCTGGCTCGGACCGCTCTTGGCGGAAGCCGACTCAGCTTCGATGTCGTTGTTGGTCTGGCGGCTCGAGATGACTGGTCGTTGGTCAAAGCTCAGGATGTCGCGGATCTCCTCGTGGAGTTGGCGGCCCGCTGGAACGTTGTGATTGCTCGAGTGGGCCCTCAGCTCGAAGACCTCTCTCGTCATGTCGATCGATTCGGGCAGAGTCGGTTGACGGTTGCCAAGGCCGATCGCGTCGTTGGAGTTTGCGATGCGACGTCGACTGGCCTTTTGCGGTTCGTCGACTGGCTGGTCGACCTCCTCCCTCTGGTTGGAGAGACGCCGGTCGACGTCGTGCTGAACCGTGCACCGCGTTCTCTGTCCGCAAGAACTCAGTTGGAGTCGCAACTTCGTGAGATTGCAGGCCCTCGGATCGGTTCCATCGTGCCCGTTCGGCACGACCCTCGAGTCGAGCGGGCTGCTTGGGATGCGGGCCTGGTCCGTCATGGAAGGTTTGCCCGCTCGATGAATCGACTTGCCCGCTCGATCGAAGAATCAATGATCGAAGCGTTGCCGACCTCTGCACTGGCGGACGTAGAGGAGAACTCATGACGCTCGTCGCTTCAACCGACGCGTATGAGACGCTGCGCTTCGCCGTCTTGGATCAACTTCGGCAGCGAGGGATCGACTCCGGCAATACGGCGGACGTTGCAGATCTCGTGCGAGCCCTTGTCGAGAAGTACCAGCAGGAGGCCACGTCAGGATTCGGGGATCGGCCGCTGCATGATCCGAGAGCCATGATCGACCGGCTCACGACTTCGATCTTGTCGTTCGGCCCGCTGACACCGTTTCTTGATGGTTCGATCGACTACGAGGAACTCATCATTCACGGTGATGAGGTTTCCTACATTGATGACCGCGGACGACTGGTCGTGCATGCCGAACCGGTGAGCGAGCACGAAGTCACCCACATTGTGTCGAAGCTTCTTGCCTCGGTCGGTGTTTCCATCGACGACAGTCGGCCGATGGTGCAAGCCCAGATTCTGGACGGCCAGGCTCGACTTGGTGTTGTGGCTCCGCCAGTCGCGGACCGCATCGACGTCACTATCCGGCGCTATCGAACCAAGCGCGAAACCTTCCAGGAACTCATTGATTGGGACGCAATTAGTCCTCCGGCGGCATCGTTGCTTGCAGCTTGCATGATGACCCCGACGGGAATGATCGTCACTGGTCAACCTGGTTCCGGAAAGACAACGCTCCTCAACGCTCTTTTGCGGTCCGCTCCGCCGAACCTGCGAGTGATTGCGTGTGAGGACACCCCTGAGCTCTCTGTTGGGCATCTCAGTGCGGCTCGATGGCGAACCCGTCCACCTGGACCGGACGGTTCAGGAGAAGTGTCGTTGCGCGATCTGGTTCGTATTTCTCTCGGCATGCGACCCGAGCTGTTGGTGTTGGGCGAGATCCGCGGTGCGGAAGCTTTCGAGCTCACGAGGGCCGGCAACGCTGGTTGCGGAATGTTGTCGACAATCCACGCCAATGGTGCCCGGCAAGGACTGGGGGCGCTGGTGTCCACCGCCGTGATGGCCGGCCCGAACGTGATGGCGTCTCAAGTGCGATCCATCTTCTCCTCGGTTGTCGATCTTGTTGTGCACACAGCGAAGGAACCAACAGCGGCGAACGGCAGAGGTGAGGTGGGTCGCCGTCAGGTAATGGAGGTCGTCGCCATTCCTCCGATGCAGGGATCAGACGACGACTTCACCGTGGAACCGATCTTCAGCAGAGACGGCTTCGGTGCGCCGCTTCGATGGACGGGCGCCCCGTTGCCAACTGAACTCGAAACTCGGCTGGCCCGAGTTCTCGCCCCGGTGGGGGTCACCGTCATGGACGTTTTGGAAGGAACGAGGACCCTCGCATGAGGTTGCTTGCCGGACTTGGAGCCGGATTGTTCGTGTATTTGGCACTCGGCGCGTTCGTGGGAATCACACCCCGTTGGCTCCATCGTTCGCGGCAGAGCCGGCGACAGGAGACCCGCTGGCAAGAGTGGCTGAACCAGGCGGGAGTGACGGTGAGCCCGGTTCAGTTCGTCACTGTCTCGGTCGCCGGAGCAGCGGGCGTCGGACTGGCCGTCTTCGCCATCACCCAAGTCGCTTCGCTCGCACTTGTCGCGGGCGGCGTCACGATGGCGGGGCCCCGCGCTGTCTTTTCGCGGCGCCGTCGTGATGCACAGAAGGAGCGTCTTGATGCGTGGCCCGATGCCATCCGAGACGTCATCACTCATCTGCGAGCATCGATGTCCGTTCACGCCAGTCTCGTGGAGCTCGGCCGTTCTGGGCCCGAACCACTTCGCACCTTCTTCAATCGATACGCAGGACTCGCTGGAGCACTCGATCAACAGAGTGCACTCGAGGTGATTCGGGAGGAACTGGCTGATCCGCTTTCGGACCGCATCATCGAAGTGCTGCTCATTGCCTTCGATCAAGGTCCGACCGTTGTCATCGACATTCTCGAGGATCTGGCCGAGTCGTCGTCCAAAGATCTCCGGCTTTCCGAAGAGATCGTGACAGCCCAGCTTGAGACCCGTATCGAAGCTCGCGGTGCGAGCTTGCTGCCCTTCGGCGTACTGGCGTTGCTCTGCATGACGTCCCCTGGCTATCGAGACTTCTACGCATCGCCGGTCGGATGGTTTGTTGTTTCGATCGGGGGAGCCATGTCGCTCGCCGGGCTGCTGGCGATCTCCGGACTCGGTCGAGTGCCGCAGGAGGAACGCATCCTCGCCGGTGGTGTGCGATGAGCGTTCACGTCTTGGTGGCCTCGGGGTTTGCGGCGGTGACCGCAGCGGCTGCCGTCGGCGTCGTTGCTCCGCCTCGTCGTCAGCTCGCGAACCGAGTTCGGCCGTACGCAGCGCTCTCCCGACCCCGCCTAGGAACCGGCTACGCCGACGCGTCTGTCGTCACGCTCGCCCGCCAAGATGACAAGAGCGCGGCGAGTGCCGTTCTTGGGCCGATCATCCAACGACTGGCTGATGGTTTTGGTCGAGCAATTGATGCAGCCGACGCACCAACGCTCGAGCGGAGACTCCGCCACGCCGGCTTCGCTGACACGTCCGCAGAGCAATACCGAGTTCGCCAGTTGGCAGGTGCATGTGCCGGGCTCGCTCTTGGGGTCTTTCTCGGAATTTCACTGTTCGGCTCAGCTGGCTGGACGCTGCTGCTCAGCGCCCTGTTCGGATTTCCGGGAGCCACCGTGCAACGCAATCGAGTTGAACGGGCGATCGAACAACGACGCGCCGTGATGCGATCAGAGGTCTCGACCGTCGCACAACTGCTGGCCGTTCATGTCCGATCAGGCCACGGACCGGTTGACGCCGTACGAAGTGTTGCGGCCCTCGGGCGGGGGCCGGTGATTGAAGAACTACGGGACGCATTGAGCTGGATCAGCGGCGGCACCAGTCCTCAGCGGGCGTACGACAAGTTGGCAGAGCAGTCGGCCGAACCGGTCGCCGCTCGGCTCTATCGGTTGCTGGCTTCCTCCGCTCGCTCCGGTGGCGACATCGGCCGAGCCTTGCTCGCTGTCGCCGACGACGTTCGGGCCCAACGTCGCGACGAACTTGCCCGAAACGCAGTCAAGCGACGAACTGCCATGTTGGTCCCGCTGTTGTTGTTGATCGCCCCCGTCATGGTGCTGTTTGTCGGCGCCGCGTTGCCCGCACTTGTTCTCGGGACTGGCTCGTGAGCCAGTCCGCCACGGAAAGTACAAAGCGAAGGGTAGAAAAACCATGTTGATGCACCACGTGATGCGGCAGATCCACACAGCGGAGGTCCCTCCTGGACCGACTCGTCTTGGTGAACGAGGCGCAGGGATCGTTGAGTGGCTTGGAATCAGCGCGCTGTCAATCGGACTCCTTGTTGCCGTGTTCGCTGGCTTGGAGCAACTGGGCCTCGATCTCGTTGCGTCGATTCGGTCGTCGCTCGGGCTCTGAGATAGGCGTTCTCGTGAGAACTGGCGAACGAGGTTCGGGAGCTCTCCCTGCCATCGTGGCCATGGGGATGTTTCTTGTTGTGCTCACGTTGTTCGTACAGTTCGCAGTCTGGCAATACGGGCGGGCAGTGTTGCGCTCGTCGGCGCTCGAGGCTGCTCGAGCTCAGGCAGCGTTCGAAACCTCCGACGGCATTTGCATGTCTCGATTTAACGAGGTCCGACGCGAGTTGCTCGGCGGAGACCTCGGCAATCAGGTTTCGGAGGTTCGGTGCTCGCTCTTTGAGGATCGAGTCGTCGTATCCGTTGATGCAACGTTTGAGCGGTGGCTGCCGATCTCGCCCGACTGGTCCTTTACGGTCACCGCGGTCGCGGTTCGTGAAGTGGAGCCGGCATGAGCGATCGGCCTCGACCTGAGCGAACACGACAACGAGGCAGCGCGGCGTTTGAGCTTCCGCTACTGCTTGGTCTCATCCTGATTCCGTTTGGTGTGCTCGTCCTGTCAGTGTCGACCTGGGTCGAGCGTCAGACCGCGGCTCGAGATGCAGCCGGAGAGGTCGCTCGACTGCTCGTCGTTGACGAAGCGGCGACGGTCGAATCCGCAGAGATGCTGTTGCGACAGATTGAACTCGGTTACGGGCTCCCTCAAGGCTCGATGGAGCTTCAGCTTTCGGGGGAACGTGCCCCAGGGACGACAGTTGTTGCCGAGGTGACCGTAGAGATGCCAGGGGCTGTCCTCCCTCTGGTGGGCTCGCTCGGAGAAGTGACCTGGACAGCAGAACATGGCGAGCGAGTTCCCGACTACGGAGCGAGTTCATGATGTGCAGTTGCCGGCAGGCTGGCCCAGAGAGCGGGCGAGATGAAGGCGGCCACGTGACCTTTTTTGGAGTTGGCATGGTCGTCGTGCTGCTGTTTGTTGCCGGATTCAGCGTCGATCTCTGGCGAGCGTTCAGCGAGCGACGAGCGCTGGCGGAGATGGCCGACGCCGCCGCCGCTGCCGGTGCCAACGGAATCGATACGGGGTGGTACCGGTCGACTGGTGAGGTTCGCTTGGAGCCCGCTCTGGCGATCGACATCGCCTGGCAGAGCGTGGAAGCCCAGACGGATCGCCGATCGTTGAGCGAGGCGCCCCGTATCGCCGCCGACACCGAAGTGATTGAAGTCGTTGTGGCTGGTGAGGTCGAAATGACTCTTTTGGCGTTGTTCATGCCAGACGAACCGTTCGTCGTCACGGTTCGGGCAGTCGCCGCGCCCCGGCAAACGGGCGGCTAGTAGACCCTGCGCCACGGTTGACGTTGGTCAAGAACTGGCGGTTGGCCGAGCGCCTGCCCTCGTCGTCACGTCGTGGCTACCGTGAGAGTTGTGGAGCAGCGCATCAGCGTGAAGTCGGCGATGGGATGGCTGTTCGGGGCGTGCGTGTTGATCGTGTTCGCAGGGCTGGTGACGTGGTCGAGATCGAACGACGAATCAGCGGTTGGCGAAGAAGATG
This sequence comes from uncultured Acidimicrobiales bacterium, assembly GCA_937930695.1. GTDB lineage: Bacteria > Actinomycetota > Acidimicrobiia > Acidimicrobiales > SZUA-35 > CALEWY01. Next base: position 34,842 of record CALHCB010000083.1, on the reverse strand, counting down.
CCGCCGATGATGTCGCTCTGGAGTCTGCGTCCGGTCCAGACGCTGCGCCGGTTGCCGGGGACGATCCGGAATCTGATCAAGAGCTATTCGTTGGCAGCCTGCTCGGACCGGAGAGCCTCCGACTCGAAGGATCGTTTACCGTTCCAGACTCCGGTTCGGGAAGTGAGCAATCACTCGCATATGGCGGCGCCGGCGTGGCCTACAACCCAGGCCGCGACTCGCTCTTCATCACCGGTCACGACTGGCATCAACTCACCGCCGAAATTGCCATTCCCGAGCTGGTGCAGAGTTCTGATCCCTCGTCGCTCAATAGAGCGAGTTACGTGCAGCCGCCACAAGATGCCACTGACGGCAAGTTGGAAGACATCTCCACTCCGGCTGATCCCGAATACGCGAGGGTCGGCGGATATCTGGTGGACGGCGATTCGCTGATCATCTCGGCGTTCGACTACTACGACGCTTCAGGGGAACAGAGCCGGTCGCATCTCGTGACCGATGTGAACCTTGGAGAGAGCACGGAGCTGCAAGCGATTTCGGACGAGGTGCAGGCGCGCTGGCTCGGCGGGCCAATGGCGTTCATTCCTGAGGTGTGGCGACCCTCGTTCGGTGGCGACCGCTACATCGGTGGGCTTGGTGGAGTTGCGATCGCTAGCAATTCATCCGTCGGGCCTGCCGCCGCGACGTTCTCTCCAGAGTCGTTTTCCCAGGGCAAGCCTGCGACGTTGGTTCTGGGATATCCACTGGCCAGCGCATTGGATGGTCCGGAGGAGCAAAGCGATCTGTGGAACCTGACCTCCAACGTCACGGGCATCGTGTTTCCAGAAGCGAGTGACTCCGTGTTGTTCTTTGGGTCGATGGGGTTCGGCGAGTACTGCTATGGAACGGGCGATGACTGCGGAGATCCGGACTATGCGTCGAAAGGCACCCACGCCTATCCGTACCGCTATCAGGTCTGGGCGTATGATGCGGCCGAACTTGCTCAGGTTGCCGCCGGTGAACGATCACCTGAGTCGCTCCAGCCCTATGACTATTGGGAACTCGAATTGCCTACCGCGGCACCGAGCTTCACCTTGACTGGGGCTGCCTACGACGCGGCGCACAACCGGATCTTCGTCGCCCAAGAATTCGCGGACGGCAACAATCCTGTGATTCACGTGTTCAGTGTCTCCCCGTAGCGCAAGGCATGAGAATGAACAACTGACCTAGTGTCACCAGATGGGTGAACAGAAGGAACAGACCGAGCACGAGAAGGCCTTGACGTCGGCGGTGCCTGTCCTTGGAGGCGGCAGCGCGTTGACCGCTCTGTCAACGACTCAGGATGGAACCGCTGGGACGATAATGATCGTCTTCGGGACCATCCTCATCATTCTCGGCGCCGTGATGCTCGGCCGGGCGATGAAGCGAAAGACGCTCGAAGAGGGCTAGCGAAGCGTCACGCGGAAGGATTGGTTGGGCACGGCTTCGAGGCGGTGGTTCGATGAAGACTTTCGTCTTCATCGGGCTAAGACTCTCAGCCGTGCCCTGACGGTCCGACCGTAGAACGCACAAACCAGAACCGGATCCCGATATGTCGGGGCGATGTTTCGGTGACGCCTCCGGTGGTAGTGCTCGCCGGGATCAGCAAAGATGCGACATGACTCAACGCGTCGTCGTCGCCATGATGGAACACGAGACCAATACGTTCTCCCCAGTGCCAACGCCGCTCGAGCGTTTTGGCCGGGGCGGCTTCGGGGTGCCGACGGGCCGCGAGGTGTATGACCGGTTCAAGGGAACGGGAACCGGCATCGGAGCGTTCCTCGATGTCGCCGACGAAGCGGGGATGGAGATCTCGACACCGATCGCAGCGAATGCGGCACCAAGTGGTCGAGTGAATGCCGACGCCTACCGAACCATGAGTGACCTCATTTGCGAGGCAGTCGAGGCCGGGTGTGATGCCTGTTTTCTCGACCTGCACGGAGCGATGGTGTCCGAGACAACGATCGACGGCGAAGGAACGTTGCTCGCCCGGATTCGCAGATTGGCTCCTGATCTTCCGATCGCCATCAGTCTTGATCTCCACGCAAACATGACCGACGCCATCGTTGACAACTGCACGGTGCTCGTTGGGTACAAGACCTATCCGCACCTCGACATGTACGAGGCGGGGCAACAGTCGGGACGTCTTCTCGTCCGAGCGTTGGCAGGGGAGATTGATCCCGTCATGACGTGGGGGAGTCGGCCGATCCTGGCCCAGACGCTGCGCATGGGTCACGAAGATGAACCCATGGGTCCTCTGCTCGAGATGGCCCGGAGGCAGGAGGCCGAAGGTCTCTTGGCCTCATCGGTCTTTGGCGGCTTTCCCCTCGCCGACATCTGGCACGCCGGACTGTCAGTCGTGACTGTTGCGGACGGCAATCGTGCACGAGCCGAAGAAGCCCGCGAGGAACTTCTCGAGGCTGCATGGAGCGAGCGAGAGCAGTTCGTTTTCGAGAGTCGCCCGCTCCACGAAACGATCGCTGAGGCCAAGGCGATGGAAGACGGCCCGATCATTCTTCTCGACCATGCGGACAATGCCGCTTCCGGCGGCACTCAGGACACCATGGCCGTTCTCGCCGAGGTCCTCGATCAAGGTCTGCCCGATGTCGCCATGTTCGGAGTCTGTGACCCCGAGGCGGTGCAAGCCATGATCGCGGCCGGCGTCGGTGCCGAGATGACCCTCGACCTTGGTGGTAAGACGGACATGCCAGCAATCAACCGAGTGGGCGAACCGCTTCGGGTGACGGGCAGGGTGCGTGCCATCACCGACGGAGTCTTTACGGTCACGGTGCCGATGGGGCGGGGAACCCAGACCGATATGGGGGCGACGGCGGTCCTAGAGATTGGAGACGAGGCACCGGTGAAAGTGGTCGTGTGTTCCCGCAACGTTGAACCGTGGGATCCAGGATGCTTTCGCAGTGTCGGCATCGAACCGACCGAGATGCGCTACCTGATTCTGAAGTCGCGAATTCACTACCGGGCAGGCTTCAGTGACATCTCGACCCGCGACATCGCATGCAACGGTGTTGGCGTGACGAGTAGCGACAACAGCCTGTTCACCTTCGTTGATGTGCGGCGCCCCATCTATCCGCTGGACGAACACACGCCAGCGACTCCGGAATACGGTCCGCCGCCCGAGCCGGTTTGAATCGGCCCGGGCCAGCGGTTCCTGGCAACAGGGTGAGTCAGGCCTCGCTCCGAATGACTTGGATGCCCTCGGGGTCAACGAGAGAGCCGTGCTTCAAACGGTTGTGGCTGTGGCCAACGTGATGCAACCCGAAGGCAGACTGCAGTGCGGTGTACATGCCCATCGCATCGAGCGAATTGTTGACCGACTGCTTTGCCAGCGTGAGGCCGAACATCGGACGCTTGGCGATGTGGGCCGCCATCTCCAGGGTTGCCGACTCGAGATCGTCGCGGGCGACGACCTTGTTGACCATCCCATGTTGCAGGGCCTCTTGCGCCGTGATCGCCCGACCCGTGAAGAGCATCTCTTTGGCGAGCCGAGCACCGGCTTCATACGGATGGGTGAAGTACTCGTGACCGTTCACCCCGAAGGCAACAACTGGATCAGAGAACGTTGCTTCTTCTGAACAGACGATGAGGTCCATCGGCCAGACCAGCATGAGCCCGCCGGCGATGACCTTGCCCTGGACCGAGGCGATTGTTGGCTTGGGCATGTTGCGCCAACGCCAGCACAGGCCGACATACATCTCGGCTTCTCTGGCCATATAGCCCTCGGCCCCCTCAGCCTCGAAGTGACATTGGGTGCCGATGGTCGGCAGCGCATCCATGTCCGGATCAAGGTCAGACAGGTCGTGGCCAGACGAGAAGTGTTTGCCGTCGGCGGCCAAGACGATGCAGCGAACTTCTTCGTCCTGACAGGCGACGTCGAATGCTTCGTTGACCTCGGTGAGCATCTTGTAGTTCTGGGCATTCGCTGTCTCCGAGCGGGCCAAGGTCACGCGACCGACACCGGGAGCGGGCTTGTCGAAGCGAACGTGGTCCCACTCGGTCGTGGTTGAGTTCTCTGGCATGTTGAATTCTCCTGGCGTCGAGCTGAAGCCTCTGGTCTACTCCCAACATGCGTCTCGACTCCATACAGATCGGCAAGTCCGAGCCATCAGCGGCGGCGGTCGTTGGAACATCGGGGATCAACAAGACCGATGTCGAGCGAGCGATCGTGAGCATCGATGGGCTCGTTGGCGATGAGGTTGCGGACACGAAACGCCATGGCGGACCCGGGCAGGCGGTCTACATCTATACCCGTGAGGACTATGCCTACTGGGAATCAGAGCTCGGACGTTCGTTCTCAGGCGGAGCGTTTGGCGAAAATCTGACGGTCTCAGGCTTCAGTTCGGCCGACCTGTGGATCGGCGACCGGTTTGTCTTCCCGAGCGGGGTGATTCTGGAAGCTTCTGCCGCTCGCATCCCGTGTGGCGTGTTCGCTGAACGCATCGCGGAACCAGCGTGGGTTGAGCGCTTCAAGCGAGCTCGCCGACCCGGCGTGTATTGCCGGGTGATCGAGGGTGGTGAACTCGAAGCTGGGACCAACATCGATCCTGTGCCGGTCGAGGGTGACTCGATCTTGGTGCTCGAGACGTTCGACCTCTCCTATGACCGGTCAGCATCAGCGGAACGGTTGACGGCCGCGTTGGCAACCCCGGTCGCCGAACGAAATCGAGACGGATACGTCGAACGACTGTCGAAGATGTCCTAGCGATCTGATCGAGCGCTGGCGGGTCCCGGTCCAGAACGACCGAGGCCCGCTACGGGCGAGACTGCGGCGGGCTCGATAAACGTCGCCCGCCGCACGATTTCTCAGAGTTCACGGTCCGGCGTCGGGGACCGTGCGACGAACATCACCATGACATGCCCGATGCGACCACGGGCATCGCCCCTCGAAATTGGGGTCTAGACGAGGGGCCAGGGATATCGATGGCCGCCGGTCTCGTCTTCGGGAAAGATGCCCTCATCGAGGACGGCCTTGGCCCGGGTGAGCATGGCATCCAGCTCGAAGTCATCGAGCAGCCCGTCGAGTTCGGGGTACGAACCGACGGCAACGAAACGTTCAACACATTGCAGGATCGAGTCGGGAATGGCTTCGTCGACGAAGTCCCACATCACGGTTCGCAGCTTCCATTGCGCGTGGAAGCTGAGTCCGTGATCAATGCCATAGACGTGTCCATCGGGACCGAGAAGACAGTGACCCGACTTGCGATCGGTGTTGTTGGTGATCAGATCCAGTGTGCAGATTTGCCGGAGGTCATCGAGTCCGACACCGTCTTCGAACATCGTGAAGTAGTGCTGTTGGAAGTCTGCATCGACGAAGGCTTGCACCGAGCCCATACCCAGTGGTCCATCAACAAGCGCTGTCGGTGGGATGACCTGCCAACCAAGTCGGTCTGCCACTCGATAGGTCGCGACCTCGCGTTTGAACAGATCAGGTGGAAAGTCCCATAGAGGTCGCTCGCCTCGTCCAGGCTTGTAGATGCCCTTCTGTTCTCGCCGCTGCTCTCCCTCGCCGTCTGTCACCGTGACCAACAGGGTGGCGTTCGAGCTGTGGGGCATTCGGCCCTCGATCTCGTACTCACCCGACTCGAAGAGGTCGATGATTTCGGTAGAGGACAGCGCGAATGCGGCTGGCAGCTCAGCATCCATGGCGGTCAGTTCAATCGGGGGCAGATGTGTCCGCCCGGCGTCTCCGGCTGACCGCAGAGCCGGCACGGGGGACGTCCCTTGTCCATCAGATCGTCTGACGTGGTGATGAATTGGGCAGCTTGGTCGACGGTGAGATGGAGACGAAGCGATGCACCGCTCGAAATATCGGCGAAGAGGTCGTCGTCGTCATCGTCTGGTTCATCCACGAGTTCTTCGATGACGAGCACGACCTCAGACTCCGCCTCGCTGACGCCGACGGCAATCTGGCCAACGATCCAATCGGTCTCGACCGGCTCACGAAGCGGAAGCGGAAGTTGGGGTCCCGACGGTGCAGGGAGATCTTCCAGAATCGTCCGAAGATAGGTGGCGATGGCGCCGACCTGCTGTTTCTCGAGTTTGACCGAGACCAGTCGTTCGCCGTCGCTTGCTTGGATGTAAAAAACGCGCGCGCCCGGCTCGCCAACCGCGCCGGAGGTGAAGTGCAACACCTCCCGAAACTCGAACGACTCAGACACGGTTCAGCTCGGAACGAGGGTCGAGAGATCGTCGCCCATCGAGTTGACTCCAAGGACGACAGGGCCGCCGGAGGTGTACATGATTGCGGTGACGGAACACTGCCCGATCACGATCCGTTGGAATTGATCAAGATGCGTGCCGAGGGCGCTCGCGGCAGCTGCCTTGATGGTGTCGGCATGCGAGGTGCACACGATTGTTTCGCCGGGGTGCTTCGCCACGAGTTCCTGAATTGCTCCGACCATTCGGGTTTGCATCTCAGGGAATGACTCGCCACCCGGAAAACGAAACCCGCTCGGGTACTGCTGGACCGTCTTCCACTCCGGGAGCTTGTTGAGTTCGGTGAGCTTGCGGCCCGTCCACTTTCCGAAGTCTGCCTCGATCAATCCCTTGTGAGTGCGCACCCGTAGCTTCAGGGCCTTGGCAATCGGTGCCGCCGTCTCCTGGGTCCGTTCCATCGGGGAGGCGTAGACCGCGGCAATCTTCTTCTCGCCAAGGGCCGCAATCCGAGCGGCCACTCTCTCGGCCTGGGCGACTCCCTCAGGAGCGAGGTGAAGGCCCTTCGCCCGACCGGGTAGAACCTGGCCCGTCGTTGGAGTCTTGCCGTGTCGAACCAGCAGAACCAAGGTGGGCTTGACGCCGCTGTCCGTTGACTTCTTTGCCGATTTCGCCGTCGATCGCTTCGTCGTCCGAGGTGCCATTGGTCTTCACGCTATCTACGGTCGACGCGATGCCCGCCGAACCTGGATCGTCTGCTGTTGATCGCGAACGTCGGTTGCTGACGATCGCGGAGGAAGTTGGAGCGTGTCGGGCATGTCCTCGCTTGGTCGAATGGCGAGAGCAAGTCGCCGACGAGAAGCGGGCCTCGTACCGGGACCACACCTATTGGGGTCAAGGAGTGCCGGCCTTTGGCGATCCGTCAGCTCGTCTCATTGTCATGGGGTTGGCTCCAGCTGCTCATGGGGCGAACCGGACCGGCCGGATGTTCACCGGAGACCGGTCTGGCGATTGGCTATATCGAGCACTCTTCCGTGCTGGATTCGCGAACCAGCCTGAGAGCATTGACGCCGACGATGGGATGGTGCTCACGGATGCACTCATTACCTCGCCGGTGAAGTGCGCTCCTCCCGCAAATAAGCCGACCACCGTCGAACGGGACACTTGTCGGCCATTTCTCGACAGGGAACTCGAGGTCGTCGACGCCAAGGTATTCATCGCACTCGGCGGCTTCGCCTATCAGGCGCTTGCGTCCTATCTCGGCATCAAGCGGCGGCCAAAGTTCGGCCACGGTGTAGAGGTCGAGGTGGACGACGGACCGAACGCAGGCGCCGTTGTGCTCTGCAGCTTTCATGTGAGTCAGCAGAACACGTTCACCGGGCGGCTCACAGAAGAGATGCTTGATGCGGTATTCGCCCGTGCCCGAGCGCTGATCTGAAGCCAGACGAATTCAGCCGATTGCTTCATAGGCAGCCATGTGAAGATTGGCGCCGCGCATGTCGCCGAGCAGGCTGTCGACCATGCGGTTCATCATGTAGGCGATCGTCATCCGTCGATCCAGGTCAATGATGATCGACGAGCCTCCCCAGCCACCCCAGTAGCAGATCTTCGATTCGGGGATGTGTGGAAGCGCTTCAGAATGAAGGGCGTAGCCCATGCCGAAGCGGACGACTTCGCCGAGGACCAGATCGGTGCCATACGCCTGCTCATCGAAGATCAGCTCGATCGTTTCGGGGGACAACAAACGAACTCCGTCGACCTCGCCGCCGTTGGCGACGATCGCTTGAATGCGAGCAACTGATCGAGCGTTGCCGTGTCCGTTTGCCGCGCCGATGTCAGCGGTGCGCCAATCGCTCTCCCATGCCGCCTCTGCTCCCGGTGCGGGGCCCGTGAAGGTCTTGATGGCCGGACTGTCCATGTCGATGTTGGACAGATCGACAGGCGCCATCTGCGGAGGGATCACGTTGGCAATCCGTCCGAACTCTGCGGGATCGAGGCCGATGTGGAAGTCGGCGCCGAGGGGCCCAGCGATCTCTTCTGCGAAGTAGGTGCCGAGCTTCCGACCGTCGATCCGTCGGACGACTTCGCCGATGAGGTGGCCCTGGTTCAGTGCGTGGTACCCGGATGCGGTTCCTGGTTCCCACCATGGCGCCTGAGCCGCCAGCTTCGATGTCGCCTTTTCCCAGTCGTACAGGTCCTCGGTCACAATCGGCTGTTCCCAGCCTGAGACGCCGGATGTGTGAGACATCAGGTGGCGAACCTCGATGTTCTCCTTGCCGTTCTGTGCGAACTCTGGCCAGTACGTTGCGACGGGGGCTCCAAAGTCGAGCAGTCCCTTGTCAGCGAGTGTGAGGGCAGCGAGGAAGGTCATGGTTTTGGTGGTGGACCACACATTCGTGATCGTGTCTTGCTCCCACGGCGAGGTTTGTGCCTCGTCGGCATGACCGCCCCAGATGTCCACCACCGTCTCTCCCTCGATGGTCACCGAGACCGAGGCGCCAACGTCGTCGCCTGCATCGAGGCTTCCGCTGAGCAGGTCGCTCATCTTTGCAAACCGGTCGTCGGCGATGTGTCCCTGTATGTCAGCCACGAGAGCCCCCTGTGTCGTTCGGGCAACCCTAGGGCACGAGCGGCTCACACTTCATCGTGGGGCGACCGCGCACATCTCGGCTCGACCTGATGGGTCAAATTGATCCTTAGGTTTTCGGGCCGCGATGCCGTACTTGAGAGCATGGAAGCAAGCCCGCACCCAGCTGATCAGCCTGCAGAATCTGCAGGTCACGATGGCCAGATCATTCAGCTGCCAACGATGAGCGGAATGCTTCACGACACGTTGGCTGCCGAAGACGCGGCCAGCCCGGAACTCTGGGCTGCACTCGCCGCCGCAGTCATGAGTGAGCGGGCCTTCGACGACTTCGAAGAGCGGTTCGAGGACGAGCAATCCCTGGCTGCGGTCATTGATCTCGACGCCTGGCGGTCTGACCGCCCGTAGGGGCACCGATCCGCGGCGTTGCGCACACTACGATCAGTGCTGTGCGAAGACGGTTCCAACGAGTTCGAGTGCTTGGTTTTGTGGCGCTGATGGTGCTTGTCGGCTGCTCAGATCCCGTCCAAACGGACTACACCGCACAGCAAACCGAGAACTTCTTCGCGGCATGCACCGTTCCCGTTGAGGATTCGATTCTCCAAGCCCGTCTCTGTCAATGCGTGTTCGAGCGTGTCCAGACCGAGATCCCGTACGAGCGATTCGCCGAGATTGATGCCGAGCTGGTTCTCGACCCGCTGGCCGAGCTGCCGACTGAGCTCAATGTCATCATTGCGGGGTGCGTGATCGAGGAAGCCGACCTGTGAGCTTCTCCTGATCGAGGTGGGGACGGTAGGTTCTCTTCATGACGGTCGTTGATGACGCAGGCTCCGCCGAGGCTTCCAAGCCCGCAAAGAAGGAACGCTGGACGTTCCAGTGGAAAGAGCTCTTCGACGAGGTGATTACGTCGGGACTCTGCACAGGCTGTGCAGGCTGCGTGATTTCATGTCCCCACGATGTGATCGGGTACAAGCACGAGCCCGGTCAGTACAAGCCTTTTCATCTTGAAGAAGAGCTTGGTACCGACAACTGCGTCCATGGCGAGAAAGGATGCACATCCTGTACTCGGGCTTGCCCTCGGTTCCGTGACTGGGAATCCGAAGCCGACGAGCATCTCTTCGGACGAACCCGCGAAGAAGATGAGATGTCCGGCATCTACAAGGACATCCTCCTGGTTCGGGCCAAGGACGACAAGGTCTATGAGACCGGTCAGGACGGCGGTCTGGTCTCTGCCATTTTGATCTGGGCGCTCGAGAACAATGTGATCGATGGGGCGCTGGTCTCGATGCTCGAAGGCGGCTCCGGCGGCTGGAAGGCCCGTCCAGCTGTGGCGACGAATGCCGAAGAGGTGCTCGCAGGAGCGGGATCTCGGTACACCTACTCAGCCAACACGATGGCGTTCCCCGAAGCGATCGACAAGGGTCTGAAGAATCTTGCCCTGGTCGGCATGAGCTGCCAGACATCCATTGCTCCGGTGATGTGGCATCGCAAGGTTGGCAAGGTTTCCAAACCGATCAAGCTCAACATCGGCCTCCTGTGCTCCAAGAGCTTCGATGATTCGATGTTCGACGAACTGTTCTTCCTCAAGTACGGCTTGAAGAAGGAAGAGATCGTCAAGATGAACATCAAGGGCGTCTTCCAGGTTTGGATGAAGAACGGCGACTACCACGAGATCAATCTCAAGGAGTGTCACGCCTGGACCCGTGAGGGGTGCAACACGTGCCCCGACTTCGCAGCAGAACACGCCGATATCTCCACCGGCGGTATCGGCAACGAAACTGACTGGACGCTCACCGTTGTTCGCACCGATCTCGGCCGAGCGATCATTGAAGCCATGATCAAGGATGGCGTTGTCGAGACTCGGCCTGGTGACGATGACCCGGGCGCTATTGCCCTGATGCACAAGCTTGCGGAGAAGAGTCGGAAGCGGTGGCCCGGCTGGGCAAACGAGGCTGTCGCGGTCGGGATCACCAAGAAGCCATAGGCGGTTGAATCGGTTTGGTGTCGATCTTCAGCCGAGCAGGCCAGTGATCACGAACTCCACACGACGGTTCAGTTGGCGACCCTCTTCTGTGCTGTTGTCTGCGAGCGGCTCGGCTTCACCCTTGGCGATGGCGATGACTCTGCTCGGATCGATCCCTGCAGCGACCCAATAGCTCACAACTGCATCAATTCTGGCCTGCGAGAGGGCGAGGTTGTCGGCGTCGCTGCCAAGTGAATCCGTGTGACCGATCACGTCGATGGTGACGGTGTCGAACTGCGTCATGAGAACGACGCCGAGTTGCAGTAGCGGCACGGCCTCGGGAGCGAACTCTGCACTTCCCGTCGGGAAGAGAACGAGATCCTCGACATAGAGCGGCGCACCTTGATTTGGATCGAAGGTGGATGCGGGATCGATCGTGTAGTTGTTGACGACTCGGTCTGGACCCATCACGGCGCTCGAGCGTTCAACGATGAGATCGGCGAGTGCCTGGCTCGGGATGGCGCCTTCGAGGTAGAGGATGCCTCCCTTGATGTAGGCCCGCCGCTCGGTGCTCGGAGCTGTCTCCTCGGGGACGGTGTTGGTGTCGTCGTCCAGCGACCCGTTTTCTCCCTCGGTAAACGCCATGCCCTCTGGCACCGGACCATCGCTGCGGTTCGATACGCCATCCTCGGGCGGGTCAGATGCATCCGCGGAGGCCGAAACCTCCGAAGTTGGAGCGGCGGCGACGTCGTCGGTGGTCTGAGTGGAGCCCTGGGTAAGGAGCACTCCCGAGAGCACCGCGACGGCGACAACACTGGCGAGGCCGACGTACAACCAGACCGGCCGCTCATCTTCCGGTGGCGGCGACGCCGCAGCGGGCATTGCTTCTGAAGACGGCTCCGCCGTCGATGCAGGGCGTACAGACCACGATGACAGTTCTTCGGACATGGTGGGGCTCCTCAGCTCAAACTTGCGTCCCGAAGCCGGCTCGTCGCCGCTTCGGCAGTCGTTCCAGAAATTCCGATTGGCGTTGCGTTCGTCATGCGAGTCCCGGAGCGATGGTCGCTCACTACGGCGGTTCCGTTTCGCGCAATCACGATCGTGGTCGAGCAATAGTTCGGGAGGTCCTCGAGGTGATCCGCGATGAGAATTGCACCGGCAGATCGAGGATCCTGAATCGCTCCTCGAATGCTGTCGTCGGCCAAGATCCTGAGGTCGTCGACGACGATCACCGGCATGGGATTGCCCGAGTCGTCGCCACTCGTGTGAGGCAATCCAGTGGTCCAGGCCCAGTCGGCGTCGCCGAGGTCTGTGGTCAGAACTGCAAGTTCGAGATCCGATGCAGGAGAAGCGGTGGCGAACGTGACGATGACATGTCGGGCCACCGCAAGGGCTGCGGCTCGGAGACCAACGATGCCGAGAGGGCCCTGACGAAGATCTGCGACCAGAGGTGCCGACGGGATGACGCCATAGGCGAGCAACTCGGGGTCGTCGAGCCGAGAGGTATCGCCAACCAGTTCGGGCCGCCAGGTCAGATCGGCTGCCGCAATCGCTGCGCTTCCAAAATGCCAGTGGCCCGCTGGTCGCTGCCAGAGTGCTCCAGGGCCGATCTCGAGGAGGTCGCTGATCCGGGTCGGGTCGAGGTGAACCGTCCACCGTTCCTGGGCTTGGCGTTGACCTTCGGCCGCGATGAGGTCGCGAGCTTCATCGTTGGCTGACCGCAACGCCTCGGTGTCGCTGACTCGGCGATCGCCCCGCTTACGCCAGTTTCCCTGGGGAACGGTTGGCTCTTTCAGGCGAGGAATGACAATGGAGCGAGGCATGAGCCGCGGTGTCGAACCAAGATTCGAGCGTGCGCGGTCACCGGCGCGAAGAGCGACGAAGCGGGCCGAACCGACATCAATGGTTTGCTGCCCGACTCGGTGCGACGTACTGATCCGTCGGCCATCAAGACGAACTGGAGACTCGCCAGGGTCAATGATGACGTCGCCCGACTCGTCGACGTTCAACGAGAACGCGGTGGCCTCGTCGTGATCGGTCTCGGTTCCTCCGTCGGTGCCGGCTGGCTTTTCGCCGAACTCGAACTGGCCCGATGGCAAGTTGATTGTGTCCCCTGCAGTGAGTCCCGCTACTTGGCGAAGCTGGACGACAGCGCCGTCCGGGCGGGCAGCGTCGTTCACCTGGGGTGTCGGAGCATTCGGTGGCGCGGGGAGAATCGTGTCGATGTCGTCTCCGAGACGCGCCACGAGCTGGCGCGCAAGCAGGGCGGGCTCGTTCATAGTTGTTCGGTCGGCAGAAGGTGGAAAAAACTGAAGGGTTCAACCCTCAATTTTCGGGATGAGATCCGAAGCGGCCGAACTGCTGAACTAAGGGCAATTGAATGCCAGTGGCCCCCGAAACGGGGGGGCGAAAACAGGATCTACGTCGCGCTTGGCGGCCGAACGATCCTGCTTCGGAGTTCTTCACAGACGTCGCGCTTGTTGCAGCCGACGAAATGGTCGTTCACAACGCCCATGGCTTGCATGGCGGCGTAGGCCGTCGTTGGACCGACAAATCGGAAGCCGCGCTTCTTGAGATCCTTCGAAAGCGCAGTGGACTCGGGTGTAAAGCCCGGCACGTCGGACCACACCTCGGGAGCCCGTCGACCTGAAGGTTCGTATGACCAGATGAGGTCCGAAAGTGTGCTGCCGGACTCGTGCAGATCGAGAAGGGCTCGGGCGTTCTTGATGGTGGCTTCGATTTTCCCCCGGTGGCGAATAATCCGCGCATCCTGGAGCAACGCCTCCACTTCCTCTTCGCCATAGGCCGCAACCGTCGGCGCATCGAAGTTTGCAAAGACGTCCCGGAACGCGTCGCGTTTGCGAAGAATCGTGATCCAGGAGAGTCCTGACTGGAATCCCTCGAGGCACATCTTCTCGAACAGGGTCCGTTCGTTGTCGACCGGCTGACCCCACTCGGTGTCGTGATAGTGGACGTAGTCCGGAGTCGACGTGCCCCAGCTGCAACGAAGTTCTCCGTCTTCGCCCTCAACGAGTGGTTCTGGCTCTGCCATTCGGCGACGCTACAGCCAAATCGACCCGAGTCTCTTGGACGATTGAGGTCGTGCCCCAGGGAGGCCGTGATCGCAGATTTGTCCTGACGGTCTCCGGGGGTTGCCAAAAACTTGACCGACCGGTCAAGATGGAGTGATGGATCTGGATTACCCCCAAGAAGCCGAGGATTTCCGAGTCGAGATTCGGGCATGGCTCGATGAGAACCTGCCGACTGGTTGGACCGATGAAGATTTCGAGATGAGCGATGAAGATCGTGAAGCGTTCAACACCGAGTGGCCCAAGAAGCTGTTCGCCGGGGGATGGATCTGCGCGTCCTGGCCAGTGGAATACGGCGGCAAAGGACTGTCGACCATGAAATCCGTCGTCCTCAACGAAGAGTTCGCCAAAGTTGGCGCTCCGATGCGAGGCGATTTCTTTGGCGACACCCTTGTGGGTCCGACGATCCTCCAATGGGGGAGTGAGGAGCAGAAGAAGCAGTTCTTGCCCGGCATCTTGCGGGGAGAGACCAGCTGGTGCCAGGGATTCTCTGAGCCTGGTTCCGGGAGCGACCTCGCCTCGCTCAATTGCAAGGCGGAACTCGACGGTGACGAGTGGGTCATCAACGGCCAGAAGGTTTGGACGACCCAAGCGGTCGGCTCCGATTACGTCTTCCTGCTTGCTCGCACCGATTTCGAGGTGAGCAAGCACGCAGGCATCTCATACCTCTTGGTCCCCATGGATCAACCGGGCGTTGAGATCCGGCCGATCGCTCAGGTCGACGGGTCCGGTGAGTTCAACGAGGTCTTCTTCACTGATGCCAAGTGTCCGAAGGACAACGTCGTCGGCGGTGTGAACAACGGCTGGAAAGTCGCCATGACCACGCTCGGATTCGAACGGGGAACGAGCGCCACTACCTCGCACCGCCGATTCGAGATCGAACTGGATGCGATTATCGACGAGGCCCGCACATACGACCGGATCTCTGACCCATCGATCCGACAGAAGCTGGCCGCTGCCCATACCAAGGTCCAGATCATGCGGATCAACGGTCTTCGTTCGTTGTCGGCAACGGTCAACAAGAAGAAGGATCCAGCGGTGGCCGCAATCGGAGCAACCAACAAAATGTTCTGGTCCGAATACCACCGCGAGGTCATGGAGCTGTGGACAGAAGTAGCCGGACCGCATAGTCAGATCCTTGATGGTGACTTCGATGAGTCGAGCTCGAACCCGAGTCGTCGACGGGGCAAGGCCACCTATCCCGTGAACGCGCTTCAGGCCGCGTACTTCTTCAGTCGCAGCGAGACGATCTGGGGCGGCACCGCTGAGATCCAGCGGAACATTGTTGGCGAGCGCGTGCTCGGACTTCCGAAGGAGCCAAAGCCGGGTAGCTAGCCCACCCGTCTCGATCACAGTTCCAACGTGCACCCCGGTTGGAGCCTGGGGGCGCTAGCGTCCTCTCTCGTTATGTCGGCTGAATCACCGCCCACCGAGCTGGCTCCACGGCCTCGTCCGCCACGCTCGGCTCGCTACCGCAGATCGTGGATCGAACGCATCGTCGTTGCGAGCGGCGTCACCGCAACCGTGATGGCGATGATGGCTGCCGGTGTTCTTGCTTGGGGACTCGACAAATACGAGGCGATTCCCCGCATTCCCTTCACAGAGGGGTCCGTGGAGCAAGTCGCAGCGCCCGGTGAACCGTCGAATTGGCTGTTGGTCGGAACAGACACCCGCGACGGTATTGACGAGAGCGATCCGAACGCGGAGAAGTTTCTCGGTGATGGCCCAATCGGTGGCACGCGCACCGACACCATGATCATCGCTCGGGTCGATCCTGAGACCCGCTCGGTCGACTTGCTGTCGATTCCCCGAGATCTCTATGTCCCCATCGCAGGGACCGGTGGTGAGTCCCGGATCAACACGGCGTTCAACGGCGAGAACGGCGCCCAACGGTTGGTTGACACCATCGAGAGCTACTTCGGTATCGAAATCAATCACTATGCCGAGATCAACTTCGTCGGCTTCCAAGACGTTGTCGACACGCTCGGAGGGGTCCCGATCTGGTTCGACCGCCCGATGCGAGACACCGGATCTGGCCTCGACGTGAGTTCGGCGGGCTGTCACAGCCTGGACGGTTCGCAAGCCCTGGCATTCGCTCGTGGGCGCAATCTCGAATACTTCGACAACGGGAAGTGGCGGCTGGACGGCACGGGCGATCTGGGGCGAACAAGTCGTCAGCAGTACTTTCTGAGCCGGGTAGCAGCCGTTGCTGCGTCAGAACTCGACATCACCTCGATCGGCACGATCAACTCCATCCTCGACGTTGGTGGTGAGAACCTGGCGCTCGATCAAGCGGTGAGTGCCGACGACCTCCTGCAATTGGCTTCGATCTTCTCCAGTGTCGAAGAAGGCCAGATCCGAGGACACGCGTTGCCTGTCTATGACTTTCGGGCGCCAAACAACGCAGCGGTCCTCGGACTGGTCGAAGAAGAGGCCATGCCGATTCTCAATCTGTTCCGCGGCATCGAACCTCAGCTCGAATCCGATGGCACACCAGTCCCAACGACTGCTTCTTCCGCATTCGAGATGCGCGTTCTGAACGGCAGTCGAATCGCTGGGCAGGCGGGCGAGATCACCTCTGAACTCGGCACTCGCGGCTTCATCGTGTCCTCGAAGGACAATGCTGAGACCACCAGCCAGACGAAGATCTTGTACGGCCCGGGGCTCGAAGCTGCGGCGGAAAGTGTTGCCGTGCACCTCGTTGTCGCTCCAGTGTTTGAACTCGACCCCACGATCACCGATGTCGCCCTGGTGACAGGGACCGATTTCGACGGTTTGCTCGAAACCCCGTTGCCCGCTGGCTCGATCGCCGCACCAACGACCACCGCGCCTCCCACGACCGCAGCTCCGGTCACCGAAGCGCCTACACCTGAGGTCATCGGCATTGTTCCTGGGCCGAGCCCGGAAGGAACGCCCTGCGCTTGAGGGGGGTCAATCGGGCCCAACTTCGGAGAAAACTCAGCTCATCAGCTCTTTGGCCGATGATTTGTGAAGACGCACCGCGACCGATTTTCGCGGTGCACCGAGGAACGAGGTTGTGCCATGCTCGACGGAGAAGCCGTCGTCGATGTGTCTGAGTACACGAGTGCGTTGAAACGATGGTGGCCGCTTATTGCGGTCGCGTCGATCATCGGGCTCGTGCTCGGGTCGGTTTTGATTGGATTGCAGGGCTCGAGCTACGAGTCTGTCGCTACCGTCGAAGTCCGCCCACTCGTGACTCAGGGCGACGATCCCAACCTTGACGTGAGCCGTCAGGTCAACACCACGACAGAACGTGCGATCGCGGGCTCCCAGCGAGTGGCCGAGCGAGCCTTGGCCCTGCTTGATGCTGCGGACCAACTGGAGACCAGCGATCTCAACAGCCCAGAGGTGGAGATGTTGGCCGACACCCTCGTGGTGGACACCGAAGTCGCTCGCGACATTGTTGAGAACATCACCATCTCGATCCCCGCTGACTCTCAGGTGCTCGAGATCACCGCCACAGCTGGAACCGCGGCACGGTCTCAGGAGCTTGCGCAGTCGATGGCCCACGCTTACCTCGACTTCCGGCGCGACGAAGGCCTTGCTGGTACCGAACTTGCCCGTCAACAGCTGTTGGAGCGCGAGCAAGAGCTCATCGTTGAACTCGACACGCTCTCTCGTGAGATTGCGGCAGCGACCACGGACGCTGAGCGTCAGTCACTCGGCTACCGCGACGTCTCCAAGCGAGAAGAACTCGCCGGAATTGGTGCACGACTCGCCAACATCAGTGCGATTAGCATCAACGCCGGAGAAGTCCTCGACGATGCCGACGTTCCAGAAGGTCGAGCGGGACTTCCGTTCTTGGCTGGGCCAATGAGCGGCTTGATGCTCGGTGCCCTTGCTGGCCTCGGTGTGGCCTTCATGCTTGACCGTCGTGACGATCGTTTCCGTAGCGTCGCCAGCGAACTCGCCCAAATGAACCTCAGCCCTATGGGTACGGTTCCGGTGGGTCGTGGCATCTTCCGTCTTGGCAGTGATCAAGCCATCGCCGAGCTCAACTCCGAAACGGGCGAGGCGTACCGCCGAGTTCAGGGCAGCTTGTTGTTCAATCTCGACCAGTCGGACAAGACCGTTGTTCTTGTCACCGGCACCAACAACCCCCACTCAACGACGACTGTGGCGGCCAACTTGGCGACCGCAGCCGCTCGCGCTGGTCGGCGAACGCTGCTTATCGGTGCTGATCTGCGCCGGCCGAGCCTTCATGACCGCTTCGGGTTGGAGAACGTGCGTGGTCTCAGCGACGTCTTGGCTGGCCAGGTGGCCGTCGATGGCGCGCTGCAGCAGACGCCCGACCTGCCCAATCTGCGGATCATCCCCGCAGGTTCCCCGGTTCAACAGCCCGCTCGCCTGCTTCAGAGCGTCGCCCTTGGGCGATTCCTGTCACAGGTCAAGGGCGGTTATGACTTGGTGGTTGTGGAAGCTCCACCCGTTCTCGCCGTTGCTGACGCCGCCGATCTTGGGCGGCTTTGCGAGGGCGTTGTCCTCGTCATCGAGCCCGGTCGTTCGAGTCGCTCCGACGTCGCTGATTCGGTCGAACAACTTCGCCGTGTTGGCGCTGAGGTTGTCGGCACGATTGTGGCGGAGAGCACGCCGACCTGATGACCGCAGCGGTCGACAGCGTCGGCCCGTCAGCCGATCACGCCGAACCAGCGGGCCACTTCCGTCCGTCAGTTCTGCGTCCAGAAGCAGAGGCTCCGCTTCCGCTTTGGCCGATCACCGGCATGATCGCGCTCACGCCGCTCTGGTTCATTCTGGGACTGGCCGGCTTCACCTGGGTGATCTTTGCCGCCCCGATGGCAGCTTCGCTTGTCCGTCGTCGCGGCATCGTGGTCCCGAAAGGCTTTGGCTGGTGGATCGTTTTTCTTGCCGCTGCTGCCGTGTCGGTGTTCAGTATCGATTCGGTGCCGCGTCTGTCCGGCTGGCTCCTTCGGTACGGGTATTACGTCGCTGCGACCATCACCTTGCTCTACGTCCTCAACGGTCGGAAAGGTCTGCCGGCGTGGAGCGTGATCCGATCGTTCACGTGGCTTTGGATCGCGACCGTCGTTGGCGGATACCTAGCGTTCTTTGTGGGCGACCTCTCCTTCCTGGCTCCAATGGGATACGTCATCCCTGGTGCACTTCGAGAGAACGACCTCATCAACACGCTGGTGACGCCGAGCTTTGCCGACCTTCAGGACATCATCGGATTCCCGGTTCCTCGACCGAAAGCCCCGTTCCCCTATACCAATAGTTGGGGTTCGATGCTCGGCCTCCTGACCCCGTTCGGCCTCATGGCGCTCAACGAACCTCGGGTTGGTTTCTCGAAAACCGTTATCAAAGTCACGCTTGCCGCATCGGTCGTCCCGGCGGTGATCTCACTCAACCGTGGTCTGTGGCTGAGCCTTGGTGTTGGCCTCATCTATGCCGCCTTCCGATTCGGGGTCGCAGGCGGAAGCCGAGCAGTCCGGAACTCGATTCTCGTTGCCGTCTTCTTCGTCGTCTCCATCGTTGTGACGCCGCTCAGCGGCATCATCATGAGCCGTCTCGACAACGGACACTCCGACGGCGACCGAACTGAACTGATCCTCGACGCCATCGAGGGAACCATGGAACGCCCCGTGTTCGGATGGGGCGCACCTCGACCGAACGATCGCAACCTCCCGTCGGTGGGAACCCACGGTCAAATCTGGTTCGTAATGTTCTCTCACGGCTTTGTGGGCGCGATTGGCTACATCGGGGCGTTGCTCTCGCTGGCCTGGAGAACTCGCCGTCAGCCGACGGTCACCGGCATGTGGGCGCACATCGTGATCATCGTGGGACTGATCCAGCTGCCTTACTACTTACATGTGCCCCATCAGTTGTTCACCATGATGGCTGCTGCCGCGCTCGCGCTTCGACTGCAAAGTGACGTGTCTTGAGGCGACTTGCGCTCTCGGTTTTGTGCGCCGGAGCGTTGACTGCGACGTCGTGCGTGACCTCCTCAACCAGCACGACGCCCACGACCTCTAACCAGCCGACGACGTTGCTCAGTTCAGACCCGCCAGCATCGCTTGCCGATTCCGACGTTGATCCAGGAGTTGTCCTTGGCATCGCGGTCCCCGAGGGTCGGGCAGCGACCGTACGAGACCTCGAGGTCGAACTGGGCGCCGGTTTCCCAGTGATCCGAACCTTCTCTCGTTGGGACTCTGTCTTTCCCAACGCCGACCAGCAAGCGCTGCTCGATGCTGGTCGAACCCTGCATATGTCTGTTCGGCCCAACGCATCTGGCGGTCGAGTCATTCAGTGGCGCGACATGGCCGATGCTCAACCAGGTGATGAGCTCTACGAAGAGTTCGTGGCGTGGATCGACCGCATGATCGACGTCGGTCCCGGCACTTACGTCACGATCAATCACGAACCCGAGACCAACGACTCGGCACGCAATGGTGATGCGGATGACTACGTAGCGATGTGGCGTCGCTTTGTGCAGCTGCTTCGTGAGCGAGGCGGCGAAGAGACGGTCGTCGTCTGGACCATGACGTCCGGAGCCTTCTCTGATGGTCGCGCTGAGCTTTGGTATCCGGGTGATGATGTCGTTGATGTCGTCGGTGCAGATCTGTACAACTGGCATACGTGCCAAGGATCTGATCGACCCTGGGTCGACCTGGATTCTCTGCTCGTCGAACCGCTGAACTTCGCCAGGGACCGCAACAAGCCGCTTGCGTTGCCCGAGTTCGCGTCGGCCGAGGATCGAAACGAACCCGACCGCAAGGCGGACTGGCTCCGCGATGCTGCCGCAACGTTGGCTCGCCCGGAGATCGCCGATGACCTGGAGTTCGTTGCCTGGTTCAACGTGAACGCTCCAGGGGGAACCTGGCCAAACTGTATTTGGAGCCACGACTCGAGCGTCGAGTCAGCCGACGCCTTCGGCCAATTCGTCCGCGACCTCAGCTGACGTCTCACCAGAGACATCATCGAACAGCCGGGCGTTCGTCAGGCTAGGCATCGGCGGCGTATTCGGCCGCCCGGAGCATCTGGCGGCCAACTGGTTGCAGATTGATTTCTGCGCACAGCAGGCCGGTGGAGACTCGCTCGATGAGGCCCCAATCCCAGACGGCCTCGACATCGAGTTCACAACGCTGGGCCAACCATCGAGCACGAAGCCTCGGGTCAGAGTCGGCCATGAGCTCGATCGGGTCTTCTCTCATGATGACGCCGAGATCGTATTCGGGCTCTGCGAAGAGCCCGTCGGGGTCGATCAACTTGAAGCCAACGCTGGCTTGCAACACATTCCATTGATGTACATCGCCGTGTACGAGTACGGAGCGTTCGTCGTCGTGTGCCAGACGACGACGATCAGAGGCAGCGAGAGCGACCTCCACAGCCCGCTCTGAGCAGGGTTGGTCGAGATCCGTCCACCGCGAACTGATGGCGTCTGAAAGCCATGCAGCCTTCTCGGCGCCAGTCGGCAAGCTTGCATCCGGGGTGATTCGCCAGAGTCGCGATGCGGTGTCGCAGAGGATCTCCCAGCGAGCTGTGACCGGTAGGTCGAGGTCAAACAGCGACGGCCCGAGTTGTTCCATGAGGAGGGCGTGATGCTCGGGCTCTTCAGCCAGGAGGGCAGCACAGCCATCGCCTGCAGCGAGGCGAAGCACCGTTGCCTCGTGACGTACCTCGGTAGTGTCGAGGCGCGGGATGGCTACCTTCAGGACAGCTGTTGATCCGTCGGAGCAGAGCGCCGCGGCGACGAACGCCTCAGTTCCTTCGGTGTACACGTTGTCGACCGTGATATCCCACAGCCGTTCCAGGTGAGCGACTCGTTCGGGGAGCTCGGTGAGCCAAGCCTGGGCTCCAGCAGCGGCTGCCTTGTTCTGAACCACTTGAGGGATCTCGAACTCACGAGTCATCCCCATGAGTCTCGCGTGCGGTGATGCAACTACCGTCGAGTTTCATGGATCTTCAAGACATCGACTCCTCCGTGTTCGTGCACCCATCGGCCCAGCTCTACGGAAAGATCTCTATCGGATCCGAGAGTTCCGTATGGCTGAACGTGGCCATGAGAGCGGAGAACGATCACATTGCGATCGGGTCACACACCAACATTCAGGACTTCGTGATGATTCACGTCGGGTTCGCACACCCCACCATTGTTGGCGACTTCTGCTCGATCACTCATCGAGTGACGCTTCACGGCTGCACGATTGGTGACAATTGTCTGATCGGTATCGGTGCGGTGATCATGGACGGCGCCGTGATCGGTGCGGGTTCCATCGTGGGCGGCGGAACCTTTATTCCTGAAGGCAAGGAGTACCCGCCGAACTCCATCATCATGGGAACGCCTGGCAAGGTCGTTGCTGAGCGAGACAACACCGTGGCCAATCGGATGAACGCGTGGGCGTACCAGCGGAATGCCGTGGCGTATCGCGATGGTGATCATCGTCTTTGGGATTCAGCGGAATTCAAGTCGTTCTTTGGGCAGCAGATGGCGGCGGAGCAAGCCGACTTCAGTTGAAGGTCAGCGACCAGGAAGAAGTTCGCGCACAGCGAGTCGAGGTCCCGCCGCCAAAGCGAGACCGATCGTCAGTGGACCGGCGACAACGCCGACGATCACGAGACCAACGAATGAGTTGGGCGTGACGAGTGAGATCGGCACCACGCTGACGATGGCGATGACTCCCGCGAGGAGTGCACGGCTACTCGGAGCGATGAGAGGTCGTTCGGCGCGTTCGATTGTTTCCCGACGCACGAAGTAGGCGTTGATCAGATTCTGAGCGGCAACGCTTACCGACCACGCGATCGCGGCGCCGGCAAGGCCTTGTGAGGGAGTGAGAATCCCGAGCAGAAGTACGTCGGCGACGATCGCGACAACGATGCCGATGAGGGCGAGCCCGCTGCGTCCGAGCATCAAGAGATTGAGCTCGATCGGTCCGGAGAGAGCGCTGAACATCATGCCGATAGCGAGGAATCCCATGATCGACGCATCGTCGACGTACCCGCTGCTGAGGAGTTCGGCGAGCGGTTCGGGTTTCAGGCTGATGGCGAGGAAGTAGGGCCAAGCGATGAGGACGAGCCAGCCCGTTGCCTTCTGCAGTACGTTCCGTGCCTTGTCCCATTGCTCGTTGGCGATCGCTCTGCGCAGTCCCGGCGAGATCGCCTGCGCAACGCTGTACATGAGGAAGTTGCCCGCAGTGATGAAGCGAGTCAACGCTCCGTAGACGCCAGCGGCCCCGAGTCCGACGAACGCCCCGACGAGCACGACATCAATTCGCTCGAGTGCAATCTGCAGGGCGGTTGAGAGGGCTCTCGGCCGGGTATACGACCAGAAATCGGAGGACTTCATCCGGCGTCCGTCTCCGCGCTCCCAGCCGCCGAGTCTGCCGACCAATACTGCGGCCAGCACAGCGCCAATTGCGACCGGGAGACCCCAGGCGACGCCGATTGCCCAGATCGGGGGCGAGTCGAGAAGGAACACGCCGCCAAGGAGCAGGATTTGGAGGCCCGGCCGAACGACTTGGCTCACAAGCACCGTTGGGGTATGCGAGCCGAGCCCGCGGCTGGCGCCGAGTAGACCAACGGTCAGAGCCCAGGGCACAACGGCGAGCGCCAAGATGCGCAGCATCGCCGAGACGTCGTCAGCCCGATCTTCGGCAACGAGTTGAGCGAGTGGGCCAGCGAGTGCAACCAAGCCGAGGGTCAACAGCAAGGACGCTGCTCCTACCGGTCGGAGTGCCATGCTGATGAGCGGGCGGGGTCCACCTGATCGGGGACCGAGCTCCGTCGGCATGAAATAGACAAGACCGGTCATGGTCCCCAGGCTGGCGGCGTTGCCCAGAATCGTCACGATGGCGGTGGCGATGAAGAAGACGCCTGCCAGTTCAGCCGAATCCCGAGAAACCAGGAAGGCGATCGCAAAGTTTGCGATGGTGGTGATGATGGCTCCGAGAATGGCGAGGCTCGAGGCGGCGCCTGCGGTTTGGCGCGGCGCTGCTGGCTTGTCGGTCACGACCACACTCTTCTCATCGGCACGAACTCGCGCACGGTGAGGGTGTCAGAAGCAACTCTTTAGGCTGCCAGGCGACGGCGCAGGGCCTCGGCGGCAACCTGATCGAGCGGGCCGAGGTTCGCAGGTCGCCATCCTTCGCCCGCCAAGCGAGTCTCTCTGGCAATGAGCTCGGCCAAGTAGAGATCGCAGTAGGCGTCCACGACAGGTTGCGGAACGGCGCGACCGGTCACGGGTCGAAGAATCGACGAGGCTTCGTTGAGGATCGTTCTGACCGCCGCTTCTTCGTTGTTGGCCTGCGCTCGGCGGACCTTTTCGAACGCGGTGTGGAGAAGATCGAAACCGACAGGTCGCTGACCAGCGGCAAACTCCCAGTCCCATAGCAGTGTCGCATCAGGGCCGGTGGCGGTATTCCACGGCGTGAGGTCGCCGTGCCACATTCCCGCTTCGACTTCGACATGGCCATGGCGTTCGAGCAGCGCCGGGAGGTCGATGGGACCCACCTTGGCGGCGTTTGCGATGTCGCTGACGGTGCCCAAATCACTGACCGGCACCTGGTCAGAGCCTGTGCAGCGAGCGAGACCGAGCATGAGCGCAGCGGTCATCGGGGGAGGTGGCCGAAGAGCCGCCTTTATCGGTAAGGGAGAGGTGACGACGGTGTCCGTGTGTTCATCGGTGTGGCGCAACAACACGCGAGGTGCCTCGAGCGGCGACGGGAGCTTTCCTTCTACCTCGCGAAGCCAATGAGCCTCGTTCGACACGAGCTCTCGTGTAAGCCCAGACCAGCCAACCTTCACGAAGCCGACCGAGTCTCCCGACGGCTTGAGGAGCTGGATCACTGGCTTGCGGTTGCGGCGCCGCGGACCGATGCTGATCGCTGCAATCAGATCAGGCTCGTTGAGCTCGTCGGCGAGCCGGGAAATCAGACCGAATGGTGCCAACTCGTGGACTTCGCCACCGGCGTACTTGAGAAGTCCGGCCCGCGCTGCCAATTCTGCTGCCAGACCGACAAGCTTTTCTTTGGGACCGCGCCCATCGTGATGGCGTCGCATCGCTGCTGCGGTCACCTTGGAAGGCTGAAGCGGCAGCAACAACTGAGGCTCGGCCACGCTGGGCCGAACCAGGTACTGGGTCGGTCGGCCTACACCAATACCCCCAAGAACCTCACCAAGCCAGGCGTATTCGTCCGGGTTCACTTCAGATGTCCCCAGTTCTTGGGTCACTGTGCCTCCGAGGCTCAATGTTTCGGGAAAAATGTCGATTGTTATTGATAATGGCGACAGAACGAATGATGGGCCGGATCACCGGCGTTGGATTGGGGGCGATGCTCTTCGTATCGGCCTGTACCGGCAGTGATTCAGCAACTCCCGAAAATGGGGTTGTTGGGACGGATGTGTTGGAGAGTACGACCACCGAAACCGTTGAACTTCTGCCCTATGACGAACCGATCACGGTTCCTGAGCCCGATGCCGACGACGACGGCGATCCCGACGGGTTCCCTGACGAACCCGATGACGATGCTCCGACGACGACTGTCGCACCCGGAACCACTCTGGCAACCATCGTGCCACCGGGTGAGGATGGCGAAACAACAACTACTGCTGCCGGGGCGACTACCACCGCAGCTGCAACCGAAACAACCGAAACTCCTGTGAATGGCGATACTGAACAACCCCTCCAGGAGCAAGATTCCGCCCTCGCCTGTGCAACCGTTGAGCTCGGATACCTCGCTCTACTCGGTGGCAACGATGGGTCTGAACGCCTCCGGGATGGTGCGACTATGGCAATTTCCACAGGATTGAACGACTATGTCTCGGCGGGCCAGGGGCTGGTCGATGCACTCGACGCGGGCTCCGACGTCGATGGCGCGGCTGATGCACTCTTGGCGCAATGCGAAGACGACGGATTTGAGCGCCTGGCATGAGTGACGCGGCGAACACCCATGACACCATTTTCGACGCGGCGGATAGACGCCGGGTTCTTTTCGTGTGCTCTGCCGGCGGGCACCTCAGTCAGCTTCTTCAGCTGCGCCCCTGGTGGGTGAGCCACGAGCGCCGCTGGGTGACCTTCGACATCTCCGATGCGAGATCGAAGCTCGAGGGAGAAGAACTCATTGCGGCCCACTATCCCACTACGCGTAGTATTCCCAACACAATCCGCAACTTTCGGCTGGCGCAGAACGTCATCAATACGTGGCGTCCGGATGTAGTGATTTCAAACGGGGCAGGTGTGGCGGTGCCGTTCTTCGTCATTGCGAAAAAGAACAAGATTCCTACGGTGTACCTCGAGGTCTACGACCGAGTGGACTCAAAGACACTCACCGGCAAGCTTTGCGCCCCCTTGGCCTCCAAGTTCTGTGTGCAGTGGCCCGAGCAGCAAAACCTGTACCCCGGTAGCGAATTGACAGGACTGGTGTACTGATGACCGCGGCTATGTATAACTCTGTTCCCGAACGGCTGATTGTCGTGTCGGTTGGAACAGATCACCATCGATTTGATCGCATGGTTCGCTGGGTCGAGCACTACGTCGCCCAGCACCCTGACCTGAAGTTCGTCGTGCAGCGCGGCACCTCGAGTGAGCCGCGAGACATCGAGAGCCATGAGCTCATTCCTCACGACGAGCTTCGGCGCTTGTTCTCCCAGTCATCTGTGGTGATCTGCCACGGTGGTCCCTCAACCGTGATGGATGCCAGAGCGGCCGGACGCAAACCGATTGTGGTCCCCCGCAATCCAGAACTGTCTGAGCACGTTGATGGTCACCAGATGCGGTTTGCCCGGCACCTTGACGAGCAGAAAATGGCTGTCGTCGTCTGGACCGAGACCGAATTCTTTGCGGCCATCGATGCAGCACTCAAGAATCCGGCGTCGATGAATCTTCCGATCGAACAAAAGAGCGTGCCCATTGGCGTTGCGACGTTCGGTCGAGTGGTCGATGAAATCTTGGGCATCGAGACGCCGATTGAACGTGTCGCCTCGCCATCATTGACGGTCCACGACGGATTCAAGAACTGATATGGCCGGGAATCCTGACAACGCTGTCTCCACCGTCATCGCGACACTGGACCGACCAGAGCTTCTTCGTCGAGCGATCGACGGAGTCCTGAGCCAAAACCATGGCGCTGATATCGAAATCGTGATCGTGTTCGACAACGACGCGCCTGACCGGAGTCTGGAACTCGAAGAGGTCGTCGATGGCTTCGAGCGAAGAATCGTCGTGATCACCAATGATCACAGCAAGGGCCTCGCTGGGGCACGCAACACCGGTGTGGCCAAAGCGACGCACCCGTGGATCGCATTCTGTGACGACGATGACGAATGGTTGCCGGGGAAACTCGCTGGCCAGTTCGAGGCGCTGAAGGCCACTCCCGGAGCTCGCGTTGCCACCACCGGCATCTTCATCCACTACGAGGGTGACGACATCGAGCGGATCCCTGATCCATCGAAGCTGACCTTCTCCGGCTTTCTCAACGATCGCATGACCGATGTACACCCTTCTGCCACGCTCGCCTCGGCTGAGCTGATTGCCGAACTCGGTGATGTCGACGAAACCATTCCTGGTGGGTACGCGGAGGACTACGACTGGCTGCTCCGAGCAGCCAGGCTGTCGCCGTTCGCCGTAGCGCCCAAGCCGCTCATTCGGGTGCATTGGCATGGTGCTTCCTTCTTCTTCGAGAAGTGGAAGGTCATCGATACCGCACTCGAATTCTTGGTCAATAAGTATCCAGAATTCCACGACCACCCTGAGGGCCTCGCCCGGATTCGTGGTCAACAAGCGGTGGCTCAAGCGGCCATGAAAGATCGCCGGCGTGCGCTCAAGACCGTGACCGAGATCATCAAGTTGAAGCCGACCGAGAAGCGTTGGCCCGTAGCCCTGCTCGTCGCTGCTGGTCTTCCAGCCGGCCAGGTTCTCAAGGCGGCTCACAAACTGGGCAAGGGCATCTAGCCCGGCTCCTGGTCACAACACTCCTGGCCGCGAAATCGGCCGACTGCTGAGCCGCTGGCCACTAGGTTGAGCGTATGGCTGGTGTGGCACGTCGCTCCGCAGGCGGGGACGACCAGTCGTTTGCTGCACTGCGTTCGCTTATCGGGATGCATCGCGGTCAGATGGCTATCGCGACGATCCTTCGGACCCTCGCTTCAGCTCTTCCAGCGCTGCACCCGTATTTTCTCGCTCAACTGGCGACGTCAATCGATGAACCAGACCGCGTGGGCGTATATCTCGGGCTGCTCTTTGCCACGGGCTTTGTCCACTTCTTGCTCTGGACGACGTGTGACTTCTACGTCGCTCTCAAGATCAATCCGCTCACCTACGAGTTCAAGCGTGCCGCGTTCAACACGGTGTGGTCAGAGGATTACGAACACTTCGTCAATCGTCCTTCCGGGAAGGTGGCCAGCTATGTCAACGATCTGCGAAACCACACCCAAGTGCTGTGGGACGCAGCGCACTACGGGTTTCTGCCGGTGCTGGCTTCCATCCCGGTCTACGTCGTCCTTCTCTGGCAGACAGCAGCGGGTAACGCAGCGGTCTATGCGGTTTTTCTCGTTGGCTCCGCTGTGTTGCTCGCCTTGGTTGCCGGACCGGTCAACGCTCGTCAACGACATCTCACGAGCGAAACCGCAACGAACACCGGCCGGGTGTTCGACTCGTATTCGAACTTCGTCAATGTCTTCTCCTTCCGAGCACAACGCAAGGAGGTGGATCGCAACGATCGCCAGCTTGATGGCCTGATCCGCGACGACATTCGATTCGGATATGCGCTGTCCTCCTATTGGGCGGTCTCTTCGATGTTGATTCGTGGGATCCTGTGGGCTGCCGTGATGGGGTTCAGCTGGTGGCAGTTCGATCGAGGAGCGATTTCATTCACCGCGATGGTCGTCTCGATCACGGTGCTGATTGACTTCACTGCCCAATATTGGAACGTCGTGCACAACTTGGGCGAATGGATCGACAAGTCGGCCCGATTCCGAGAGGCGTACACGTACCTGTTCCCTGGCCGGAACATCATTGCCGAGCCGCCGTCGAAGCCTGCGTTCGGTCCGATCGCTCTCGATCGTCACGTTGCACACTCCGAAGAGTCAAGACCGGGTCGAATGACCGAGAGCCTCGAGGTGCGAAACCTCCGCTTCGCGTACCCCGATGAACCGGACCGTCTCGTGCTGGACGACGTGAGCTTTGTAGTGAAGCGGGGCGAACGTCTCGGAATTGTCGGGCGCAGCGGCGAAGGCAAGTCAACGCTGATCAAGATATTGCTGGGCTTCTACCGGCCAACGAGCGGTGAAGTCCTCGTCGATGGTCGACCCGTTGGCCCCACTGAACTCGCTCAACTTCAGTCGTATGTTCCCCAAGACACGTCGCTGTTTCAGGAGACGGTCGAATACAACATCGGGTATGCCGAACCGGGTGAAGCGGATCCCGCTCGGATTCGGTTGGCTGCACAGAAGGCGAACATCGGTGACTTCATCGAGTCGCTTCCCGATGGCTTCCAGACCATGGTCGGCGAACGCGGCATCAAGCTCAGCCTCGGCCAGCGGCAGCGGATCGCTATCGCGCGAGCCTTCCTGAAGGAAGCGGACGTGGTGATTCTCGACGAGGCGACGTCTGCCCTCGATTCTGAGACCGAGGCTCGGATTCAGGAGTCACTGCTCGAGCTCTGGGAAGGGCGAGCCGCGATTGTGATCGCTCATCGTTTGGCAACGCTCAATGACGTTGATCGGATTCTCGTCATCGAGAACGGTCGTGTCGTCGAGCAAGGGCCCAAAGAAGACCTGTTGGCGTCGCCAGGCCGGTTCGCCGAAATGTGGGGACTGCAGCGGTCCGGTTTCGGTTGACGGGCACAGCCCCGGCTCGGCGATGAGGCGTCGACCGATTGCGGCTGCGTCGACAAGACCATCAGCATCGGCAACTTCGCTCGCTAGGGCGGGCATATCCGGGCCTCTGAAGTCCTCAGGAGTTGCTTCGGCCCTCAACTCCGAGCCGCCGTGCCAGCGAAGCTCAGCGTCGAACTCACTTGCTGCTCGGGTCATCACCGTCTCGATTTCTGTCGACCGATAGCTGGGATCGAGCACGATGGCTCGCACATCACGATGCAGCGAGAGCTCACCGTGGAACTGCGCTTCGACGTAGCCATCGAGTTGGCGAGCCGGTTCCGCAGCCCGAACCTCTCCCCTGAGCATTTGTTGAAGTTGGTCCGCCCCAATCGCACGGTCGAGTGCCCCGTTGGGTCGAGCAGTTTGCTCGAAGAGTCCGGCAAGAATCGATGTGAAGTTGTCGATGGTTCCTCGGTCGGCGGGGTTGTTGTGGCTATCGCCCACGCAGAATGTCGCCCGGGCCATGCAGTGCTGTTCGAGAACGAGATAGCTCGAGCCGAAGCGGGGTGAGCCTCCGTGCGGGTCCCACGTCAGATCCAAGGCCCCATAGAGCGGACGACTGAGAAGCTCTTCGTCGTAGGTGTTGCCAAACATCGAGGTCTCCCAGCGAGCTCGGCCGCCCGCGCCAATCGGATATCGCTGACCGTTCGATACGCCCGTGTGGCTCTGCGGTAGGTAAAAGCCGTTCTCAAGGAGTCCCTCGGCCACCGTTCGGCCGTGTTTGGTTCGCCGGTCAGGATGAAAGTTCAGGGTCAGGCGGGAGTTCCGGGCAACACCTTCGGTCAACTGAACGTCCGTCAGCTCCACGTTGTCGGTGTCGAGTGCCGTTGCCAAACGAAAGCGAGCCGCCTCGCGATGGTTGGCGGCACGGTCGCTCACCATGCTCACTGCCGGATGGGTGCCCTCGATCATTCTGACATCTTCGCGGCGTTGCGGGTCGTTGTCGTGCTCGCACATAGGCTTCGGCCGATGAGCGCTCTCGATGACATTCTCGAACAGTTCGCCCCGGGCGACGCTGCGTTCATCGCCGATCCGTATCCGGTGCTGGCCGAGCTCCGGGAGGCAACGCCCATCTTCTGGAACGAGTCGACCAATCAGTGGATGGTCACCCGATTCGACGATGTCTCGGCCGCGCTGAAGAATCGAAAGTTCGGACGCAGCTACACCCACATGTTCAGTCATGAGGAACTCGGACGCACCGCACCGGATGTTCGGTGGACTCGGTTCAACGAGCACGAGCAGTGGTCGCTTCTGAGTCTTGAGCCTCCGGACCACACACGAATCCGTCGGTTGATTGCCAAAGTGTTCACACCTCGGGCGGTTGCCAAACTCGCCGAGCCGATCGAGGGTTTCTCCAACGAACTTCTCGATCGATGTGAGGAACTCGGCACCTTCGATCTGTTGTCGGACTACGCCCAGCCCTATTCCGTGGCCGTGATCTGCTCGATGCTCGGGGTTCCCACGTCCGACACCCAGCTGTTGCTCGACTGGTCTCACGCCATTGTGAAGATGTACGAGTTGACGGCGTCAGAAGAAACCAAGATCGCCGCTGATCGCGCTGCAGGTGAGTACATCGCCTACACCCGTGACTTGATCGCTCGGAAACGTCGGGAGCCAGATGGTCTTCTCGTCTCCGAGCTTGCTCGGGTCGAGGATGAGGGTGAGTCACTCACCGAGGACGAGATCATTTCGACGACGATGGTGTTGGTCGAGGCGGGGCACGAGGCGACGGTCAACACGCTCGGCAATGGCTTTCGGGCCCTCATGCACCATCGCTCCCAATGGGAGCGAGTCACGTCTGGTGACGTCACGGTCTCCTCAGCGATCGAGGAGCTGCTGCGCTATGACTCGCCGCTTCAGATGTTCGAACGTTGGGTGCTCGAGCCGGGGATCGAGATCGGTGGCCAACCTCTCAACGTCGGGGATGAGATTGCGATGTTGTTCGGATCCGCGCAGCGAGATCCTCGGCGGTTTGATGCTCCGGAGGTGTTCGACGTCGGGCGGGACGATCCGGCGCACATCGGTTTTGGTGGCGGCATCCATTTCTGTATCGGGGCACCGCTGGCCCGCCAAGAACTCAACCGGTCGCTGTCCGGGTTTGCCGATCGCTTCCCGAATCTGCAGCTCGTCGACGAGCCGAGCTACCACCCAACCTTCGTGATCCGAGGGCTTCGCTCGCTCACGATGTCGACGAGCTAGCTCAACCCAGGCAGCTCAACCCAGGCAATCGGCGATGGCTTGCTGCGCCGGATCGTCAAGGTCGCTCATGACCTGTGCGAGCTCGTTGAGGTCTGCAACTTCGCTGATGCCTGCATCTTCCAACACACCTCGGTAACAACTGGCGAGCTCGGGGTCTGTTCCGTTGTCGAGCCAAAGCTGTTCGATGCCGTCGAGGTCTGCCGGAGCGGGAACCCCATCGCTGCTTGCCCCACTTTCGGTGGATCCGTCGGTAGTCGCAAGCTCCGAAGGAGCATCCGTCGGTGAGTTCTCGTTGGCTGACTCCTCAACGGCTGGGTTGGCTGATTCTGCTTCGTCGTCGCCCGACGTACAGCCGGCTCCGAGCATGGCGAGGGTCAGCGCAACGACGGGGAGCATCCGATTTCGGCGGGTCATGAGAGCTCTTCTTCCTTTTTCGAACGAGAGGCGAACAACAGCATGCCGCCAAGCAGGATCATCAGAAGCGCCGCGTAGGTCGTGCGCTTGGATTCCGAGCCGGTGAAGGCCAACGGACTCGGTGTTGTCGGTACGACGAGTTCGGCCGTCGAATCGTTGTTGGTCGGATCGGTTTCCGCTGACGCATTCCCGAGCGTTTCTGAGCGAGTCGACGCATTGTTCACAAGACTCGTTCCGGCCGGAGCCGTGATATTCGTCTCGATGGTCAAAGGAGGAGTCGACAGCGTCGGTGCCAAGTCGGCGGGGTGTGAACAGGTCACGGTCTGTCCCAGAGCCGAGCAGAACCAACCTGCGCCGCTGAACGAGGCGAGGCTGAGACCAACCGGCAACTCATCGACAATCTCGATCGGGCCACGGGCGATATCGGGCCCGTTGCTCGTCGTGATGAATTCGAAGGTTGCCCTCGTTGGGGTTGCACTGATCAGCTTCTTCTCGAGCGTGAGGTCGACGAGCATTCCGTAGTAGTGGGATGGATCATCGTCGGTCACGGGGTTGACAGGCTCACCAGTCGCTGGATCCAGAAGCGGATCGTAAGCGGTTGGGTCTTGCGGCCAGGTGGATGGATCCGTCGGATCGCAACCGCAAGTCTCGGGATTGGGGCCCGCTGGCGTAGCGGTGACATCACCGATGTTGCGGTAGGGACCGGACGTGGCCGTTCCGCTCGCCTCGCAGGTTGCAGACTGCCCCGGGAGGAGTACCGCAATCACGTTGGTTCCATCGCCACAGTCGATTGCAACACCTTGGTCATCGCCAACCGTCGCGTCGAGCACGGGTGCCGACGTGTTGTTGGTGACGACATAGGTCCACGTGACGGGGGCACCGGCAGCGATTTCTGGACCGCTTGGTGCATCGGCATCCTCGCCATTGGTGGCCTTCTCCAGTTCGATGCTGCCATCGGTACCGAAGTAGTGGGACGGATCCTCGGCAAAGAGGTCGGGGACGATTTCTCCGGTGGTCGGATCGATCAGCGGCTCATAGCCCTCGGGGTCTTCTGGCCAGGTGGTGGGGTCATTGAGGTCACATTCGCACGTTGCGGGGTCCGGAACACTCGGAGGTCCGGACACGATTCCCTGGTTCTGGTACTGGCCGCTCGTCGCCGCGCCGGTTCCCTGGCAGGTGACTTCCTGGCCCGGAATCAGCAACGGAATGATGTTCGTTCCGTCGACGGTGCCGTCTCCGTCGATGTCGCAGTCGACAACGACACCCTGAGAGTCGGTGACCGTCGCCGGTCGGATGGCTGCGAATCCGGTATTCGAGATGACGTAGGTCCACGTCACATCGTCGCCAACGGCGATCCCGGGACCGGGCGCAACATCAGCATCGACAGAGTTGGTTGCCTTCTCGATCTCGAGCCCTGGGTCCTCGCCGAAATAGTGGCTGGGGTCGTCGTCGGTGAGTGGCGGCAGTGGGTCACCGTTCTCGTCGATCGGGTCGGTGTAAAGAGTCGGGTCTTCTGGCCAGGTGCCGGGGTCGTCGAGATTGCAGCCGCAGGTGTCCGGATCGGGGAGGACCGGTGTGCCGGTGACCTCACCAACGTTGGCATAGGGGCCGCCAACAGCGATGCCTTCGCCCTGGCAGGTCACTGACCCGGCAGGAATCAGCAACGGAATGATGTTGGTTCCGTCGAAGATACCGTCGCCGTCAATGTCACAGTCGACCGTGACACCTTGGTCATCAGTGACTGTCGCATCGATGATGGCCAATGTGGTGCTATTGGTGACTTCATAGGTCCAGGTAACGGTCTCGCCCACGGTGATGCCGGGGCCTGGAGGATTGTCGGCCTGGACGCCGTTGGTGAACTTCTCGATGTCGATCTGGCCGTCGTCGCCGAAATAGTGGCTTGGATCGGTGTCCGTCACCTCAGCGAGAGGATCGCCGTTCTCGTCAACCGCCGGCTCGAAGAGAGTCGGGTCTTCTGGCCAGGTGGTGGGGTCATTGAGGTCACAGCCACAGGTTGCCGGATCCGGAAGGACCGGGCTTCCCGAGGTGTCGCCATCATTCTGATACTGGCCTGGTTCGACCGTTCCGGTGCCTTCGCAGGTGACGGATGCGTCGGGAAGAAGCAGCGGGATGGTGCTGCCGTCGTCAAACGCACCGTCGTTGTCGGAGTCGCAGCTCACCGTGACGCCTTCGGAGTCGGTCACCGAAACGTCCGCGAGCGCAGCGGTCGAGGTGTTGGTGACTTCGTAGGTCCAGGTCACGGTGTCGCCAACGTTGAGGACCGGTCCTGGTTCTGCGTCGGCTTGGACGCCGTTGGTCCATTTCTCGATGTCGATGCCTCCGGAGAATCCGAAGTAGTGGCTGGGGTCGTCGTCGGTGACGGGTGGCAGCGGGTCGCCGTTCTCGTCGACCGGATCGTCGAAGAGGGTGGGGTCTTCTGGCCAGGTGGTGGGGTCGTCGAGGTCGCAGCCGCAGGTGTCAGGGTCCGGAAGTGACGGACTCCCGCTCACGTTTGCGTTGTTCTCGTACTGCCCGTCTTCGGCCAATCCGGTGCCTTC
>CALHCB010000082.1 GCA_937930695.1 uncultured Acidimicrobiales bacterium | reverse complement strand
GGACTCCCTGGCTGGCCTTGCGGGTCGCGATCGACGCGCCAGGCTCAAAGGTCGGCAGTGTCTCCACCCAACCCGTGGTCAGTGATGGATCTTGGATGGCAGCCCATGCGTCGGCTTGATCCGAAGCAGCAACCCGTGCTTCCCAGGCTTCGCGATCTGCAGATCCGCGAACGCCGGCTTCCCGGTAGTGAGCGAGCACGGCGTCAGGCACCCAGAACGGCTCATCCGGCAGCCCCATGACCTCTTTGGTCGCAGCGATGGTTTCGTCGTTGAACGGATTGCCGTGCGCCTCATGCGCATCAGTGAAATCAGGAGAGGGAAATCCGATTCGGCTGCGGATGATGACGATCGATGGCTTGTCCTCTACGCCTTTGGCGCGAGTGAGCGCAGCTTCGATTGCGTCCAAGTCTTCGGACTTCTCGCCGATGTCGTTGACGTCCCATCCGTACGCCGCAAAGCGACCAGGGACATCATCGGAGTACGAGATGTCGGTGTGACCATCGATGGTCACGTGATTGTCGTCGTAGATCACGACGAGCCGGCCGAGTCCAAGGTGTCCCGCCAACGATGCAGCCTCGTGACTCACACCTTCCTGCAAGCAACCGTCTCCCGAGATCACGAAGGTGTGGTGGTCACATAGTTCGGCACCGAACTCCGAGCGCAGCGCTCGTTCGGCAATCGCCATGCCAACGCCGTTTGCGAATCCCTGCCCGAGAGGGCCTGTCGTGACCTCAACGCCTGCGGTATGACCGAACTCCGGGTGACCGGGGGTTGCAGAACCCCACTGACGGAAATTCTTCAGATCGTCGAGCTCGAGCCCGTGACCCGTGAGATAGAGCATCGAATACAACAGGATGGACGCATGCCCAGCTGAAAGAATCAGTCGATCTCGGTCGTCCCATTCGGGATCCGATGCGTCGTACTTGAGAACCCGGGAATACAGCACATGCGCCAGCGGGGCCAACGCCATCGCTGTTCCCTGGTGGCCAGAGCTCGCCGCATGGGGCCCGTCCATCCCAAGCGCTCGCACGACGTCAACGCCGCGCTTTTCAAGATCACTGTCGACATCTCGCGTCACTGTTCAACCCCTGGATGTGAGCCCGAAGCGTTGACCGTACCCGGTCAGCGCCACCACAAAACGGACGCAGTAAATCCATGCAGGGTGTTGGCCGTTCCGACGGGCCCCAACTCACCGGCACAGAACATCCCGGCAACACCGCCCCGCGCCAGTTCTTCGATCATGGCAGCATCGTGGCTGGGCTCGGCGAAGAGATGAGAACCTCTCCCGTTACAGGTGAAAACTAGAGCGCCCTCTGCCTCGGGCGGCAGCAATCGACGGAGCTCACCGGAGGCCGAAATCGCATCGCGCACTTGGAATTGGACAACCTGTCCGACGGTCACGTTCGCCCCGACGGCAACGGCGCCTGTCTCTCGATCCGCTCCCATCACACCGCGGATCAGAAAGTCACCGGTGTGGAATCGCTCGCGCTGCTCGTTCGCCACGAACCCAGCGTGGAAACCCTGCGCCGCCAACGCACGATCTTCGGGTTCCAGTTCGTCGATCATTTCGCGCACTCGCTGGAGCGCGGGCCTTCCGGCCAACTCGACGATCAGATTGCCGTGGCCCTTGGTCACAACCCAGGGTTTGCCGATCGGCCGACATCCCTGACTCACGGTCAGCTGAATGAGCTCGGCCGGCAAGACAACGCCCACCGCGCCCGAAGAGTGAACCGTTCCGTTGACGACGAGACGATTCTCACCGGGCGCTCGACCTGCAGAGGCCAGTCCACCAATCACCGGGACGCCGGGGGCCACCGAGGCCAGTTCTTCGAGAAATCGATCGGCGGGAAAGGAGAACGGGTCGGCCAACAACAGCAACGCCGAATCATCAGACAGCGACGGCATACCGAGAATGGTGCTTGCGACGCCGCCAGCGCCCTCAGCCGGGGCCTCGAGTCGAACAGGTTGGAGCGACGATCGGTCGTAGTCCTCCGGAACGCGGCCGGCCCACACAACAAGTCCGGTTCCGGTTTCGACCTCTTCGGAGCCACCGAGAACTCCTGCCGCACTGCATCCCACCAGCACATGGGGGGACAAAAGGGCCTGGGCGGCGTCGAGAATGTCGTCGAGCGAAGCAATCGTAGATCCGGAAACGAAGATCGTGACGAGGTCTGGATCCGTGCCGATCTGCTCGACGACCGCCCCAATGGCCTCACCAGCAGCGACTGCTGGATCGGGGTGGGTCGAAAGCCCCGAGGCGCTCCGGGTGTCACCAAAAAACATCAGGCAACCGGCGGGAGCAACGTGTAAGGAACGATCCGCGTCGGGCCATTGTCGATCTTGCAATGGGCGACGACGGTTCCAGGCTCTTCGAACGGAATTTCAGCTCGAACAAGCCGATAGTTGAACTTCGTTGGCTCAATCTCGAGCGGCTGGACATTGCGTGCCAGTGGTTCTGCTCCATCAGCGGGATCGACTCCCAACGGGTGAAAGACAACCTCCAACGCAGCCAGCGCATTCTCTCCCGGCGGGTTCCACACCAAAACAACGAGGTGCGGGCCGACGGTGACGGGGAGCGGCCCCGGCGCCGGAGCGGAGAATTGGATTCCCCCCAGGTCGATTCTGGTCGATGGACCCGGGACGGAACGCAGCTCGATGTCATCCATGAACAGGGCGGCAATGATCTCCATCTCCCGAACCTAGCTAGGCTCAGCCGCTGTGCCTGAACTCAGCACGAGGGACCTGCTTCTACGAGAGGCCCGAGAGTGCTTCGCCAACCAAGGCTTCGACGGAACCTCGCTCAATGACATTGCCGCGGGCGTCGGAATCCGGCGACCGAGCCTGCTGCACTACTTCCCGAACAAAGAGGCGATTTATCGCGAAGTCCTGGAGCATGCGCTCACCGAGTGGGGTCTGCGAATCGAGCAGGCGCTCGGCAATGATCTCAACGGATGGGATCTCGTCGATTGGGTCCTCGAAGCCTCCTTCGAATTTTTCCGACTCAACCCAGCGGTTGTCACCATTGTCCGACGAGAAGCGCTGAGCGACGACAAGCACCTCGGCTACAACCTCGGCACGGCGCTCCGACCGTTCTTCTTGCGGTCCGTTGCCTTCTTCGAGCGAGAGATGGATGCCGGCGTCTTCAAACGCCAAGATGCAGAACAACTTGTGATCACCGGCTACGGCGCGTTACTCACCTACTTCTCCGATCACACGATGGTGCTCGGCTTGCTGGATCGTGACCCATTCAGTGTCGAATCGCTCGAAGCGAGATTCGATCACCTCAAGGCCTTCATGCGGTCCGCCCTCGAGCCCTGAGCCAACGGCGCCCTTCAGCATCCATTGGTCGGTCGTCGCGAGGCGCCTTAAGCTCGGCGAGTGAACTCCCGTCTTTCTGACTCACGGACTCTGTCCGAAGAAGCCTCGAAGGCGCTGCTAGCGCCCCACGGCATTCCCTTTCTCGACGAACGCAGCACCGCTGATGTGAGCGCTGCAGTGGCTGCGGCGAACGATCTCGGGTATCCGGTCGTGCTCAAGCTCAATGGCGATGCGATCGCTCACAAGACCGAACGAGGCCTCGTCAAGCTCAATCTCGCCGACGAGTCAGCGGTTCAGGCAGCCGCAACTACGTTGCTGGCCGCCGCGACTCCCGAGGACGGCGAAGTGTCGGTGCTCGTTGCCCCCATGGTGAAGTCGAATCGAGAGTTCATCTGTGGCGTCTCCACCGACGAGCAGTTTGGACCGACGATTCTTCTCGGTGTGGGCGGGATTCTCGCCGAGGCCATCGCCGACGTCGCGATTCGATTGGCTCCGATCACCGCACGCGATGCCCACCAGATGATCGATGATCTCGCAACCAGCGACTTGCTCGGAGAGTTTCGAGGTGAGCCAGCGGTCGACCGCGAGGCGCTTGCCGCGGTGTTACTCGGCCTGTCTGCCGTTGTCGCTGCCGAGCCGAGTGTCCTGTCGATCGACCTCAATCCAATCTTGATCGTTGACGGCAAACCCGTCGCGGTTGATGCACTTGTTGAAGCCAGCTCCGGAGCCGACGCCTGATGATGAGCCAAGAACACTTCGACGCCCTTTTCAATCCGCGCGGCATCGTCGTTGCCGGAGCGTCCACACACCCTGGCAAGTTTGGTTTCGTCAGCCTCCACAACGTTCTCGCCTCCGGATACGAAGGCGAAGTTCACGCAACGAACCGAGATGCCAGCGAGGTGCTCGGCATCCAGACCGTCGCCACGATCGACGAACTGCCCGAAGGCCGAATCGACTTGGTTTTCGTTTGCACGCCAGCCTCGACAAATCTCGATCTGCTGCGAGCCTGTGCCCGCAAGGGAATCAAGGCGGCGTTTCTGACCTCAGCCGGATATGCCGAGGCGGGCGACGAGGGTGTCGCCGCTCAGACCGAGCTTGTTGCGCTCGCGGACGAACTCGACATCCTCTTGGCCGGCCCGAACGGACAGGGAGTGGTGTCGACTCCGGCGAAACTATGCGCGCAGATCGTTGCCCCGTATCCGCCCGCAGGAGAGATCGGGGTGGCGAGCCAGTCCGGAAACTTCGTGTCGTCGTTCCTCAACTGGTCGCGCCAGACCGGGGTGGGAATCAGTCGAGCAGTGAGCGCCGGCAACGCAGCATCGGTGAACGTCCCGGACTTTCTCGAGTACTACTCGACCGATGCCGCAACCAAGGTTGGCCTGGCATATGTCGAGGGGATCCAGGAC
This sequence comes from uncultured Acidimicrobiales bacterium, assembly GCA_937930695.1. Classification (GTDB taxonomy): domain Bacteria; phylum Actinomycetota; class Acidimicrobiia; order Acidimicrobiales; family SZUA-35; genus CALEWY01. The sequence goes on along the minus strand of CALHCB010000082.1, from coordinate 11,602 downwards.
GGTCGCGGCTTCTACGAGCGGATGCGAGCGATCACGCCCGACATGCCGATCGTCGTCGTCAAAGGCGGAGCAACGGCCGGAGGAGCCCGAGCAGCTGCAAGCCACACCGGGAGCTTGGCCTCAGATGACCGGGTTTTCGACGGCGCCATGCGCCAAGCAGGCGTCGTTCGCTCGCTAAACGTCGAAGCGGCATTCGAGGCCGCGGCGAGCTTCGCGACCCAACCGCTTCCCAAGGGCAACCGGGTTGTCGTCGTCACGACCGCCGGAGGTTGGGGTGTCGTTACCGCCGACGCCATTCATTCGAGCGAACTCGAACTCATCACGCTTCCCGAGGACCTTCTGGCGGAAATCGACACCAAACTTCCTCCTCGCTGGAGCAGAAACAATCCTGTCGACATGGCAGGCGGGGAAACTCGGGACACCATTCCGGAGGTGATGGAGATGATCGCCAAGCACGAATCGGTCGATGCCATCGTCTACCTGGGCCTTGGCATCCAGTCGAACCAAGCAAGAATGATGAAAGAGGGAGCGTTCTATCCCGACCACGGCCTGGAGCGCATCGTCGAGTACCACGAACGCCAGGATCAACGATTCGCTTCCGCTGCGGCGGAGATTTCCGCCGCTACCGGAAAACCCATTCTCACCGCGACCGAGCTTGGCACGGCCGATCCGGACAATGCCGGGCCTGCCGCGGTCAGAGCAACCGGTCGGCTCTGTTACGGCTCAGGCAACCGGGCCGTGACAGCGCTCGAACAGATGTGGCGTTACCAACGGTTCCTCACGAGTTGAGGAGCGGGGGACTAGTCTGACCGCTCCATGAGTTCGGCCAGATTCCTCCGTCGCTGGTTGCCGCTTGTCGTCGTGATCGTGATCGCGATTGCGGCGTGGCAGACCGCCAAGATCGCAGACACTGACGAGGCCAGCACCACACCAGTCGTCTACGAGCAACAGCTCGATACGCCGATTCTGTCGGCCCGTCGCGCCCCAGCGACCTTGCGAGCGCCCGTCATCGACGACGCGTTGGCGCCAGCGGTGTCGGCGATCGTCGATGGGTCGGCTGGCTTCTCTGCTTGTGTCACCGTCGAAGCCAACGATCGTCTCATCCGCGAATCGGGGGAAGCCACTCCGCTCGTTCCCGCTTCCAATCAAAAGCTCCTCACCACCTTCGCTGCTCTGGCTCAACTCGGCCCCGATCACCGCTTCATCACAACGGTCCGGATCGATGGCGCGGTGACCGACGGGACGCTCGAAGGAAATCTGTACCTCGTCGGCGGCGGCGATCCGTTTCTCTCCACGGAGGCCTGGCGGTCCCAGTACGACGAGACCTCTGGTCGGTTTCACACCCGCTTGGAAGATCTTGCCGACGCCGTTGTCGACGCAGGCATAGTCCGCGTGAATGGCACGATCATCGGCGATGAGTCCTATTTCGATTCTGAACGGACCGGACCGTGGGCTCAGCGCCTCATCGACCAGCGCCAGTCGGGTCCCCTTTCTGCGTTGGCGGTCAACGAGGGCCACGTGTCCTGGCCCGAGATCTACACCAGTGCAATCAACCGATCGGCGGCCGAAGAACCAGCGACGCAGGCTGCAAACGTCCTCGGCCAGCTGCTGACCGAGCGAGGCGTGACTGTTGGTCCTGCCGCAACGGGCGTCGCTCCTGCTTCTTCAACCCAGATCGCCAGCGTCACCTCGCCAGCACTGGTCGAAGTCGTCACCCACGTGAACAGCTATAGCAACAACTACGGCGCTGAGATTCTGGTCAAGCATCTCGGACGAGCAACAACCGGCGTTGGATCGACGCGAGCGGGAGCCGACGCCGTGTTGTCCATCCTCGCTGATCCGGTCTACGAGATCGACACAACCAGTGTCGTCGTCGACGATGGTTCGGGGCTTGCCGAGTCCAATCAGCTCACCTGTCGGCTCCTCAGCGATCTCTTGCGAAGTGCCGGGCATGATTCGGACTTCGCCCGCTCGCTAAGTATCGGCGGCGAGCGAGGCAGTCTTCAAGGACGACACGTGGAGTCCGCAGCGACCGGGCAGGTCTTCGCCAAAACGGGGACGCTGAACAGCGTGACCGCCCTCTCTGGGTACGTCGAGTCGCCGAGCGAACCTGGTTCGTTCGTGATCTTCACCTATGTGGCCAACGGTGAGTTGGCTGGCATCAACGAAGAACTGCGATCCCTTCAGGAACCATTCGTCGAACAGTTGGCGACCTACCCCAGCGGGCCAACGCTGGCCGAACTCGGCCCCGCCCCGTCTGTCGCCACCACACCGTGACCACCTCGATGCCCCAGTTTCCGCTCGGGTCAGTGCTCTTTCCTGGGCAGGTCCTGCCCTTGCACATCTTCGAGCCGCGTTATCGGGCGCTCGCCCACGACGTCGTCACGTTCCAAGTCGTCGATCAACCTCCTGAATTCGGCGTTGTACTGATCGAGAAGGGCTTCGAGGTCGGGGGAGACGACGTGCGGGCCAAGATCGGCACCGTTGCCCAAGTCATGGAGTCCGAGGAGTACGACGACGGAAGGTGGGGCCTTGTCTGCGTTGGTACTCGACGATTCACCGTCACGACGTGGCTTGAAGATGATCCGTATCCGATCGCTGAAATCTCCATGCTTCACGATGCTCCCGCAGGCGACGGGATCGATGCATCCATCGGCACGGTGTTGGAGAGATTCGGAACGATTTCATCTCTTGCAAGCCAACTCGGGTACCAGGTCGGCGACATTCCGGAACGCCCCGAGGACCCAGAGCTCGCGAGTTTTCAGTTGTCCGCATTGGCTCCGTTGACTCAGATGGATCAGTTCGATCTGCTCTCCGCTCCGGACCCCAACACTCGACTCAACCTCCTGAACGGCATGCTCGACGGAGTGATCGAGATGCTCCAATTCCGCCTTGGGACCGACTGACATCACGGGGCTCGGTCGCCACGGAGCGATCGGTCCATCAATGACTGCGTGAGCATGCGAGCGGACGGCCTACACTGCCGTCGGTCCAGCAGATCTAGTCCGCAGCGAAAGGCAGGACAGCGGTGGCGAAGCCGAACCCAATGGAGGAGGCCCAGGATCTTCAAAAGATGCTGGTGTCCTACGCCAAACAGGAAACTGTCGAGCCGCTCAAGGCGCTCGGAAAATATCTCGGTCTCGGCCTCGCCGGATCCTTTTCTTTGTTCCTGGGAATCTTCTTCCTCGGACTCGGGGTCCTCCGACTGATGCAGAGCGAGACGGGCGATCAGTTCGACGGTGGCGGCGGGTGGTCGATGATCCCGTACGTGGTTGCCATCCTCGTCCTCTTGCTCCTTGCGGGCGTGATCGTAATGCTGTTCCTCCGGGCCAAGAAGCGAGTGTTGTCATGAGTGATACCGAGAAGATTTCCCCGTCCGACATCGAGGCCAAGTTCCGCGACGTCCAAGGCCAGGTCGACACCGTCGCCGAAGACGGCAAGAAAAAGGCGCTCGTCGCTGGTGGTGCGGTCAGCGCCTTGCTGCTGCTCATCATTTACGTCCTCGGGCGCAATGCCGGCCGCAAGAAGAGCACGGTGCTCGAAATCCGTCGCCTCTGATGCTGCAGCGTCTTCTCACGCTGGGCATTCAACGCGCAATCGGTGGTCCGGCCAAGAGCTGGATTTTCACCTCGGGGGCAATGGCCCTCTGGCGCTTTGTCAGCTCACAAACTGGCCGTCGCGAGATCATCGACCTGTCGAACACCAAGCCAGGTGACAAGATTCTCATCGAGCATCTGCCGATCACACACAAAGAGCAGATGAAGCTCGAGAAGGTCGCGGCCAAGGACGACAAGTTGGCGGTCAAGGCCGCGAAGTCAAGCAGCAAGCAGCACCAGAAGCTCGACAAGAAATTGAAGAAGGCCGCGAAATCTGAGGCCAAGGCGTATCGCAAGGCCACGCGGGTTCCCCGCCGCCAGCGCCGTCGCACGTCCGTCTGACTCGGGTCGCCTGGCTCCTACGAACTGCCTTCTTCTTATGCGCGTGCATCTACGAAATCCGACAAAGACCATCGAGATCGACGGCCCGATGTCCGTCGTCAAACTCTTGCGACAGTTGGACGTTTCGCGCGAATCGGTCTTGGTGATTCAGAACGGCACGCTGGTCCCTGGAGATGCAATGCTCAGTGCGGACGCAGAGGTCGAAGTTCGGCCCGTGATCTCTGGAGGCTGACGTGAAGTGTCGGGTGTGCCGGGAACCGGCAGTTATCGACATACGTCGTCATAACGCCAACTTCTGCAGTGACCACTTCATGCGGTACTGCCGCGATCAAGCGACCAAGACCATCAAAGAGTTCGAGATGGCACACCAAGGCGATCGACTTCTTGTCGCGGTGTCCGGTGGCAAGGACAGCTTGGCCCTGTGGGACATTCTTCTCGAGCTCGGCTGGGATGTCGACGGCCTCTATGTCGGACTTGGCATTGGTGACTACTCAGATGTCTCCGGCGACTATGTGCGCTCGTTCTTCGAGGCCTTCGCCGAACCCCGCGGTGCGAAACTCATCGAAGTCGACTTGCGAGCCACTCACGGATACGACGTTCCGACAGCATCAGTGGCTACTGGTCGCACTCCGTGTTCGGCGTGCGGCCTGTCCAAGCGACACCTGTTTGACGCTGCGGCTCGCGACGGCGCGTACGACGTGCTGCTCACGGGTCACAACCTCGACGATGAAGCTGCGGTTCTCTATGGCAACGTCATGCGATGGCAGGTCGACTATCTCGCTCGACAGCGCCCGATGCTGGCTGCCGGGAATGGATTCCCGAAGAAGGCAAAGCCGCTGGTTCGCTTGTCCGAGCGCGAAACCGCGGCGTATTGCGTGCTCCGAGGCATCGACTATCAAGTGGACGAGTGTCCGATGGCCGTCGGAAACCGTCATCTCGAATACAAGAACGCGCTCGGGGCCGCAGAAGAAGCATCCCCCGGCATGAAGCAGGCCTTCTACTTCGGGTACCTGCGAGAAGCCGTTGACCTGTTCGCCACACGGCCGGCTCCCGAGGGCGAAGCGGGGGAGGCGAACACTTCGCTCATACCCTGCGACACCTGCGGGTCACCAACAAACGGTGATCCTTCCGGAGCAGCTACGTGCGCTTTCTGTCGGCTGTCTCAGCGATCGGCGGCTGCTGAGCCCGTGCCGGTCGAACTTCTGAAGACGAGACGACGATGACTACGAACAACACGCTGTCCACCGATGAACGGCCGCCCCACGGCCCCTTCGTCGCTGGAGACCTCGTGCTCCTCACCGACAACAAGAGTCGTCGGTACCTGATCACACTCGCTGAAGACGATGCCTTTCACTCTCACTCCGGGGTGCTGGACCACTCCGAATTGATCGGCAACGACGAAGGGTGTTCAGTCCAGTCAACCAAGGGGCAACGCTTCCGAGCAATGCGGCCGACCTTCGAGGACTACGTGCTCTCGATGCCGCGGGGTGCCCAGGTCATCTACCCGAAAGACATTGCCCCGATCCTGATCCTCGCGGACATCGCCCCAGGGCACCGGGTCTTCGAGTCCGGAATCGGATCGGGTGCCATGTCCATGGGACTTCTCCGAGCGGGCGCCCATGTGACGGGTTACGAAGTCCGAGAAGACTTCGCTTCTCGAGCGGAGAAGAACATCTCCGGCTTCCTGGGAGCTGAAGCCATGGAGCGCTATGACCTCCACATTCGCAGCGCGTACGAGCCGCTTGATCTCGAAGACATTGATCGAGTCGTGCTCGATCTTCCCGAACCTTGGCAGGTTGTTCCCCACCTCGCGGTGAGCATGCGTCCTGGCGGAGTGTTCGTTGCGTACACACCATCGATCACCCAGGCCATGAAGGTGCGGGATGCACTCACGCTTCACGGCTTCGTCGAAGGCAAGACAATGGAAGTGCTCAATCGTTCATGGCACATCGAAGGACAGTCGGTGCGCCCTGATCATCGCATGGTCGCCCACACCGCTTTTCTCACCCGAGCTCGACTGGCCGCACCCCAATCGACCTGACGGAGGTCGCCGGTTACGGACGCCGTCTACCTTGCTCACATGAGTGAGGGAACCCCATACGATCCGAACCAGCAAATCGGGCCGCCGCCCCGACCGCCTCAGCAGCCGGGATACCAAAGCCCGCCACAACAACCTGGGGCGGGGCAGCCAATCCCAGGGGCGCCTCAGCCTCCCGGGATGCCCCAGCCTCCGGGCGCTCCGCAGCATCAGTATCCGGGCGCTCCGCAGCATCAAGGCGTTCCCCCGTACTCGCCACCCCCGCCGTACACCGCAGCCCCGCACCATCCCGGAAACGGAACGATCGGCAGTGAGAACAAGAAGGGGATGCCAGCCTGGCTCAAACTCGTCCTGATCATTGGGCTCCCGATGCTGCTCATCGGCGGATGTGTTGGTGCGTTGTTCCTGGGCGCAAAGGGCGAGATCGACCGGTCCAACGAGTTCATGGCTGCGTTGCAAATCGGCGACTACGCGACCGCAGACTCGCTCACCGATCCGACGTGTGGCTTTGTGTCAGCCGACATTGGGTCCTTCCTCGGAGAGTCGGCCATCACTGGGTACCGAATCAGCGGCGTACAGATCAACAACGGAAGTACGAGCACAACTGGCACCGTGACGCTCGATCAGACCGATGTCCGGACCCTTCGCCTTTCGTTCAGCGACAATGACCTCGTTTGCGGCATCGACATCGGAGCATTCGGAGAGACCGAGTGAAACAACGGGGCGTCGTCAATCGAGCCAGCTTGCGGGAGCACCTCGCTGCACAGAGTTGAACCGGCTGGCGAAGGAGGGCGTCTCGAACATCTCGTTGCTACCTCCGTAACCAAACAGATGCTGACCAACTCGGCGCATCTGCATCTCTTCGGCGCCCTCGGTGATCCGATAGCGGCGGTGATGGCGGAAGATGTGTTCGAACGGAAGGTGTCGGCTGTAGCCGATGCCACCGTGGGTCTGAATCGCCCGATCAGCGGCCTGCCCGACGAGCCGATTGGCCCGGTAGTTGCACATGGCGACCTTGTCAGAGATTTCGCTCCCGGCCTCGACCTGGTCGAGTTGCCACGCCGTCTTGCGGATCAGTTCACGGAGCATCGCAGCTTCGGTGTGGAGCTCGATCAGAGGCCACTGGATCGCCTGGTTGGCCGAGAGTGGTCGATCGTGAATCTGGCGTTCCCGCGAATACTTGACCGCTTCGTTGATGCAGTACTGGGCCGCCCCCAGACTCGAGGCTGCCTGGCGAATTCGATTCTCGTGGACGAAGAGTGAGGCGGTGTCGAGACCCCGGCCCTCGGTGCCGAGAATGTCACTGTTGTTCACCCTGACGTCGGTCAGCGTGACCTCCGCGTGGTCGGTGGGCATGTTGTAGGTCCACCACATGAATTCGACCTTGAACCCCGGTGTGTCAACCGGAACGATGAACGAGGTGATTCCCTCGGCTTCACCGGGCTTGCCCGATGTTCGAGCAAAGATGTAGTCATGGGTCGCGGCGTGCAGACCCGTGTTCCATCGCTTCGCACCGTTGATCACCCATTCATCGCCGTCGCGATAAGCGGTCGTTTCCATTCGAGTGGCGTCGGTTCCAAACATCGGCTCGGTCAATCCGAAGCCGATCCGAGCGGTTCCCTCGAGCATCTTGGGAATCCATGTCTCCTGTTGTTCGGGGCTCCCGAATTTCTCCATCATCAAGACGGTTGGGAAGTTCCCGATGATCGAGCTCTCGTTCTGCAGGTCGTTGTGCAACCCGAGGCCACGGGCTGCGAGGTGTTCCCGGATGATGGCCATCGCTAGATTCGAGCCGTCTTGGCCACCGAATCGGGCGGGCAGATGGAACTTCAAGAACCCGGCGGCATCAGCGCGCCGGCGCATCTCCCGCAACAGCAGCTCCCATTCTTCGTTCGGCCAACCATCTCGGTCCCAGTCGGTACGGGCATCTTCACGGCGGTGATCAAAGAACCTGATGTTGTCGTCTTGGGCCTCGAGCGGCTTGATCTCGTCCTCGATGAACTGATCAAGATCATTCAGAAGTTGTTGGATGTCAGCGGGGATATCAAAATCCATCGTCGAATGTTCTCAGGCCGAACCCCTCACGTCGAACCGAAACGTGCCGAACTAGGGAATGTCGCCCGTACCGCACCCCGGTCATGGGCAGTACCGTCCTGCGAGTCCGTTGTGGCCTGCCGGAACGGACAAATGGGCAGAAGCACCGAACCGCTCTTGGCCTGACGCACTCCTTACGGACGAGCGTCGGCCGGGGGCGGTTCCGGTTTTGCAGGAAAATCTGCACAACATGCCGGGGGTCCGTCGCGAATGGCCTGATACCTGCGAAACTCTTCGGCCGTGGTTGACCGCATCGAGCGTCACGATCTTATGAACGCTATTGGCCTAGCCGCCATCCTTCTTGCGATGGCGCTAGCGCTGCTTTTTGGCGCCCGTGCGCTCTTCCGAACAGTGAACGATGGAATCGTTACTGCGGAGACAACGACGAGCGCAGTGGCGGTCACAACCTCAGAAGCGCAGTCCACAACAACAACCGAAGCGACGACGACAACCGCCACTCTGCACATCCCGGGTGAGGTCACGACTCGAGTGGGCAACGGCGCACAGCGCAGTGGTATCGCTGGAGCCGGAACGAACTTGCTCGACCAGGCTGGCTACATCACTCTCGGACCCAAGAATGCACCGCCGAGTCCTTCGAGCATCATCTACTACGTCGAGACCTACGAAGCAGACGCCGCACAAGTCGCTCGTCTTCTGGGTGTCCCGGAAACGGCGATCGCCCCGATGCCGGCCGATCCAGGCATTCCTCAGGGCGAGGCCCAGATCGTCGCGATTCTGGGTCGCGACACCACAGTCGGCTAGAACCACATCCCATGGCTTTCGTTCTTCGTCGTCAGGCGGCCCGCGTAATTCTGCTTGGAAGAAATGACGCGGGAGAGTCGACACACATCTTTCTGATTCAGGCGATCGACCCCAACGACGCCACAAAGCCACCCTGGTGGGAGATCCCGGGAGGCGGCATCGATCCTGGCGAATCCTCGAGTCATGCTGCTGAACGCGAGCTTCGGGAAGAGGCAGGGCAAACCGCAGCCGAGGTCGGGCCCATCGTCTTCACCCAATACGTAGAATTCAGCTTCGGAGGCTATGACTTCGAGCAAGACGAGGTCATCCATGTCGCCTGGACCGATGATCTTTCGATCAATCGGCCAGAGGGGCTCGAGTACCTCGAAGCGCTGGCCTTTCGTCAGGCCCGTTGGTGGCCAATCGCGGAACTCGCACAGAGCACCGAGCCGTTCTTGCCGCCCCGCCTGCCTGAGTTGGTTCCCGGCATCGCAGCGGGCCAGCTGCCCGAGCCACCGCTCGACATCAGTCCGGGCTGATTACCCAGGTCCCGCATCTGGACAGCAGAGGTCGAACCAGGCGACCATGCCCCGGTGACGAACCGCTCCCTCGTGCCGAACCGGCTCCGCCCGGTAACGCTCGACATGCCACTGGCCCAAATGAACGTGATGCCGGACATCAACGTGCGGGTGTTCGAGCAATGACCGAGATCGCTCCGGTCGGCGGTGCATCGCCCTACATGACCTTCACCGCCGATGAATGGTCCGAGCTCAGAGCCTTCACCCATCTGACGCTCAGCGAGGATGATCTCGAGCGGATCCGAGGCATCAACGTCGAACTGAGTCTCGACGAGGTCGCGGCCATCTATTTGCCCCTGTCCCGTCTCCTCAATCTGCATGTCGGTGCCAGCCAGGAGCTCTACCGGGCGAGCGACACGTTCCTCGGACGCCTGCCGGCCAAGGTTCCGTTCATCATCGGTGTCGCCGGCTCAGTCGCTGTCGGAAAGTCGACAACCGCACGTGTCCTGCAAACGCTCCTTGCTCGCTGGCCCGATCATCCTCGTGTCGACCTCATCACCACGGATGGGTTCCTCTACCCGAACGCGATACTCGAGGAGCGTGGCCTCATGGAGCGAAAGGGGTTCCCAGAGAGTTATGACCGGCGTCGACTTCTCAAGTTCATCAGCGACATCAAGTCGGGCCTCCCGCAGGTCTCGGCGCCCGTGTACTCCCACCTCACCTACGACATCACCGATGAGGAGTTGGTGGTCCGCCAGCCTGACATCGTGATCGTCGAGGGGCTGAATGTTCTTCAGACAAGCATCGCAGATGCGGCGAATCCCGTGTTCGTCTCGGACTTCTTCGATTTCTCGATCTACGTGCACGCCGAAGTTACCGACGTGAAGCAGTGGTATATCGAACGATTCTTCACCCTCAGAGAAACGGCGTTCCGAGACGAGAACTCGTTCTTCCATCGCTTCGCCTCGCTCACCGATGACGAAGCAGTCGAAACTGCGACGGGAATCTGGACCGCGATCAACGAACGCAATCTCGTCGAGAACATTCTGCCGACAAAGGCTCGGGCCAAGCTCGTACTTCACAAGGGTCAAGATCACCAGGTAACCAACGTCGAACTTCGGCGTCTGTAGCGCTCAGGCTGCTACAAGTCAGCCCAAGAGTGCCGATGGAGACGGAGAAACGTCCATTGTTTCGGCCGAACGACTAGCGTTTGTCGTTCTGTTTCCTTCGACGAGAGAACGTACGCGTGACTTCGATCTGGCCTGGCGCCTCATACCCGTTGGGAGCAACCTGGGATGGCTCAGGAACAAACTTCGCGGTGTTCTCCCAACACGCAGAGGCCATCGATCTGTGCCTCTTTGACGCTGATGGCAATGAGGAACGAATCGAACTTCCTGTCATCACCGCTTTTGTCCACCACGGATACATCCAGGGAATCGGCCCAGGGCAGCGATACGGGTTCCGGGCCCACGGCCCGTGGGATCCTCGTCGGGGCCATCGGTTCAACCCATCGAAACTGCTCCTCGATCCCTACGCAAAGGCGATCGAAGGCGACGTCACGTTTGATCGCGCCGTCTTTGATCACCAACCAGATGATCACGACCTTGCGAACACCGCCGACAGCGCACCGTTCGTTCCCCGTTCCGTCGTCGTCAATCCTTACTTCGATTGGGGAGTGGATCAGCGGCCCAAGCGTCCTCGACGAGACACCATGCTGTACGAGGCTCACGTCAAGGGCATGACGGCGCTCCATCCCGCCATCCCGGACGAACTCAAGGGGACCTACGCCGGTCTTGCCCAACCCGAGGTCATCGATTACCTGAGCAACCTCGGAGTGACCGCCATCGAACTCCTGCCGGTCCATCATCATGTCTCTGAACCGTTCCTCCTCGAGCGAGGGCTTACGAATTATTGGGGCTACTCGACGATCGGCTACCTGGCCCCACATGCCCGCTACTCGGCATGGGGACGCTCCGGCGAACAGGTCCAGGAATTCAAACATCTCGTGCGGACCATGCACAGCGCAGGGATCGAAGTGATCCTCGATGTGGTGTACAACCACACCACCGAAGGCAACGCGCTCGGACCCACGCTGTGCCACAAGGGGCTCGACAACGCGAGCTACTACCGACTCGACCCAACCGACGGACGCAAGTACGTCGACTACACCGGCACGGGCAACACCCTCGATGTCTCACACCCCAATGTGCTGCAGATGATCATGGATTCTCTGCGGTACTGGGTCGATGAGATGCACGTCGATGGATTCCGCT
>CALHCB010000081.1 GCA_937930695.1 uncultured Acidimicrobiales bacterium | reverse complement strand
AGGATGGAACTAGGCAATGGCGAACTGGTAGGCGATGCCGACCGCGGCAGCAGCGGTGACCACTCGAAGGGTCGGAATCTTGAATCGGAAGACGGCGATGGCAGCGGCAGCGGCGATGGCGGTGGCAGCCCAATCAAGTGAGGCGAGATCGGGCTGAAACAGCACGGCCCCAAAGCCTCGACGTTCGGTGACCGTGTCGAACAAGGTGAACAGGCCGAACCAGATCGCCAGGTTCGCAACGACACCAACAACTGCCGCAGTCACGGTGGACAGCGCCGAGGTCAACGAGGGCCGTCCTCGCAAGTGTTCGATGAACGGTGCCCCGAGGAAGATCCAGAGGAACGACGGTACGAACGTCACCCATGTCGCGACGACGGCTCCAAACACGCCGGCCTGAAGCGGGCTCAGCGAACCTGGATCTCGGTAGGGGCCGGTGAAGCCAACAAACTGAACAACCTGGATGAGTGGTCCTGGCGTGGTCTCGGCCATCCCGAGGCCGCTGATCATCTCATCCGGTTCGAGCCAACCGAAGCCCACGGCTTCTTGGGAGATGTAGGCGAGCACGCTATAGGCACCACCAAACGTGAGAACAGCGGCAGAGGAGAAGAACCATGCCACGTCGACGAAGATGGACCCGTTGCCGGTGGTGAGCAGCAGCACAACGATCGGACCGAACCAGAGAGCGAGCCCGGTGGCAAGCACTCGTACCGCTCGGGTCCAGGAGGGGAGTCCGAGGTCGACGTGCTCGTCGCCCACGAGTACGCCCTCGCGATCGACCTGACTGTCCTCATCGTGTCCTTGGATCAGGGCGAACAGATCGGGCCGCAACCGGCCTCCAATGAGACCGATTGTGATGGCAACACTCACGATCAACGGGAACGGCAGCTCAAAGAAGAAGACGCCAGCGAACGATGCGACGGCGATCAACAGCATCAGTGGGTTCTTAATGACCCGGCGCCCGATTCTCAGTACGGCGCTCGCCACGACAGCGATCACGGCTGCGGAGATCCCGAAGAACAACCCAGCGACCCACGTCTGTTCGCCGTAAACCACGAACAGAATGCTGAGGGCCATGATGGAGACGAAACCGGGGAGAATGAAGAGTGCCCCGGCGAACAGTCCGCCCATGGGCCCCCGGAGCAGCCAGCCAAGATAGGTGGCGAGCTGTTGTGCCTCGGGTCCTGGCAACAACATGCAATAGTTCAGTGCGTGAAGGAACCGTCGTTCCCCGATCCAGCCCCGACGTTCGACGATCTCATCGTGCATCACCGAGATCTGGCCGGCCGGCCCACCGAAGCTGTTGACGGCCACAGTTGCCCATGCGCCGATCCATTCCCGCCGGGGAATATCTTGCCCCGGCCAACTGCGTAACCGTGGTTTCTCAACAGCTGCCATGTTGGCGACGTTATAGTCGCAACCGTGGTTTCGCAACTTCCTCCCGGCCGCCAGTGGGTGCTCTTGAGCTACCGGGTTCCTCGCGAACCATCAACGCCTCGAATCGCGATTTGGCGAAGGCTTAAGAGTCATGGTGTGGCGCAAGTTGGTGATGGACTCGTGGCGCTGCCGTTCGATGCCCGCACGAAGGAGCAATTGGAGTGGGTCGCAGCCATGGCGCTCGAGTCCGATGGCGAGGCGATCGTGTGGGTTGCCGTGACGACCAAGCACCAAGACGCTGCGCTCGAAGCCGGGCTCAATGCTGATCGAGATGCCGAGTACGCCGCACTCATTGACGACATCGCGGCGGCGGGAGCGGGCGTCGATGGGCGAACGGTGAGTCGGTTCCGTCGAGAGTGGCGCCGCATCGAACGCCGAGACCACTTCAGGTCGCCACGACGAGATGAGGCGCGGCTCGCGGTGCAGTCACTCGCGGAGGCTGCAGTCGACATCGAGGAGCACGCCATACGCTCAAATGCAGAAGCGCCAGGTGCAGCGTCGGTGGATGAAGAGGCGCAGGGACGTAGCCGATGAAGTGGGCAACACGCAGTGGAATTCACGTCGACCGGGCAGCCTCGGCGTGGCTCATCACGACCCATGTCGACCCTGAAGCCACGTTCTTGTATGTCGAGGACCCCGCCGACGTGCCGAGCGATGCGACGCCGTTCGACATGGTGGGATGCGCGTTGGGACATCACGGTAAGGACGTGACGTTCGAAACGATCCTTCGGGTCAACGATCTTCTTGACCCGGTGTTGTGGCGCCTCGCTGAAATCGTGCATCAGGCAGACGTCGAGGACGATCTCTACGATGCGCCGGAGGCTGCGGGGTTGGACACGATCGTGCGAGCTCTGGGGACCAACCACACCGATGAAGAGGTGCGGGGCCTTGTCTCGACAATGCTCGACAGCCTCTACCTCTATCTACGTGACGACGTGTTGGGCCGATCCTAGGCCGTCAGCCATCGGCGCCTTCGGTGCCGGATGCCCCACGGGCCGCGGCGTCGACTTTGGAGATGTAACCGGGCCAGTCGATCTCGTCGTCTCCAGGAACGCTCTGGTCGCCGTCGAAGCGTCCCGCTTTGCCATCGATCAGTTCGCGCACGATGTCGAGATGGCCCGCGTGACGCGCGGTCTCAACCGTCATGTGAATCAACACAGTGCGCAGCGTCGGGTGGCGTCGTTCCTCCGGCCACCAGGGCACCGTGCCCGTGTCGTCGAGACCGGTTCGGGCGATGGTCTCGGTGGCGTGCGCCCAGGACCGTCGGTAGAAGTCGCGAACCCACTCGCTGGTCTCATTCGCTTGGGCGAACAGATCGTCGTTGATCTCTGCTTCTTCTGACATCCATGGCATCGGTTCCGCCCATGGTCGTTCGAAGACAGCACCGAAGTACTCAGCCTGCACACTGGCCAGGTGCTTGAGTACCCCGAGCAGGTTGGTCCCCGTCCGGGTCATGGGCCGGCGAAGGTCGTATTCGCCTAACCCATTGAGCTTGGTCAGCACGGCGTTGTTCAACGTCTCGAGGGGAGCGACGAGTTCAGCCTTTGGATCTGACATGCCGACAACATAGGTCGCGACTTGGAGCGTTCGCAGGAGAAATGGCGATCTCGAATCTGGACCCTCTCGCCACAAAGTGGGTAGGTTCGCAGCTCAATCGAAGGAGACATCATGAGCGACAACGCACAAGCGGCCTACGAGACACTTCAGGGACTCATCGGCCAAGAGCCGGTGGTCGGCGACTGGTTCCAAATGACCCAAGAACGGGTCAACGACTTTGCCGACGCGACGCTGGACCACCAGTTCATCCACCTTGATCCCGAGAAGGCAGCCCAGACGCCATTCGGTGGAACGATCGCTCACGGGTTCTTGACCCTGAGCATGTTGGTTCACCTCTCCACGAGCATCCCGTCGGACTTCGGCAAGCTCGAAGGCGTGCTGATGGGCGTCAACTACGGCATGAACAAGGTGCGCTTCGTGAACCCTGTGCCGACCAACGCCCGGATCCGGGCAACGGCTGCAACGGTCAATGTGGAGATCAAGGGCAACGCGGT
The DNA here is from genome assembly GCA_937930695.1 of uncultured Acidimicrobiales bacterium. Taxonomy (GTDB): domain Bacteria; phylum Actinomycetota; class Acidimicrobiia; order Acidimicrobiales; family SZUA-35; genus CALEWY01. The sequence continues at coordinate 60,314 of CALHCB010000081.1, read as the reverse complement.
CGATCAGACACGGGCGATGACCATCGAGATCGAGGGAGCAGACAAGCCGGCCCTCATCGCAGAGTGGATTGGTCGAACTGTTTTTGCATGAAACCTGACGCGGCCTGAGGTCTGAGTCGCCGGCTGGTCTCCCACGACCGCAATGGGAGATCAGCCGTTCGCTGCGCCGGTTGTAAGAACGCGGGCACGGTGGCCGGGATCAAGATCAACGCGTTGGCGGCAGCGGAACGAGCACAGAAGTCGAATCGGTGTAACGCCGGAACTCCGGCTCAGTTCCCCAACGCTTCTCCGCTCGGCGTTCGAGCATCGGGACGCCGCTGATGCGTGTGAGCAACACGAAGACAAATACTGGCGAAATGAGGGCCACCCACCGCCATCCGTTCAGGATTGGAGCGGCCATGATTGCCATCCCGGTCCAGAGTGTGATCTCGCCGAAGTAGTTCGGGTGCCTTGACCACGACCACAGACCCGTGGTGATGAACCGCCCGTTGTTTTTCGGGTCTGCCTTGAAGGCGCTCTTCTGGTTGTCGGCAATGGTTTCCAAACCGAACCCGATGACCCAGACGACAAGACCAAGAACGCCGATGATGCCAAACGACTTCCGCTCGGTCGAGGTGATGATGGCCAAGGCAGCTGCGAGAGTGAGCGAGACCCAGAGGCCCTGAATCGTCCACGTCATCAGAAACTGCCAGAGGTCGTGCTTCATCTCGTCGAACCTTCCGTCCTTGCCATCCTTGCGAATGCGGCGGAAGAGAAACGAGCCGAGGCGTGCGGCCCAAACTGCAACCATGGCTGCAGCAAGTCCAGCACGAAGGTCGAGGCCGTTGGACAGAACGAGCGCGATACCTGTGACCGTCAGGTAGGTGAGTGAACCGGTGAGATCGAAGTACTTCTCGGTGTGGGCCAGGAATGACGGCACGAACGCGACCCAGTTGATGAGATACGCGAGTCCGACGCACAACGCATAGATCGCTACCGAACCGGCGGTGGCGCTTCCCTGGCTCCCTGCCCAGGCGAGAAACACACCAATCACGATCGTGATGGCCGTACTCGCGAGCCATAGCGAATTCTTGCTCTTGGTCACGTCGTGACGCCTTTCAACGACCACCGTTGCTGCCAAGGCGGACACTACGAGCTTGAGCTCGACGATGGAGGATCGACAGCTGATCGGATTGCGGGATGCAGTGGGTTCGCAAGGGCGTCTGCGCTGAATATGTCGGCACGCGTTCGTGCAGACCGTTCATACTTGCTGGGTGGAGTCCTTCGTCCCAGATCCGATCTTCAGCGATCCACGTCTGGCGTCCCTCTATGACGTTTTCGACAATGACCGCAGCGATCTCGAGGTGTACGCAGCGATGGTGCAAGAGTTCGGTGCTTCTTGCATTCTCGATGTTGGGTGTGGCACCGGAACGCTGGCCTGCATGCTTGCCGCTCAGGGATTGTCTGTCGTCGGAGTCGATCCCGCGGCGGCATCGCTACACATCGCTCGGTCCAAGTTGTCCGCGGATCAGGTGCGCTGGATCCACGGTGATGCAACGACGCTTCCCGACCTCAGTGTCGATCTTGCGCTCATGACCGGGAACGTTGCGCAGGTCTTCCTGACTGATGAGGCATGGGGCGCGGCACTGCGCGGCGTTCATCGGGTGCTCGAATCCTCCGGGCGATTGGTGTTCGAGGTTCGCGATCCTTCGAAACAGGCGTGGCGGAACTGGGGCCGTACCGAGGGGCGCACCATCGAGGTGGTCGATGTCGGTCCAGTCTCAATGACGACAAACCTCACCGGTGTCGAGGGGCAACTGGTGAGCTTTCGTCACACCTATCGATTTGGGAGGACAGGGGAGGAGATCACTTCTGACTCCACACTGAGATTCCGGGAGCGAGGCGAAATTGTGGCCTCGCTCCATGGGTCTGGCTACGACGTTCTCGCCGTACGAGACGCGCCTGATCGTCCGGGCTGTGAGTTGGTTTTCATCGCTCGTCCGACGGCTGCTGAGACCTCGGCTACTGAATGAATTCGCTGCTGAGGTTTGTTCGGTAGCTGGTGTTGCCTGCGGCGTCGGTTGCTTTGACGGCGTAGGTGTATGTGGTGCCTTGGTTGACGTTGGTGTCGGTGTAGTTGGTGTTGGTGGCGGTGGCGTATTGGGTGCCGAAGCTGCCGTTGGTGGAGCGGTAGATGATGTAGTTGGTGACGCCGACGTTGTCGGTTGATTCGGTCCAAGTGAGTCGGACGCCGTTGGCGACTTCGTCACTCTTGAGGCCTCTGGGTGTTGATGGACGCTCGGTGTCGTCACCTCCGCCGTCACTGCTGTAGATGGCAGCGAGGGTGGCGTCGCTCGAGATGGAGAGTTCGACGAACCGGTCCGTGCTGAACGTCTGGCCGTTCAGTGTCCACTCCTCAAACGTATAGGTCACCCCATTCTGGGTTTGGGTCGCGGTGACCGAAGCATTGGTCGTCGCCTCCATTGCCACCTCTCGGGTGAACGGCCCGTCTTCGGCCGCCGACCCGACGAGCACTTCGAGACCTGCTGGTTCGGTGGTGACGTCCAGATCGATCACTCGGTAGTCGACCTCGAAGACGAGTACTGACGCTGCCACACCTGGCGGATCGACCGTGAGCGTTGCTTCGATGTAGGACGGATACTCGTGATCGGGCATCACGAATGTGCCGCGTGCGCCGGCAATTGCAGCGTGATCATGACGATGGCAAGCATCCGGAGCGTTCGGTACGCAGTGCACGAGGTCGAACTCCCAGTCGAATGCTGAACTCGGCACGGCACTGCCATCGGCAAAGGTCGCAGAAGCTCTGGCTGGCACGATGGCGCCGGCCTTGAAGGTTCGTCCGGTTGCGGGCTCGGTCACGATGACCGCGATGTCGCCGGTGCCGACGGAGATCGTGCGAGTTGTTGTGTTGGTGAGACCGCCGGGGTCGCTCACGGTCAGTCTGGCTTGATAGGAGCCGGGATTCTGGTAGGTGTGGGAAGCCGTGACACCGTTGGCGTCAGTTGTGCCGTTGCCGTCAAAGTCCCAGGCGTAGCTCAGGGCGTCGCCTGCATCGGGGTCGCTCGAGGCCGATCCGTCGAAGGTGACGGCGAGCGGCGGTTCGCCAGCCGTTGGGGTCGCAGTAAAGGATGCGTTTGGAGCCTGGTTGCCACCAGTCTCGCGGAATCGCAGGATTCGCTCCCCAGCGATGTCTGCGGCATAGAGATCTCCGTCGGGTCCGAAGACCAAGTCGACGATTGCGCCGATATCACTCGCGAAGACAACGGGGCTCGTGGGATCGGGTCGACCGTTCGCACCCTCTGGCAGGTACCAGATGCAGTCACGCGTGTAGTCGGTGAAGAACAGGGCGCCGTCCATCGACGCGGGTCCGAAATCTGATCGGTTGACGGCGAGACCGGACGTTGCCAGCCCGCCGTTGGGGCAGCTTTCGCCGGGGGCGATCGCCTCGTTGCGTCCGTAGTGGAACAGCGGACCATCGTGGTCGCCGGACGCAATGAGTCCCTGGCAAATCGTGGTAGTGAGCCAGAAGGTGTTCTTCGTGGTTCCCGGTCCCTCATAGCAGGGCCAGCCGCTGTTGAAGAGACCGCTGCCTTCCACGAGATTGATCTCCTCGGCGCCGGCTCCGCCGACGTTGCCTACATAGATTCGCCCGGTATCCGGGTCGACGGCCATGCGGTACGGATTTCGGAAGCCAGTGGCCATCATCGCTGCGACGTTGGCTTCGGGATCGGTGGCCATGGGGTTCTGAGGCCGGGCCGCAAAGGTGTTTGGATTCACTCGCAGAACCGAGCCGTGCACGCCGGTTGGATCGTTTCGAGTCAGGATGTCCTGCGACCGCGCCTGGCCACCTTCGGTCGTGGGCGAGACAAGATTGGTTCCGGCGGGAGACGGCGGGTCGGCACACAGGTTCTGGCGCTGGCCGTATTCGACGAATGAGCCGGTGGAGCCGTCGCCGAAGCTCACGAGCAAGGAGTCGGCTGACTCGAATTCGAGGTCGCCGACGGTGTGATTGTTGTACTGCTGACAATGGCCTTCGAACAGAACGTTCTCCGGAGCGTTTGCGCTCGTGCCGTTGAAACGGACGACTCGGCTGAGCGCCGGACAGCCTGTTGTGCCGCTGTTCGGGCAAGGGTCGAAGTTGCCGCCGGGTTGACCGTAGGCCGGGATTGGGCCGCCGCCCGGCTCCTGATCGAGGGTGTAGCTGACGTAGATCCAGGGGACTGCTGGGTAGTTGGGGTGGACCGCAAGACCGAGCATGCCGCGGTCGCCATTGTTGTGGGTCTGTGTGCGTCGATCAGCCACGACGGTCGGCGTTGGGTCGTTGATGCTGTCGTAACGCAGAACTCGCCCGCGCTTTTCGATAATGAATACGGTGCCATCGGCTGCGAACTCGATGGCCGTCGGTTTGTCGAGGCCACTGATCACGGTGTCCATGGTGAAGCCGGTTGGAACATCGGCTCCGACGGGTTGCCCCGGTACTGCGGTGATGGCAGCAATGAGTCCGAGTACAGCAAGAAGCGCCGGTCCCAATCGTCTTTGTCGCCGCGCGTGCGCCGTTCGCTGCCATCCACCGAATTCACCCATAGTGGTCAAATTGGCACACAAAGCGTTGGCCTGGGAGGGGCGAGATGCCTAGAGGGGTAGGTCGACTCCTATCCTTAGAACGGTGACGAGCAGCGAATCTGGTGAAGCGTTCGATCCCCAAGCCAAAGAGCGTGAACTCCTCCGCGAGGCCGTCTCCTGGGACACCTCCGATCCTGCGACCGCTGTTGCCGGGGACATCCCTGTCGTCGATGTGTCCGACTACTTCGCCACAGAGGATTCCGATGCATTGGTCGATGCGGCCGACTCGCTCCGCCATGCCTGTGAGACCGTTGGCTTTTACCAACTGGTCGGCCATGGCGTCTCTGCCGAGCTCATCGCCAGCACCTTCGCAGAAGTCGAGCGGTTTCATGGCCTGCCGATCGACACCAAACAACGGATCAACATCGACAATCCTGCATGGCCGTTTTCAGGAGCCGGCTACCTGCCCGTTGGCGAGCGCCGGTTGCCGCGACGAGAGAAGGGAAACCTCAACGAGGCCTTCTTGATCAAGTCGGATCGCGACATCAGCTATCCGGACAATCAATGGCTCGATGAGTCGTCGCTTCCCGGCTTCCGGGCATCGATCGAACGCTATGGCCGAGCTGTCACCGACGTGGCAATGAGGTTGCTACCCGTCTACTCGGTGGCGCTGGATCTCGAAGCCGACTTCTTCGATCCTGCATTCCTCGATCCGTTCTGGCGTCTCCGGCTCACGCACTATCCGCCGGACGTCATCACCGCTGACGACGAGTTCGGCATCGCCCCGCACGTTGATACGACCTTCTTCACGCTGTTGTTGCAGGACTCTCCGGGCCTCACCATCTTCAGCGCCGAGCGCGAACAATGGATGAAGGTGCCGGTGCTCGACGATGCCTTTGTCGTGAACTCTGGCGAGCTTCTGAAGCAGTGGTCGAACGATCGCTTTCTCAGTACGCGGCATTTCGCCAACAATTTGTCGCCGGGTTCCCGCTATTCGATTCCCTTCTTCTTCAACGCAACCGCTGACTACCCAATGGAATGCTTGCCGAGTTGCCACGACGAGGCGAACCCGCCGAAGTACCCGACGATCAGCTATCTCGAGAGCCAAGGTGTCGTGCAAGGTGAATGAACCAGCTGCTGTGACGGTTGCCGATCTGTCGACGATTTCGCTTGAGGGTCCCAGCGGCGCCGTGTGGGGAACACAGAGCAACCGCTCTGTCTCGGTCGGACAGAGACGAGCTGAGTAGTCTCGGCCAATGACAGAGCGACTCGTCCCGATCCTCCGCACCGCTGATGTACTTCTGGGTCGATGATGTCGATGCGATCGCGATGGAGTTCGGCGCCCGGGTGACTCGTCAGCCATGGGCTCGCGAAATCGAATTGACTGATCCCGATTCGAACCGATTGAGGGTCGCGACCGCGAATCACTGAGGATCCCAGAAACCGTTTGCACGGTGGCAGCTTCGTCGGGTCAACTACAACCATGACCGCCGCCCCGCCTCCCGCTGAAGCCGACGACAAGGATTGGACCTGGGTTCTCGACCGTCCATGTCCGGATTGCGGCGCAGATGTCAGGTCGATGGACGTCGCGGAGATCGCGGCGGCCAATCGAGAAAATGCCGCCGGATGGACCGAGGTGTTGGCTGGGGACCCGGAATGGGTGCGACGTCGGCCAGCGCCGGAGACCTGGTCGCCACTCGAGTACGCATGTCACGTTCGAGATGTGTTTCGTCTTTTCAAACAACGTCTCGATCTCATGCTCATGGAGAACGACCCCGAGTTTCCCAATTGGAATCCGAACATCGCTGCGGAGGCCGAGCGGTATGACCTGGCCGACCCTGCGACGGTCAGTGCCGAAGTGGTCAGCGCAGCAACCGTGATCGCTGATGCCTTTGAAGCCCTTACTGCTGAGCAGCTCGCCAGAACCGGTCGTCGCAGTGATGGTGCAGCGTTCACGATCGAGACGTTCGCTCGCTATGAGATCCACGACCCGCTCCATCACCTCTGGGATGTCACCCGGAGCTGATCGATGCTGCTCTTGATCTGAGCGCTCGTTGTCCGTGCGCTCGTTGAAGGTCAACCCAGGTCAGGGGACGAGCACGATCTTTCCGACGAACTCCTTGGCCAGGAAGGCCTCTTGCGCCGTCACGATCTCGGAGAGGGGATATGTAGCGGCGACCATCGGCGCGATCTCTCCCTGTTCGACGTAGCGAATGAGGTTCTCGAACACGATCGGATCTTGGAACGTCGACCCAAGAAGGGCGAGGTCTTTGAGATAGAGATCGCGCACATCAAGCTCGACGAGGGGGCCGCCAATCGCTCCAGACGCGACATATCGACCGCCACGACGCAATGCCGTGATGAGCTGCCCGAAGCCTGGACCCGCCACGAGGTCGAGCACGACGTCGATTGAGTCGGCTGCAATCACCTCGGCCAAGTCGATCCCACGGGGAATCACCTCGTCAGCCCCTGCTGCCTGCACTGCCTCGAGTTTGGTTTGTCCAGCAACCGCGATCACGGTGGCCCCGCGACGTTTGGCGAGTTGAATCGCTGCTGAACCGACGCCGCCAGACGCGCCGGTTATCAAGACTCGTTCGACCCCAAGCTCGCCACGATGCAGCATGCCTTCCGCCGTGGAGTAGGCACAAGGAAGTGACGCGAGCTCGATGTCGGACCAGTTGCTCTTGATCGCGTACGTCTCGCTGGACGGAGCGACGGTGTAGTCCGCAAACGCTCCGTTCATCTCGGAGCCGAATGTGCGGCAACGAAACGGACGGTCATCGTTGGGGTCTTCGTGCATAGGGCGCACCAGCACTCGTTCGCCGACTCGGCTGGCGTCGACGCCGGCCCCGACCTGCACGATTTCGCCGCAACAGTCAGCTCCCTGGATGCGAGGAAAGCTCAAGGCTCCGGACCATCCGCCGTCGGCCTCGACATTGGTAGCGCCTGCATCGTCTGCGGCCGCATTGGTCGTTCCCTCCACCGCCTTGGAATACCAACCGATTCGAGTGTTGATGTCGGTGTTGTTGATCCCCGCCGCCTTGACATTGATGAGCACCTCCCCAGCGGACGGGATGGGCGTCGGCACGTCAGAACGGAAGTCGAGCTGGTCGAATCCGCCGTGGCCGCGAAGCAGAACCGCTCGCATCGTGGATGGTATGGAGGCGGTCGTCATCGTGAGTATCCGATCAGTCCGGGGAGTTCTTGAAGGGACGAGATCTCGTGGGTGATCACCGAATCACCAGAGCGTGGCTTTGCCTTTGCGTTGTACCAACAAGTTGCCAATCCGTAGTCAGACCCGCCCCGAATGTCCGAAGAGAGCGAATCGCCAACCATGATCGTTGCAGCCCGGTCCGGGTTGCCAAGGGCGGCGAACGCCAGGTCAAAGATTTCGGGCGCTGGCTTGGAGACGCCTGCTTCCCCAGAAATAACGAGGGTTTCGAAGTGGCTGGAGATTCCCAGGCGTTCGACGCGTCGTCGCTGCACCTCACCGAGGCCATTGGTCACCAATGCGAGTCGGGACGATGCTGCCAATGTGTCGAGAACGTTGAGAGCATTCGGATAGAGCTCGCCGTGCTCGGCCAGTCCCACGATGTAGTTCGAGGCCATGATCGCGGGGTCTGCGTCGAGTTCGGTCTCCGCGACAAGTTTGGAGAAGCGATCGGTCTTCACCTGGTTGGGGCTGATCTCGCCCCGTTCGACCGCTTCCCAAAGCGCGGTGTTGATGGACACGTAGGTGTCGAAAAAGATGGAGGGGTCCTCGGCACCAGCAGCGCGCAGTGTCGCGTCGAACGCCAGTGCTTCAGATGCGTCTGAGTCGAGCAGCGTGTGGTCGAGATCAAGCAGAACAGTGGAGTAGGCCACGACAGCAGTGTGCCTTAGCGCAGGCGGCCAATTGCGGTAAAGGCACCGCGGAGCAGGAAGAGCGAAACGGCCAACACCAGGACCGCCAGAATGCCGACGCCGAACTGACGAACGACCGACGGGCTTTCCTGGCGGAGCGTGCTCAAGGTCTGCTGTTCACTCTCGTTCATCACGTTTGACGTAATCACCTCATCGTCGGCGTTGATGCCCACAACGCTGCCGGAGAACGACGACCAACCCTGGTCCGTGACGAGATCGTTGAAGGATGTCGCGACAACCGGGTCGGCGGGAGAGAACACAACCAGAACATCGGTGCCGTCCTCAGCGCTGCTGGCTGAGACGAAGGCCAGATCGGTCGGGGGAGCATCCGAAACGAACTCAATCGAGCCGGTGCGAACCGTCGTCAGGTCGCTCGCGAACGGCTCGGCCTGCGTGCCCTCGCCGTTTGTCACCAAGATGCCCGCGGCTTCTCCGCGAGCGAGTTGCTTGGCGCTGACCGCTTCCGGATCAAGTTGCACCGGGCTGGATGCTTGCAAGGCAGCCACAATGGTGAGCGCTGTTTCCGTTTCTGCATCGGTCGACCCTGCAGCGACGGCGAGTTCTTCGATCACGACCTGAGGGAATCGATCCAGTGACGGGGCCAGCGACTGGCCAGACTCTGCATCGACCCAAGAACCAGAGTCGATCTGCAGCTCGTGGGTCGGCAGCTCCTGTCCACATCCGAGAGCCAGGTCGGACCGGATGACGATGAGGTTGTCTCGCTCGAGTTGGGCGCCTTCAAGCACAAAGTCGATATCGAAACGACCGGAGTCATCGGGGACGATCGAGTCCTGCAGGTTGTCGTTGATCCACAGTGACAGCGACGGCTTTTCGGTCGTGAGGCCGGATGCGATCGACAATCCGCCAATTCGAATCTGGATCTCGGATACTGGTTCGCCGAACGTTGCCTGCGGAAGTGAGATCGGGAGCTGGAGAACTCGGCTGCCCGAGGTAACGAGTCGCCGTACTCCAACGTCTTCGAGGCTGCGTTGGGCCAAGAGGTCGTCACTCCGCTCCGTCTGCTCTGGCAGATCCGCTAGAGCGGCTTCATTCGCGACCAGTGCAAGCTCAGGGGCGCTCAAGGTGGCTGCGAGTTGTTCGAGAACTCCGGGAGGTCCTGCGACCAGCAAGTAGGCACCGGCATCTGCCTGGCGAACGGTCACGCTCGGCGCATCGCTGTCGCGAAGGACAATCGTGCGACTGAAAGCGTCTGGGCTCACGACGGGATCGGTGACCGATCCACGGGTGATGGAGAATGAGGGAACAACCGGATAACGGCGAGCCATCGCCGCCGCGAGTTGATAAGACGCGGAGGTTACGGAGGAGCCCGGCTGTTCGCTCGTGACAACGATGACGTCGGTCATGATTGGCGGGAAGAACTGGGCGATGGTGCTCGGACGGAAGTCTTGGCGTTCGAAATAGAAGTCGTTGTCGGTGACTCGCATTGCGGTTGGTTCCAAAACCGTGCTGGTGCATGACGTGCCGTGCCGTTCCTCGACCACGAACTCCAGGGCGGCATCGGTCGTGATGGGATTCTCGAACAGGAGCTCGATCTCGCGACTCGATCCGCCATCAATGATGGTCTCGAGGACGATCTGACCGTTCAGCAGAACGCTGAGTTGGGCTTGGTGGACCGCTGTTGGGACTGTCGCCACGCCTGAGTACCCGGTGAGCACCATTCCCTCGGGAACGGTGACGCCGATCTCTCTGCGTCCACCCGGTCGCTGCAAGCTCAGGGTGTCGCCTTCGCCCAGTTGTCCTGTCGAAATCGTTTCCGTCTTCGGTGTGATGTCTACATCGAGAACTGGGATGTCAGCGGTGAGAAGACCGTCGAAATCTGGACTGCTGCTTGTCGGAGCCAGATCGACATCGGCATTGCGGTACTGGACCGCGGGAAGGACGTCGATTCTGCTCTGTGTTGGGGCTGCTGCGGCGAAGATCGACAGCATCCCGATCGCGAACGCTCCGATTGCGGTTCGCCTCATGATGTGCTCACCGTCTTGAAGCCAGCACGGGGCATTTCTCCCCAGCTGGTGTCGCCAGGGAGGATCGATCGAATTCGCCACCAAAGCGTCAGTTGGCGGTAGCCCCAGTTCACGAAGATCGTGAACTTCAGCAATCGCATGAGGTCGCCAATGCCTCGATAGCAATCGAGTCTTGTGACGGCCAACATCACACCGATCGTGGTGAGGGCCATGCCGACCAGTTGTGTCGTCAAGAACACGGCAAAGGCGTTGAGTGGATCAATCCATCCTGCGAGCAGGAGGCCGGTGAGTAGGAACCAACCGAGCGCTTCGAGCAGCGGTCCAATCCACTCAAAGAGGTACATCATCCCCATGCCGATCGTGCCGACGGTTCCATAGCGGCGTCGACCGATCATTCCGCCGTGGTCATCGATGATGATCTTCAGACCCCGGTGCCAGCGGATTCGCTGTCGTTGGAGAATTGCCATGCTTGATGGAAACTCCGTCCAGACGATGGCCTCGGGAACTTGCACGATCCGATAAGGGCGACCGGACTCCGACTGGGCCTTGTGGATCCGCATGCACATGTCCATGTCTTCGCCGAGATGGCCGTGCTCGAAACCATTGACCTCCAACACGGCGTCGCGGCGGAACAGTCCGAACCCACCGGAGATGATGGGGAGTGCGCCGACTTGAGCGAGACCGGGGCGAGCGACCAAGAATGCGGTGAGATATTCGATGAGTTGGCAGCCGACCCAGTAGTTCCGGGACGCCTCGCGCTCGACGATGGTGGAACCGTCGATGACGATGTCGTTTGCTGGCAGGAGAGAGGTTCCGACAGCGACAACCTCGTCGGGAGACTCGACGACCGCAGCCATACAGCGAGAGATGACGTCGTTCTCCATGAATTCGTCGGAGTCCATCACCACGATCCAGTCATAGCGAGCGATGTTGATGCCGACGTTGGCGTTGTCGGCCTTTGCGCCCGCCGGTGCCTTGTCGACCAGGACGACTCTTGGAAAGGTCGACGACCGATAAATGGTTGTGACCTTTTCTGTGCCGATCGGACCGGGAACCGGATCAGTTTCGAACGGTCGAAGATCGAAGGCATCGATCATGACGCCGAGAGTGTTGTCTTTGGAGCCGTCGTTGACCACGAGAATCTCGAGGTTGGGGTAGTCCTGGTCCAGTGCACTTCGCACGGTGTGGGTGATCACGGCCTCTTCGTTGTACGCGGGCATGATGATCGAGACGCCGAGGGTGTCTTGGTCGCGCCGAACCTTGTCGAGCGTGAGGGCGCGGTTGCCGGGGCGCGCTCGGTTCATGAGGACGTTCGAAAGGCCGGACCAGACCAGCATCGAGAAATACTGAAGGATCGTGAACGACAAGCACACGTACATGAATGCTGTAATGGCAACCTTCATATGGCCGCCTCGATTTCCGAGCGCTTGAGTGGGCCCTTGTTCTCCGGCTTTTCTTTCCCGACTCCTGTCCACAGCACTTCGGCCGCGATCGTTGCGGCGTCGCTTGCGGAATCGTCATTGACGGATCGGCGAAGGATGGCGCGTCCCGCATCGGTCTGAGCCAGCCTGGAAGCCGCAGCAAACCGAGTGAGGCGATCGGGTGCACTGAGTGCCCCGGCGAGCGCGATCTGAGCGCCAGGATGGTCGATGGTGTTGGCCAGCGCGTTGACGGCCGCCAGCCGTTTTTGGCTGGATGCATCATCAAGAAGATCGATCAGCACGGCGAGAGCGTCCGTGGCGGCTCCTGGATCAGGAAGGCCGCCATCCTTCAGCGCCTGCTCGGCAAGCATGGGGGCGCCGCGCCATTGCGGACGCGAAACCGGAATTCGGCTGCCGGGGTTTTGCACGAGCGTGTTCGTCGCTCGTCCCAACGTGTCGAGCACCCAGCTCCCGCTGGTTTCGATCATGCCAACGAGCACGCCGATGGCGATAGCCGGGTCGAGGACTACGAGAGCTTCACATGCGGCCCGGCTCACGGTTTCGTCTTCGTGCCGAGCGAAGTTGGCAGCCTGCCCAAGGAGCGGTTGGATCCGAAGGGCCTCGATGTACTCGAGGCCTTCGGCTTGGGCGAGTGGGTCCGTGCCTGCAAGCTTTGACTGCACCCATCGTTCGAGCGTTGTCTGCTCGATGGCCTCGAAGAAGGCATCGTCGGCTGCATCACCCCAGCTGCGCGAGACCGCAGCAAGCGCGGTCGCGATCGGAGCGGGATCGCCGACGGACTTCACCAGGCTGATCAGATCGATCGCGTTGCCTTCGGTTCCGGCTCCATCAGCCAGTCTCGCGCCGAGGTCATACGCACGTCGCCAGAGAATTCCGGCGAAGCGTGTTCGACGAATCGCGAAAAAGCGGCCGGCCATCGTCCATGTGATGGTGAGCAAGACCAGCGCGAAGGACGCGCCAGCCAACACCCAGACCAAGTCGCCGGTAAACCGCATAGGGCGCAATCGGCTCTCTGAGGGGTTCTGAGAGCGGCCTTGGCAAACTGACGCAGAGAACGGTTCTTTTGACCTAGGTCAGGTCTGGATGATGGACCCGTCGAGCTCGATTTTCGCCGATTTGAAGGCCTTCTGGGCCGCGTACGATGCAGCTGCAACGACAACGATTGGCACGGCTTTTCCGTAGATTTCGTCGGCCACAATCGCTCCGAGGGCGACGATTTCGTCTGCCTCCTGCATGACCAGCCCGGCCGGTGCGGTCCCCAGTCGAATCGCTTCGGCGAGCACAGATGACGCCGAGCTCGATCCGCGGCCAACGGTCATGAAGACGATGCGGCCGCTGACCGATCGACCGACTTGGGGGTGGCGCTGATCGATGATGAGGCCAGTCTCTGCATCGAGGCCACCCCAGAAACTGAGAGGCTCGTCGAGAACCAGCACCTCGCCGTGAGCGGTGCCGGGAACGATGACGCGAGCGCCGCGCTCAGACATCAGCCCAGTCCTGCTCATCTCGCATGAGATCTCCCGCTACGGCGCTCTCGACGCAGTCGCCAAGACTTCCGAAGACGACGTCGACACCGAGGTTGCCCGGCGCGTAGTACGCCCACTTGGCCGAATCGGTCATGATCAGGCTGGCGCTCTTGTCGGCGTTGGGCGACTCGATAATCGGTGTGATGTACGTGCAGGTATCGGTCACTATCTGGATGCCGGCGTGCTCGAGCTGGGCAGTCCAGCCCCGTAGATTGAGTTCAGTGAGGACATCCCGTCCTGTCGAGACGTAGGCACGAAACCCGTCGGCAACGGCCCGCCCATCGAGCACGCGGAGGAGTTCTCCAAACTCTGCAACCGAGTAGTGAGGCGTGCCCAGGGAGATCGCACTCAAGAAGCCATCGAGTCGAGTGCTCAACACGTCTCGGGCGTCGCGCAGATCAGTTGTCGAGATGTGCACGGCTCGCTCCGGAACCCGACCGCCGAAGGCCGCCTCGACGGTTGGTGCTTCGGGGGTCGAGCCGACTGCATGGAACAACGCCACGGTGCCTGCCGACGCGGTTGCCGCTCCGAGAGCTTTCAAACGATCTTCGGAGGTGTTCGCCGGGAGTCCGACGATCACCGGAATGTCCGTCCCCACGAGGCCGCCGACAACATGGCCGATCAGCGGATATGCGACATCGAGTGCGAGAAGGTCAGAACGAACCTCGCTGAGATCGACCAACACCTGGCCGTAGCGCCCTTCGTCGGTGTGCAGCCCGGCGTCCGGGACTCGACCGGTCACTGCCGCTGCGATATCGATGAAGTCGCCGTATCGATGAGTTCGGGCCCCGAGTACCGAGTTGGCAAAGACGATCGCGTTCGACTCAGCCCACGCAACGTGATCACCGAATGAGGGCCGGTCATCGAGCTGGTAGGGAGCACATGTCCAGGTGGGCGAGCAGCCGAGCTCCTCGTAGAGCGTCATGAGCGACCGGGCTGCGGTGCCAGTTGCCGCGTCGCCCCGGTAGAGCTCGGGGTGGAGGAGGTCGAGTGATGAAACATTCAGCGTTGTTGGCACGGCGACCTGGGCGCCCCCGTCGACAAGACGCTTCGCGAAGTCGATGCCTGACTGCCCGTGGTAGAGACACGAGTCGATGTGGGCACCGGAGATCGGACGCAGTGACGTCGCTCCCATCACCGACGCGGTGCGCGCGACGATCCGCATCGCGAGCTGGCACCCGGCGCCGTGGGTGCCATCGAGCATTGCCTGCTCGTGCGTGGTGAGAACGAGATCCACCCTGGGGACGCTACCGCGACAGTCGCTACTCCGAGAGCGAGTGACGATCAGGCGACAACGGTGACGGGCGTTCCAAGCGGGACTGTCCCGGCAAGGATCTCCACGAGCTCGTTCGGAATTCTGACGCACCCATTGCTGACTTCCTGCCCGATGAGGTCTGGACTGTTCGTGCCATGGATGGCGATCGCTGGCTCCTTGCCTGCGAACGAGTCGAGCGTTTCAGAGAAACCCGACAACCCGAGAATGAAGGATCCGTATGCACCGTTCGGGTTCGACTCGATGACGTCACGGATGAAGAATTCCCCGACAGGTGTTGGCGTCTCTGGCTTTCCCGTCGCGGCCTTGGTCTGCACAATGATTTCGTCGCCGTCCCAGACCGTCAAGGAATCGTCGCTGAGATCGACCTCGGCTCGGTGTGTGACGACCGACAACTCCACGTCGTCACGAGACACCCACCCGGTGGAACCGTTCGGCCGAATTGGCAGGGAGACCTCGATGTAGTCCTCCGTTGCCCCAACAACGAGGAAGACGCGAGGTCCGTCGAACTGAGTCGGCGACGGGAAAAACCAGTCGGCCGTGGCCGTGCTGAGGGGCTCGGGAAGGGTTGGAACGCCGTCGCCCACTGCGGTGGCAACCCATGTCTCGTCGCCGAGCGACCAAGGCAATTCTTCGGGAATTGTCGTCGATGGTTTCGGAGCAACGGTGGTCGGTGGAGTCGTCGTGGAGGCAATCCTGTCCTCCTGGACGGCGAGCTGTTCGCTGGCGCCACATCCGGCAAGCATGAGCGCGAGAGCGGCGAAAATCAGCGGAGAACGGCCGCGGTCGCGGAGCCTCACTATGCAGAACTTCCCATCTCAGTTGGGCTCATCGCTATTGGATCGACCACTCAGGCCGATCTCTTGAGGCATCATCCCATGACCGCTCGACCAGGAGATGTTCCCGTGAACTCACCGATTTCCGATACCCCGCAATGGCAGCATCTCGTACGCCTCCAGAGCGGCCTCGCAGGCTCGAGTCTTCGGGATCTCTTTGCCCAAGACCCGGATCGAGCGAATCGGTGGACGATCAGTGGCGCGGGGCTCGTCGCAGACCTTTCGAAGAATCTGGTGACCGAGGAGGTGATGGCGGCGCTTGTCGAGCTGGCGCAGGCTCGCGGGGTACGCGAGAAGGCCGATGCAATGTTTGCCGGCGAGCGCATCAACACAACGGAAGATCGCGCCGTCCTGCACACCGCGCTGCGGCTCCCGGCCAACGCGAGTCTCGTTGTCGATGGGCAAGACGTCGTTGCCGATGTGCACGAGACGCTCGGCCGGATGGCCGACGTCGCCACATCAATTCGTTCGGGGTCATGGACCGGAGCGACCGGTCGCTCGATCCGTCATGTAGTGAACGTCGGCATCGGAGGATCGGATCTCGGGCCGCTGATGGCCTACCGAGCTACCGCGCACTACCGAGAGAACCTCGAGTGTCACTTTGTTTCCAACGTCGATCCGACCCATATGGTCGAGACGCTTCGATCGCTTGATCCCGAAGAGACGATCTTCCTGATTGCGTCGAAGACGTTCACGACTCAAGAGACCATGGCCAACGCGGCCAGTGCGAAGTCCTGGCTTCTCGCCGGAATGGGCTCACACGATTCTGTTGATGCTGCAGACGCAGTTGCCAAACACTTCATTGCGTTGTCGACGAACGCGGAGGCCGTGGCGGAGTTCGGTATCGACACCAACAACATGTTCGGGTTCTGGGACTGGGTTGGCGGACGCTACTCGGTCGATTCCGCCATCGGCATGTCGCTCATGTTGGCCATCGGTCCCCATGAATTCGGGGAGTTTCTCGCCGGCTTCCACGACATGGACGAGCACTTCCGGACGGCTCCGTTCGAACAGAACCTTCCCGTGATGCTGGGGATGCTCGGTGTCTGGTATCGAAACTTCTTCGGCTTCGATACTCATGCCGTGCTCCCGTACAGTCAGTATCTCGAGCGCTTTCCCGCCTACCTGCAACAGCTCGACATGGAGAGCAACGGCAAGTCGGTGCGAATGGACGGAACCCCAGTCGACTACGACACGGGTCCCATTATCTGGGGTGAACCGGGCACGAACGGACAGCACGCCTTCTACCAACTGATTCACCAGGGCACCTCGGTCGTTCCCGCCGACTTGATCGGAGTGATCAAGCCAGCAGCCGACGTTGGCGGTCAACACGATCTTCTGATGGCAAATCTCTTTGCCCAGGCCGAGGCGCTTGCATTCGGCAAGACGGCGGCAGAAGTCGAGGCGTCCGGCATCTCGGGAGCTCTTGTCTCCCACAAGACATTTCCAGGCAACCGGCCAACCAACATGATCTTGGCCGACGAGCTGACACCACGGGTCCTCGGCCAGCTCATTGCGTTGTATGAGCACAAGGTGTTCGTCCAAGGCGTCGTGTGGGACGTGAACTCGTTCGATCAATGGGGAGTCGAACTCGGCAAAGAGCTGGCCAAGGGAATTGTCCCCGAGCTGGTGGGCGAAACCGAACCGCAGCTTGACCATGACTCGTCAACCAATTCGTTGATCGCCAGGTACCGGGCTGGTCGCGGTCGCTAGCCGAGAGCTCGCTCCGGCGAGTGCGAGTAGCGATCTCGTTCACGCACGCATGTGACACTGAAATCTCACCATCAACGGAGGGACACACGATGGCATTGAGGGACAAGCTCAGGGACCGAGTGCAACCATTTTTGGAGCCTGGGGAACAGATCCAAGTCGTCTACACCGGACAAACGGGACCGAACCCCTTGTGGGTTCTTGTTACCTATCTCGTACTCTTCTTCGGCTCGAAGTACCGAATAGTCGCTGTGACTGATCGCCACATTCGGGTCTTTTCTGCCTCGATCTGGATGCCGGCGAAACCCAAAGAACAGCTTGCGGTGCTCCCGCGAGCCACACGGGTTGGACCCGGAAGCGGGCTGTGGGAGAAGACGGTTCTCGGCAGTGAAGAGGTGTGGGTTCACAAGCGCTTCCACAAAGATCTCGACCAAGCCGACGGAGTGCCGGCGAGCTGACCGGAGCTCAGATGACGCCGAGGTCGGCCAACCGATCGAGCTCGGCGTTGTCGTAGCCCGCGTCGCTCAAAATCTCGCGAGAGTGCTGGCCGAGTTCCGGAGCGATGATTCCCGGCGTGGCCGGCGTGTCGGACAGGCGAATCGGTGAGCCGGGAAGCACGATGTCTCCATACTCGGGGTGATCGACGCGTTGAACATACCCGTTGGCGTGCGCACCCTCGTCAGCCAACACCTCGGCATAGTTCTGCACCGGGGCATAGCGAATCTCGGTGCCCTGAAAGCGCCGGATCCACTCTGCGCTTGACTGCGCTGCGAACGCCGCATTGAGAATTTCGATGACCTCGGCCTTGGCATCGGGAAGAAAACTCCGCGAGTTGTAACGAGGGTTCTCGATCAAATCGGTCCGATCGAGAACCTCGAACAACTCCTCTGGGTTCGGCGCGCCGACAAGAGCGATGCTTCCGTCAGCGGTGGGGAAGACCCCGTACAGGAGCGGAATCAGCGCATGGCTCTGGCCTGGCGCAGGAGGAAGTTCACCGGTGAGGGCGTGTGCGGTGAGTTCGGTGGCCTGCGCGAAAATCTGCCCGCCGTACAACGACACCTCAACCCGCTGACCGCGTCCGGTGCGATGACGGGCCAACAGGGCGGCCATGATTCCGTTGGCCAGGTTCTGAGATCCGATGTGGTCGGCGATCAGTACCCCCACGGGCACGATCGGAGCCGTTCCGTCGCCGATGCGACTCAGGATTCCGCCTGCTGCCTGCCCGCCGAGGTCAGCGCCCTTGCGGCCGCCATCCGGCCCCTCGCTTCCATACGCACTTCCAGACGCAAAGATGATGCCGGGGTTGAGTGCAGCAAGGTCGTCGTAGCCAACGCCCCATCGATCCATCGTGCCAGGTAGGAAATTCGAGACGACGACATCGGCTGACTCGGCCAGACGTCGGAAGACTGCTTGGCCCTCGGGGGTTCGGAGGTCGAGAGCGAGCGCTCGCTTGCCGCGATTGCAGGCAATGAAGATGGGTGCTCGTCGATCGGTCGCCATGTCGGCGGGGATGCCTCGCGCCTGATCGCCGACACCAGGCAGTTCGACCTTGATCACGTCTGCGCCGAGATCGGCGAGTAGCTGCGTCGACTGTGGGCCCTGAATGAGCAGCCCGGCCTCGAGAACCGTGATTCCTGCCAGGGCGCCCGGTGTTTCGGTTGAGCTCTTGGAATCAGACATAGGGGAGAACCTCCGTGCCGACGGTTTCGAGGACTTCGTACCGGGGATCGAACGGCGGCAGGATCATCAACTGATCAAGTCCCGCATCGTTCAGATCCCGGAGTCGCTCGATGAGCTGATCTCGAGTGCCGACCAAGCAGGTGGCGTCGAGCAGCGCGGCAGTCAGAAACTTCTCCTCTTCAGGCAACACCCAACAGTTATGGCCGCCGTGGACTCGTTGATGACGACGCTCGGGTTCGGTCTGTTCGACGACGGCCCGATACTCGTCCCAGAACTCCGCGATGGGACCGCTGGGCGGCCGTCCGAAGTTGCGAAACTGGTCGTAGCTGTAGTGGAGCGAGGCGATGGCAAACGCTCCGCACTGTGCCTTCACACGTTCGGAGTCAACGGCCTCGCCGTCTTCCAACACGGCAATGGTCGAGAGCGAACAGGTGAGATAGTCGGCCCGGTCGATGGTTCGGCCCTCGGCCTCAGCTCCGCGCTCGACACCGCGCCAGACGTTCTCCATGAAGCTGGGATTTGGGGGGATCGAGAGCACGGCGCCATCGCCGTGTTTACCCGCTAGGGCGAGAGACTTGGGGCCGAATCCAGACACGTAGAGCGGGATCGGATCCTCGAAGTTCACGAATCCGTCGTTGGGCATGATGTGTCGAACGAGCGAGGTTTGTCCTCGCCACTCCACCGCTGACTCTTCGCCTTTGAGCAACGGCGCCAGCGCCGTGAGGTAGTCGTCGAACTCGGCGATTCGCATGGGCTTGTGTCCCATGATCCGCATGGCGGTGTTGCCAGTTCCGATACCGAGAAACGTTCGGCCAGGGGCCAGACGGTTGATCGTGGCGATGCTGGCGGCAGTGACCGGAGCAGGGCGCGTCGCCGCTACCGCGACGCCGGTGCCCAGCTGAATCGTCGAGGTTCGTTGTGCCGCGAGGGCCAGACACGCGTAGGGATCGCTCCAGATCATCTGGCTGTCTGCCATCCATGCGTGGCTGTATCCAAGCTCTTCTGCTCGAACCACGTAGTCGATGTCGTCGATCTTTGAAGCAACGCAAACGCCGAGATCCATTGTTTCCCCTTGAGTCGGTCCCGGATCATCTTGGTCAACGACGGGGCCGAGTACTGAATCGGCGGTCCTAGCCTGATTCCGATGATGCAAATGCACATGTGGCCCCGGGATCGCGATTCCGTCAAGGGCGCAAAGATCGAGCGAGAGGCTGCGGCGCGCGTTTGGCGTTTCGCTCAGCCGTATCGGAGCAAGGTCATTGGGTTCATGGTCACCGTGGTCGGCGCCGCCGCGCTGGGCCTGGTGCCCCCGATTCTGTTCGGGCGCATCATCGACGACGTGATCCCCAACGAGGATCGCGGACAGCTCACGCTCTATGCGATTCTGATCGTGCTCGCCGCTTTGTTCACCGCGGTGATGTCGATGGGGGAGCGCTGGTGGTCAAGCCAGATCGGCGAGGGTGTCATCTATGACCTTCGGGCCGCCCTTTTCGACCATGTGCAACGGCTTCCCATCGCGTTCTTCACCAGGACACAGACCGGCACGCTCACCAACCGATTGAACAGTGATGTCATCGGCGCTCAGAGAGCACTCACCACAACGCTCGGAACCGTCGTGTCGAACATCATCACCTTGGCAACCACGCTGGTGGCCATGGTGGTTCTCGAGTGGCGCCTGACCGTTCTTGCTCTGATTCTCACGCCGATTTTCGTCATGCCCTACCGCAAGATCGGGGCCGTCCAGCAAGCCATCACGCGCGAAG
This sequence comes from uncultured Acidimicrobiales bacterium, assembly GCA_937930695.1. Lineage (GTDB taxonomy): Bacteria > Actinomycetota > Acidimicrobiia > Acidimicrobiales > SZUA-35 > CALEWY01. The sequence goes on along the minus strand of CALHCB010000081.1, from coordinate 39,633 downwards.
GAATGGACCTCAACGCGGCGATGAACGCGACGATGACCGAGCGCTTCAACGTGTCCGGTGCGCTCTTGGTCAAGCTCTTTGGTCGCCAAGACGACGAAGCTGAACTCTTCGCCGACCGGGCGGAGCGAGTTCGTGACATCGGCATCCGATCTGCCATGTTCACGCGTGGCTTCATGATCATGTTGGGACTACTGGGTTCCATCGGAACCGCGCTCGTCTACGGGCTCGGAGGTCTGTTCGCCATTCAGGGCTCGATTGAGCCGGGTGAGTTGGCCACGATGGGGCTGCTGGTTGGCCGGGTCTACCAGCCGCTCACGGGTTTGACGAACGCTCGCATCGATGTGCTTACGGCCCTCGTCAGCTTTGATCGCGTGTTTGAGGTTCTCGACAGTCCCTCACCGCTGGTCGACGCTGACGACGCGACTGATCTCGGTGACCCGGCTGGCCAATTGGTGTTCGACGATGTGTCATTCCGGTACCCGGGCTCCACCGACACGATCATCGCGAGTCTCGAGACGCCGAGCTCCACCGTTGCGGAAACTGGCGATGAGGCGCCGACCCTCGATTCGCTCAGTTTCACGATCGAACCAGGCCAGCTCGTCGCCCTCGTTGGACCCTCCGGTGCAGGCAAGACGACCATCACCAATCTCGTACCACGGTTGTACGACGTGACCGAGGGCGCCATCAGGATCGACGGCACCGATGTTCGTTCTGTCACGCAGGCTTCGCTCCGCAAGGCGATTGGCGTTGTCGTTCAGGATCCGCACTTGTTCCACGAGACAGTGGCGGACAACCTGCGCTACGCCAAGCCAGATGCGACGGACGCAGAACTGCAGGCGGCATGCGAGGCCGCACAGATTCACGAGATGATCGCCAAACTGCCGGGTGGCTACGACACCATGGTCGGCGAGCGGGGCTACCGGATGTCCGGCGGCGAGAAGCAGCGCCTGTCGATCGCTCGGATGCTGCTCAAAGATCCAGCCATCGTGATCCTCGACGAGGCCACCAGCCACCTCGACTCGGAGAATGAGTCATTGGTGCAGGAGGCTCTCTCCAAGGCACTCGCGGGTCGAACCGCACTCGTGATTGCTCACCGGTTGTCGACCATCATCGATGCCGATCAGATCCTGGTCCTCGAAGAAGGCAAGCTCATCGAACGCGGCACTCACGACGAGTTGCTCGCCGACGCTGGCCTGTACAGCGAGCTCTACCACCTGCTCGTTCGAGACGAATCAGCGCTGTAGCCCTGGCCAGGTGCTGGTCGGCTTCTGCGCTATTGAGCCGGAATCGATAGGGCAAAGCGCGCTCCACCCCGCGGTGATTCACCGACGTCGACCGACCCGCCGTTGCGGGTCGCGATCGTGGCGACAATCGAGAGGCCGAGCCCGGAACCGCCGTCGCCGCGCGTCCTGGCGTCGTCGAGTCGAGTGAAACGCTCGAAGATGCGCTCCCGGTCCGCTTCGGCAATCCCCGAACCGTCGTCATCGATGATGACCGTGTGTTGAGTTTCTGAGGAGTTCACGTGAATGGCGACGATGGAGGTCGCATGACGAACGGCATTCTCCAGCAGGTTTCGCACGGCACGTGTGATTTCGGACCGATCGCCAAGAGCCGGCGACGGTTGCACACCGCTTGCGTCGATCGTGACGCCACGAGTGGGTGCGAGACGCTCAGCTTCATCGAAGAGCACGTCATCGAGATCAAACGGACGGTGGTCTGTCGACGTGGTCTCATCGACCCTGGCGAGGAATAGCAAGTCGTCGACGATGTCCTTGAGACGATCGAGTTCGTTGTTGACCTGGTCGGCTACCTCTTGATTCAGCGGGCCAGCATCGCGCGTCTCCAGGAGGATCCGGGCGTTGGCGAGCGGGCTTTTGAGCTCATGTGATGCATCGGCGACGAATTGGCGACGAGCGACTGATTCTTGATCGAGCCGACCGAGCACCTCGTTCATCGTGCTGGCAAGACCTGCGATCTCGTCGCCGGTTTGGGGGTCTTGCACCCGACGTCCGTCGGAGGCTCGGACAACCGCGTCCAGGTCAGCCTGCATTCGGCTGACAGGAGCGAGGGCTCGATTGACGGCTGACCAGACGAGAGCCGCAGCCAGGAGTCCGACGAGCGGGCCTCCAATCAGCAGGCCGGTTCGGATCGTGCCGAGCGCCTGACCGGTGGACCCGCGTTCGTTTCCAACGATCACTCGTTGGCCGCTGCTGCTGATCGCCACCGCGGCGCGGAGCTCTTCGGTATGAGGCTCCTCGACCTCTCCGTTGTCGCTCTCGATGATGACGATGGCGACATCGTGCACGCCGGCCTGGAGGTCGACCACTGCGTCGGGTGTTGGTGTTCCGGCTGAAGCCAAGACCGTGCCAGACGAATCGGCGATGACGACGATGACTTCCTCGCCGAGGGCGGAGATCAGGTTCATCGGATCGCCCCCCGCCTCGAGAAGTGTGACGCGGTCTTCGGCCTGGGCAAGGAGAGTTTGGTCGAGCGAATCGTTGATTTGTCGGGCGACGAACCAGTTGGTCAGCAGCCCAATGACGAGGATCAAGGCAAGGAGCGAGCCTGCTGCAGCCAAACTTGTACGGATCCGAACTGATCGAAAGTTGATGGCTCTCGGGTCGATGTTCATGGGGTTGCGCTCGAATCAACGAGGCGATATCCAGCGCCCCGGACCGTCTCGATTGACCGAACGTCGAAGGGTTCGTCGATCTTCTTTCGTAGTGATCGAACGTACACCTCGACGATGTTGAGGTCACCGTCGAAATGCAGGTCCCACACGTGTTCGACGATCTGCTGCTTGGAGAGCACCGTGCCTGCCGACCGCACGAGCTGCTCCAGCACAGCGAACTCACGGGATGTCAGATTGATGGGCACGTCGCCCCGGCGTACCGAGCGGGCGGCTGGGTCGAGTTGGAGATCGCCGACAGTCAGTGAGACGGGTTGGCTCCGTTCACTCCTTCGCAAGAGAGCCCGGATTCGAGCGAGGAGCACGACGAAGGAGAAGGGTTTGGTGAGGTAGTCATCGGCTCCGGTTTCGAATCCTTCGGCCTCGTCGAGCTCGCCGTGCTTGGCCGTGAGCATGAGGATGGGCGTCCAGTTCTCGGCCTTGCGGATCTCCCTACAGACCACGTAACCGTTCATCTGCGGAAGCATGAGATCGAGCACGATGGCGTCGTAGGAGAACTCTGTGGCGAGATGGAGTCCATCGACCCCGTTGTGGGCGAGGTCGACGGCGAACCCTTCCGCCTCCAGGCCGGTCTGGAGCGAGGTGGCCATGGGAAGTTCGTCTTCGACGACGAGGATGCGCACCGGCTCAACCTAGGCCGTCGCCGCTGGTGCAGCAGATGATCGGCGCCCTCTCGCCGGAACCTTCCATGTGCGCCAGGCAGTCAGGAAGGTGACGAGACCGATGATGCCCCCGGAACCCAGCCGATACCAGAGCGAGCCGGCGTCAGTACCGGCGGTGATTCCGTGCGCAAGACCGAGGCCGAGCATCGGATAGCTGGCGAGATGAATCCACTTCCAGAACTGGCGGGGGATCCTGTTCATCATGCTTGAGCTGACTTGGACGGCCAAGAGAAGCCAGAAGGCGACCACCCCGGCGGCAACCTCGGCAGGCTTCCAGGTCGAACGGAACGGGATCAGAAGGTCGGCGAGGGAGAACTGCACGAACGAGTCAGCGAACAACGCGCCCATGTGAATTGCTGTAAAGGCCAACGTGAGTCCGCCCAAGAATTTGTGGAGATCGAGGAGCCAGGCGGGCTTCGGTCCACCGGTGAGAAAGCGAGAGCTGAGTAGAAGCCCCCAGATGACCGAGGCCGCAGCGAGCACGAGGGCGACAACGCCACCACTTCTTGCGAGATACCACCAGAGCTGTTCGTTGAAGACGCTCATCTGACGAACGCCTCGAACGATCCCGATGCTGTCTGATGCCCGTCGTGCTCTGTGCGCACAATGACTGCGGCGCCAACGGCTCGTCGATCCGTTGCCAATTCGGCTCGAACGGCCACAGCCGTTGCGATGGTCTCAGCGTCACAGGCCGTTGCGCTGAGGACCGTCACGAGGTCGGCTGCGTACTTCGCAGGCTTCCCGGTCGTAGGGTCGATCAAGTGGTGGGCTTCACCGCTCGGGGTTTGCCAACGGCGTCGGCGGCACGTCGATGAGGCGATCCCGCCCTCCTTGATCGTGACCAGTTTGGGTGGGACCCCGGCAACAGCGTCGCCGACCTCGACGGTCCAACCGGAGTCCGTGGGAGCTGATCCCGCACAACGCAGGTCCCCGCCGATGTTGACGACAGCACCGTGGGCGCCGAGAGAAAGAAGTTCCTCAGCGATCAGATCGGCCGCGAGCCCCTTTCCAAGGCCGCCGGGATCAAAACCGATGCCTCGGGGAAGCATGACTGTTCTGTTCTCTCTATCGACCACGATCCCCTCACAGCCAGGGCGCAAACTGCTGGCCATGGCGGACACCCTTGGGTTCTCCCCTGAATGCTCGTCGGGAATCTCGATGGTTACGAACGTGCGGTCGTACCCCAAGGCACAAATGCTGGAGAGGACCGATGGATCGAACACGTGGCCCGTTCGATGCCAGGCCTCAATGCCTCGCTCGACGAGCTGCAGCGTTGCTCCGCTGACTCGCCGAGCTTCTCCTGCATGGAGGTTGAGATCCGAAATCTCGCTCGTCGGGATGAATCGACTCCACATGTCCTCGAGAAGTCGGATTCGTTCCGTGGCGTGGTCGGCCAGTTCCGTGGCCTTCGTTGAGCTGACTGCTCCGACGATCACGTGGAACGTGGTTCCCATCGCCTGCCCCCGCTGCTCGTTCCAGCTTGGGGCAGGCTCGGAGGAAGGGGACGCTGCGTTGGTCAAAGGTTGCGTTGTGGTGGCCATCAGCTTCCTTCCGACTCAGTGACCGGCTGGGGCGCTGGCTCCGTCGCCCCAGGAGTCGTCGGCACCGAGGTAGGTGCCTCGATGACCCGGATGGCGGGCTCGGCCTGGGAGGCCGGGGTCATCGGCGTGTCGGACGAGACGACGATCGGAGCGGGTTCGACCTGCACGACGATGTCGGCTTGAGCCGAGGCCATCGAGGTCAACGCAACGAGACCGATACCTGCGGACACGCTGGCCGCGGCAGCGACGACTCTCCCCGCTGAGGGTCCGGATTTTCTGCCCGGATTTTTCGGTGCGTTCGTGGCTGCGCTGGTGAGTTGCGCAGTGGCGGTCGAACTTGTTCGAGCGGCTTTCGCTCGGCGTGATGCTTCACGCAGGTGCTCGGGGATCCGAGGGCGGTCAGCTTCAGTCGTCATCGTGCTCCTCGCCCTCTTCGTGGTCGTACTCTTCGTACTCTTCGTACTCTTCGTACTCTTCGTGGTCGTCGTCGTATTCGGCTTCCTCGTCGTACTCAGTGCTGGTTGCTTCGTCGTACTCAGTGTCGGCATCCTCGTACTGCTCGATGTCAGCTTCCTCGCCCTCGACGACGGGCGTCGTCGGGGTGGCAGCAGCGGGTTCAACGGTGACGGCTGGCTCGCCGGTCCCGGCGAGAGCGACCGAGGCTCCAGCAAGTGACGCACCGACCATGGCGACGCCTGCGACGTAGGCAGTGAGCTGTTTGCGATTCATGTTGTTCTCCATTCGTTGGTTGTGGAGTGATCATCGACGCGGCCGGCTGAAGCCAACCTGAAGAACGCGGCCGCCCGCTTCAGCGGACCTTCAGGTTGGGTGTGCGAAACGTGACGGCTGACCGCCGTCGTCATCGATGCGCAGCGGCTACGTTCGGAACGAGGAGTTCTCCTCGAGGAGTCGCACTGTGTCGCTCATCGCCGCCGAAGTCATCCCCGTTCTGGCCACCGAGGAGAATCTCTACGCCGCTCGTTGGCTCATGGCCCTTTCGCTTGGCTTCCACATCGTGCTGTCCTGCTTCGGTGTGGCGTTCCCGGCGCTGATCTACCTCGCCCATCGCCGCGGGATACGTCACGACGACGTCGACGCACTCACGCTGGCTCGGCGATGGGGCAAGGCTGCCGCGGTTTTGTTCGCCATCGGGGCCGTTTCAGGAACCGTGCTCAGCTTCGAAATGGGACTGCTGTGGCCAGGGCTGATGGGCACATTTGGCGAAGTCATCGGGCTGCCGTTCGCGCTCGAAGGGATCTTCTTCTTTCTCGAGGCCATCTTCCTCGGGGTCTACCTCTACGGGTGGCGAGGTCTTTCGGCCAAAACCCACCTGGCCACACTGATCCCCATCGCTATCTCCGGAGTCTTTGGAACGTTTTTCATTCTCTCGGTCAACGCGTGGATGAATGAACCGGCGGGATTCGATCTCGAGACCTACGCCGCTACGGGGGAAGTCGTCGATATCGATCCCTGGGCTGCGATGTTCAACTCAGCGGTGGCCACCCAATTCGCTCACATGCTTCCCGCTACCTACCTCGTGACCGGGTTTCTCGTTGCCTCGGTCTATGCCGTCGGTTGGCTTCGAGGCCGTCGAGATCGACTTCATCGAATGGGAATGGCCATTGGGTTCACGGTCGGCGCGATTGCCGCACCGATTCAGCTCATCACCGGCGACTTTGCTGCTCGTCATGTATTCGAAGCCCAACCGACCAAGTTTGCTGCCCTCGAACTCGTGGTCGAGACGACGGACGGCGCTCCCACGACCCTCGGCGGATTGCTGATCGATGGAGAGGTTCGTTACGCCATCGAGATCCCGAACGGGACATCGCTCTTGCAAGGATTCAGTGCCGACACTGTGGTCACCGGACTCGACGCCGTTCCGGAGGCAGAGCGCCCGCCGGCCAATGTGGTGCACATCGCGTTCCAGCTGATGGTGGGCATCGGAACCGGCCTGCTCGGCCTATCTGCGTTCGGGGCCTGGCGAAAGCGCCGGACGGGTCGACTTCCCGACGGTCGCTTGTGGGCATGGGCCCTGGTCGTCGCTGGGCCAGCATCAGTCGTTGCACTGGAAGCAGGCTGGACCACGACGGAGGTCGGGCGTCAGCCCTGGATTGCCCAGAACGTGATGCTCGTCGAAGACGCGGTGACCCCTCGTCAAGGCATTGGTTGGTTGCTGATTGGGTTGGTTGTCCTCTACAGCGGACTCGCGACCGCATCGGTGGTGGTGCTGCGCGCGATGTCGGCTCGCTGGCGACGAGGCGAAGACCCGGCTGCCCCATACGGGCCAGAACCTCTGGACCAACTCGACAATGAGTTGGTGGAGCAGTGATGTTGGCGAGCGTGTTGAGTGATGCGGTCGTGGCGATTCTCTGGCTCGGTGTTGTGATCTACGCGGTGTCTGGAGGCGCCGACTTTGGATCGGGTCTTTGGGACTTTCTGGCTGGAGACCCGGAAGACGGACGAGCGGACCGCAAGCGGATCGACCGCAGCATCGGACCGGTATGGGAAGCGAACCATGTGTGGCTGATCTTCATTCTTGTGTATCTCTGGACCGGCTTTCCCCGCCCGTTTGCAGCGATGGTCACCGCGTTGTTCGTCCCTCTGATCGGCGTTGCAGTCGGTATCACTCTTCGGGGCGCAGCCTTCGCGCTTCGCAAGTCGTCGTCCACGTTCCGACAAGCTCGACTCTTCGGGATCTGCTTCGCACTTTCGTCGATCGTGACTCCGTTCTTCATGGGAGCATCCGTCGGCGCCATTGCATCTGGCCGAGTCCCGATGAATGGCAGTGTGAATCCATGGACCGTGTGGCTGGGTCCGACGTCACTGCTCGGCGGCGTGCTCGCCGTCGGAACCTGTGCCTGGCTTGCTGCGGTATTTCTCGCAGCAGACTCGGCCCGTGACGGCGAGCCAGAGCTTGCTGCCGCCTTTTCTCAACGCGCTCTGTGGACGGGTGCCGTCGTCGGGACCATTGCGACCGTTGGCATCTTCGTGTTGGAGACGGATGCACCAACACTGGCCAACGGGCTGGAACGAGCAGGTGCCCCGCTCCTGGTTGTCAGTGCACTTGGTGGACTCACGGCGATGCGCTTGTTGTCTCGTGGTCGGCCGGGAAGTGCACGAGTTCCGGCCATCATCGCCGTGGTCGCCATCGTGGGCGGCTGGGGGGTCGGGCAATATCCATGGGTTCTGGTCGATGAAGCGGAGATCGTCGACGTTGTAGCTGCCGATGCCACGTTGTGGGGATTGATCATTGCGTTCGGCGGAGCAGGTCTTCTGGTGATTCCGTCGTTGCTCTGGCTCTTCAAACTGACAGATTCCGGAGAGCTCTCCACCCATGAGGTCCGCGATGATTCGAGTCTCGCCGCGCTCAACCGTCTGAAGTCTGCAGCTGAGACAGACAGCTCTTAGCCGAGCGCGCCAGGAGCGAGCTCAACCCTTCCGATCTCGAGGCCATCCCAGTTGCGCCGAATCGGATCGGCCCATGCCTCGAGCTGAGCCAACTCGGCATCATCGATCAAATCATGTTGGTGCAGGATCTCGATGAGCAGGCGATGCAGGCCTCGCTGGTTTCCGTCGTCGATCTTTATGGCAAGTCCCATGTCTGCGCCACGGACTCCGACGACGTAGACCGCCTCGGCTCCGATTTTCGCGAAGAGCCGTCCGTCCGTCACACGAATGAGATCCGTGCAGATTCGATTGTGGGTGCCAGCGACCAGCTCAGGATGTGCGGCCGCAGCGGCGGTGAATCGATCAGCAGCATCACGCCGCTCGGCTGCAAGCAGTTGCGGATTCGCTATTCGGGCGACCCCTGTTGCCAGGCCGGACAACGGGAGTTGAAAGGTCGGAGCGCTGCAGCCATCGACTCCGACACCGAGATCCTTGGCGTCCAGACCGCACGTCTCCGCGACGGCTGCCTTGACCAACTGCTGCACCTCTGATGTTGGCTCGAGGTAGTTCGCTGGGTCTTCACCGATGTGTTGGGCGACCGCCAGAAAGCCGGCGTGTTTCCCTGAACAGTTGTTGGTCAACCGGTCTGCGGGTGCGTCGAGTCCCGAGTCGAACGGCCGCTGTGGTCCGCAGCGCAGGTCGTCTTCTGAGAGCCCGATGGTTCGAAGTGTGGCGGCAACGACGTCGCGATGAATGGGTTCGCCGCTGTGGGATGCGAGCGCGGTGGCGAGGGCTTCGCTAGGAAGGTTGAAGCGATCAGCCGCACCTGTCTCGATGAGCGGGAGGGCCTGAAAGCTCTTGGTGGAGCTTCTCGCGAATACAAGCTGATCACGAGCCCCGACGTTTCGAACGGTGGTCCCATCCGCTCGGCACAGAACCCAAGCGCCTCGGTGGACGGACTCGATGGCGGGGCCTCGCCAGAGCCTGGTCAGAATCGGATTCGAGGTCTCCACCGGCGCGATCCTAAGGGCGTGGGGTTGATTGCGCATCGGTCACACTGGCGTGGGCTCACTATTCAGGGAATCATGGCCCGGTGACAGAACTGTGTGATCTCCCGGCGACTGATCAGCTTGCGCTCTTGGAGAGCTCCGAGGCGTCGGCAAGCGAAATGTTGGAGAGCCATCTGGCACGTATCGATGCGGTGAATCCCGCGCTGAACGCAGTGGTCTCCATGGATGCTGAGCTCGCTCGATCTCGAGCAGCGGAAATCGACGAGTCTCGTTCGGCAGGCGACCCCGTTGGCCCGTTGGCTGGGCTCGTCACGGCGCACAAAGACTTGGCTGAGACGGTCGACTTTCCAACCACATACGGCTCGCCGCTGTACCTCGACTATCGGCCTGCCGCAGACAACATCGTCGTGGCCCGAATGAAGGCCGCGGGTGCGGTCGCTGTCGGTAAGACCAATACGCCCGAGTTCGGTGCAGGCTCTCACACCTTCAACCCTGTGCACGGCGTCACGGCGAACGCGTATGACCAAACGAAGACTGCCGGGGGGTCATCCGGCGGCGCAGCAGTTGCACTTGCATCCCACATGGTGAGCATCGCCGACGGCAGTGACCTGGGTGGCTCGCTCAGAAACCCCGCGGCGTGGAACAACGTTGTCGGGTTCCGGGCGTCGTTGGGCCGAGTAGCCAACTCTGGGGTCGGCAACGCCTGGATCCGGCACGGAATCGCAGGCGCCATGGGTCGCACCGTTGACGATTTGACCTTGTTGCTTGGCGTTCTGACTCCGTTCGACGTGAGCGATCCGATGAGTCGACCGATGGACGTGTCGGTAATCGATCCGGTCGACAAGCCCCTTCGAATCGCGTGGTCAGCCGATATCGGAGGACTCCCCGTGGAGTCGGACGTTCGGGTAGCAATGGAGAACTTCCGCGGTGACGTCGAAGGATTGGGCTGGGAGATCGAGGACTCCGAGCCGAGCTTCGAGGGAGCCGACGAGTGTTTCGCCACGCTGCGTTCGTGGTCCTTCGCCACCGGCCAACTCTCGGAGTTCCCACCCGAGGATGTGGCCAAGATGAAGGGCACGGTGCAGGAGGAACTTGCAAAGGGACGTGAGCTCAGCGCCGTAGAGGTTGGGATGGCAATGAATCATCTCAAGACCTTGTGGGACCGGGCCGTCGCATTCTTTGCCGGAGTGGACTTGCTGATCGGACCAGTCACGCAGCTCTCGCCATTCGACATCAACGAGGAGTATCCCGGTGCTGTCGACGGTGTTCCGAACGAGCGCTACATCGACTGGATGAAATCGTGTTGCCGAATCACCGTGATGGGACTCCCCGCGCTTTCGCTCCCTGCGGGTTTCACCGAAGAAGGGCTTCCGGTAGGAGCGCAACTGATCGGTGGCCCGTGGGCGGACCTCGACGTGCTTCGAGCAGCCAAGACCATCGAGTCAGCAACGAACTACGGATCCCGCCGACCATCGATTATCGAGTAGCTCGCCTCGCTGGCGCTACGCCGATTTGAACTTGTCGAGGTTCGCGAGGCGAGGAGGGAATCCACCTCGAGCGATCGGCCCCCAGCGCTCCACATCGATGGCGATCACGCACTTGCCCTGACGGCGCATGGCCTCTCGGTATTCGTCCCAATCGGGGTGCTCGCCGGCGACGCCCCGGTAGTACTCAACCAGTGCGTCTTCCGCCTCGGGCATGTCGATGATGCTGGCCTGACCGTCAACCTGAACCCATGAACCGCCGAACTCGTCGCTCAAAACACAGAGCGTCAGTTGGGGATTGCGGCGAAGGTTGTGGACCTTGTCCCGCTCGGGATAGGTCGAAACGACGAGCTGACCCGCGTTGTTGACCCCGCCGGTGACCGGCGAGATTTGGGGTCGTCCGTCGGTGCGGACCGTGGTCATGATCCAGTGGTGTCGTGGTCGAACGAAGTCGAGCAACTCGACAAGGCCAACAACGTCTTCGGTAGCAAGTTTCATCAGTGGTGTCTCACAAACACGGGACGGCTCGGAATGCTCTGTGCCGGGTCATATGCATAGCCAGAGCCATCGAACTGCTCGAGCGCCTTCACGCTCTTGACCCGGTTCTGAATGATCCATCCAGCCATTTCGCCTCGGGCCCGTTTCGCAAAGAAGCTGATGATCTTCGGCTCCTTGCCTTCCTTCGAGTCGAGGAAAACTGGTGAGATGATGCGCGCTTCCAGCCGATCGGTGTTGACCGAGTTGAAGTACTCGTTGGAGGCGAGGTTGATGAGCGCTCCCGCACCAGGGCTCCGCTCGAGATCGGCATTGAGACTGTCGGTAATGCGGTCACCCCAGTAGTCGTACAGATCCTGGCCGTGGCCAGTCGCGACCCTGGATCCCATTTCCAGCCGATAGGGCTGCATGAGATCGAGGGGCCGAAGCACGCCATAGAGACCCGACAGGATTCTCAGCGTCTTCTGTGCATGTGTGAAGTCGCGCTCGGAGAACGTGTTCGGTGCGTCCATTCCCATGTAGACGTCACCAGCAAAGGCCAACAACGCAGGACGCGAGTTCTCAGTGGTGAACTCGGTATCCCAGTTCTGGAACCGCTCGAAGTTCAGCTCCGCCAGTTGCGGCGAGATCGACATCATGTCGGCAAGATCCTCAGGGGTCTTGTCTCGCATGACTTTGACGAGCTGGGTGGCCTCGTCAACCAGACGGTGCTGTGACGACTTCTTCGTCGTCAACGGTGTCTCGTAGTCGAGTGATTTGGCTGGTGAAACGACGATTAACACCTCCTCAGTATTACCACCTTGTGCGTGTGAACGGCTCGCTGGCCGACCGACGCCATGTGGATCAGAGCTCAATTGGTTGTGCCTGGGGCCAGAACTGCACGGGCGACGTAACGTGGGCGGATGCAGGTGCACCTCGTCGACGGGACCTACGAACTCTTCCGCCAGTTCTTTGGTCGTCCCGGTCATATCAACGCTGACGGAATGGAAGTTGGCGCCACTCGGGCGGTGCTGCGAAACATGCTCGCCATGTTGGATGACGGTGTCACCCATGTTGGCGTCGCCACAGATTCGGTCGTCGAGTCGTTCCGGAACGATCTGTACGACGGTTACAAGGACGGCTCCGGAATGGACCCACTGATCCTGGCGCAGTTCCCGTTGCTCGACGCCGGTCTCGTGGCGCTCGGTATCAAGACGTTTGCCATGGTCGAGTACGAGGCTGACGACGCGATGGCGGCTGCTGCTGCCATCGCCGCTGCAGACCCCGAGGTTGACAAGGTGCTGATTTGCACGCCGGACAAAGACATGGCGCAATGTGTGAAGGCCGGTCGCATCGTTCAGTTCGATCGTCGGAAAGAGAAGATCTTCGACGTCGAGGAAGTGGTGGAGAAGTTCGGTGTGAGGCCGGAGTCGATTCCCGACTGGCTCGGACTCGTTGGTGACTCCGCTGACGGGTTCCCCGGTCTCCCCGGGTGGGGCGCAAAATCAGCGGCAGCGGTGCTGTTTCGTTACGACCACATCGAGAACATCCCGCTCTCGGCTGGGCAGTGGGACATCACGGTCCGAAGCGGAGCCAAGTTGGCCCAAACGCTCGCCGACAATATGGATGACGCCTTGCTCTTCCGTCGCCTTGCCACCTTGGATCTGGATGCGCCGACGATTGGGTCTGTCGACGAACTCAGGTGGACGGGCGCAACCGATGATTTGGCGGCGATTGCCGACAGGCTCGACGCTCCCGACCTGCTGACGAAATCAACGAAGCTCGCGGCAGGTCGCTCGTGATCCGCGACGCAACAGCAGCCGACCGAGACGTCGCAGTTGCCATCAACCTGGCCTGCATGCCCGAGGTCGGGTCGATGGACAACGAGAAGTTCGACTTCTTCCTCAACACGTCGAAGTTCTTCAAGGTTGTCGAGCTCGATGGCGAGGTCGTGGGACTTCTCGTTGGGCTTACCGAACAAGACACTGACTATCCGAGCAAGAACTACAAGTGGTTCTGCGAGCGACACACCTCGTTTGCCTACATCGATCGCATTGCGCTTTCAGAGGCGAGCAGGGGGAAGGGATTTGGTCCGGCGCTCTACGACGCGTTCGAAGCATGGGCTCGCGAACACGGCAAGCCGATGCTCTGTGCTGAGGTCAACACCGTCCCGGACAATCCTCGGTCTCGTCGCTTTCATGAAATCTTTGGCTTCGTCGAGGTCGGACGAGAGCAGCCCTACGGAGGCGACGAGGAAGTCGCGATGTACGACAAGCCTCTCAGCTGAGCCGTGTGGGGCAGCGCAGATGAGGCGAAGTGGTGTTGCGTTGTGACCCGTTGCCTGTTCTGATCGGGCATGGCTGATCCGCAATTCGTCGAAGACCTCGTGACACCAGCGCTGGTTGTCGACAAAGAAATCTTCGACAAGAACTGCCGAATCATGGACGCGGCGTTGCCCGGTTTGGCCCTGCGGCCACACGTGAAGGCATTCAAGTCGACGGACCTGGCCCGTCAGCTGGCGAACGATGGCCACACCGGTTTCTGCGCTGCGACCTTGGCAGAAATCGAAGGGATGATCTCTGCGGGCCTCGACGATGATCTGCTCCTCGCAAACGAAACACTCGACGCCGGTCGATTGGCGGGGCTCTCTGATGATGCCGCAGTGACCATTGCGGTCGACTCCGATGAGACGCTGCAAGCAGTCATCGATGGTGGCATTCGACGCGTCTTGATCGATGTTGAGGTCGGTCTTCCTCGCTGTGGATGTTCGGTCGAGGATGCGGGGCGTCTCGCTGACCGAGCTCGGTCCGAGGGCATCGAGGTCCGCGGTGTCATGGGGTATGAGGGACACCTGATGATGGTGGAAGACCGTGGCTCGAAGACTCGCAAGGTCGAGCGGGCGATGGCCACCCTGCTCGAGGCACACGAGGTTGTCGGGGGAGAGATTGTGTCCGGAGGCGGCACCGGAACGTACGACGTCAATACTTGGGTTACCGAGATCCAGGCGGGGAGCTACGTGGTGATGGACACCCATTACGACGGGCTTGATCTTCCCTTTGAACAGGCGATGACCGTGGTGGCGACCGTTATCTCGGTCAGCCCGAAAGGGTGGGCAGTTGTCGATGCTGGGTTGAAGGCATTCGGCCTCGATCACGGGGTGCCGACCTGGGCTGATGGCGAGCTGATGTTCTGCTCAGATGAGCACTCCACGCTGTCCCAGGCGGATGGGTCGATGAAGCTTGCAGTGGGTGACCAGGTCCGCCTCTACACGGCACATGTTGATCCCACCGTTGCTCGCCACGAACAGTTCTGGATTGCCAGCGGCAACGACATTGTCGATCGTTGGGCCATTGATCTTCGGCACTGGTGAGCTAGCTCAGAGAAACCAGAACCGTCGGCTCGTCGTTGGTTTTCCAGGTTCCGGTGAGGTGGTGGCTGCCAGCCGGGTTGGGTCCGCTCAGTGCGTTGCGGATGGTGACGGTCAACCCGTCGAGAATGATTTGAGTCTGTGTTCCCTCGCGCTTGGCTCGAGCTTCGGTGATGACTGGTGGTGCTCCGGGGTCAGTACCGCTGCCGCGAACTGCGGCGCTTGCCGGACGCTCCATCGGGCCGTCATCGGTTTCGACCATCTCGGGAACCTGTTGGCCGCCAGAGAGAATGGTTCGGACGAGTTCCCGTAGATAGACCAAGTCAACGCAGCCGTCGTAGACCCACCGGGTCCCGAGGACAGAGTGTTCCATGGTGCCGAGGAGCCACTGTTCCGCCGCCTCAAGAGGAGCGCCTCGATAGGTCAACGGAAGGTGCAGGACGTCGCCCGAGTTGCTGGTGAGAAGGTGGGTTTCGATCCCCACGGCACCCTCGGGATCATCGAAGCGATACGCCCCGATTTGCGACAAATCGCCGTCGATGTGCGAAGCCAACTCGCTGATACCTGCGACGTGCTCCGCCAGCAGTTCGAGCTTCGAGGGGGAGAGCGTGGCCTTGTGAATGATCGCCATGGACTGACACTACTGGCCGGCTTCGGTCCTCTCACCAAGGGGGTCTCGCAGCCGAACGTAGGACCACATGTCCTTCGGGATGCCTCCGACTCGTTCCCAGTTCTTCAGGAGGGCCTCACGGTTGAAGCCGGCGTACTCGGCTGTCTTGATCGACGCGCTGTTCCACGGCTCGATGTAGAGGCCGAGCCGTTCGACGTCCAGGTTCTCGAAGGCCCAGTCGCTCAGCAAGCGCACGGCGTGGGAAGCAGCTCGGCTTCCTCGTCCCGATGGTGCGACCCAGTAGCCGATTTCAGCTCGGCCCTTCGAGAGCTGAGAGATCCAGAGACCGATCTGGCCGACTGCTTGTTGATTCGCCGCATCAACGATGGCGAGTGACCAACCTTCGCCGGACGCGAGGCGAAAGTTCTGGCGTTCGATGAAGGCCAACCCCTCAGCCGGTGAGTAGCTCTCGGGAACCGTGGTGATCACCGGGATGAACTCGTCGGCCGAGGCTTCCTGGATGAGGGGAAGATCGCCGCGGTCAAAGCACCGAAGCTCGACGTTCGGCCCGCGAAGCGTGACATCGGGCAGTGGGGAACCGAACACGGCATGGATTGTCATTGGGTCAAGACTGTCACGGTCCGCAGGGCGGACCGACGGTGACCATGCCGGTGT
This sequence comes from uncultured Acidimicrobiales bacterium, assembly GCA_937930695.1. Lineage (GTDB taxonomy): Bacteria > Actinomycetota > Acidimicrobiia > Acidimicrobiales > SZUA-35 > CALEWY01. Next base: position 23,734 of record CALHCB010000081.1, on the reverse strand, counting down.
TGGCGTTGACTTCGATCATTGCTCCATCGGGGATCGTGCTGGTTGCCGCATCGATGCCGATGACTGCTGGGATACCGAACTCCCGAGCGATCACCGCAGCGTGGCTCAGAAGTCCACCTTCTTCGGTGACCACTGCACCAGCCATCGCGAGGACAGCGTTGATCGTGGGCACCGTGAAGGGGGTGACGAGCACATCGCCCGGCTCGAATTCGGCGAGGGCATCGATGGCGTCGGACACGACCCGGGCACGTCCCACATAGCGATCTTGGCCGACGCCGACTCCGCTGAGGCCCGTCCGTTCGATCGGAGACTCAATGAGTTCGAGCACGGTCAAAATGATGTCCATGAGGGCGGCAAGCGACGCCGGGAGGACCTCGAGGGGTGGGATCACTGGCTCGGGACCAAGCAGCCTTGGCGCATCCATTTCCAGCCAACTCCGCCGGGTGGTGCAGCGTCGCTCGGCCTCAGACGCCGAAACGGCTCCGACGTTGGTGCTTGGTCCCCGAAGCGTGGCCGCGAGCTCGGCGGCGGACAGATCGAAGACATGATCCAAATGCTTGATGCGTTTGTCTTGCACCAACCGCGTTCCAGCCTGCAACACAATGCGCCGGAGTAGACCTGCAGGCCACTGGTAGGTGATGGGACCGTTCTCGTCGCGTAGGCCGTAGAGAGCTCTGGCATCGGCCACCAATCCGTCGAAGGTTCCACGATGCTCCGACGGCAGCTGGGCCCGAAGCTCATCAGCCGTTCGGTCACCAAGCTGCTTGGCCGCGTCGGTGATCGGTCGAGATCCCGCGGACCGAATCCCGCCAAGGATCGTGTCGGGCATCTCGGCCAGGGTGCGGTCGGCCAAGTCATATCCACCGGTCAGGCGATCGCCGAACTCCGCCAGGAATGCGTCCAACTTCTCGGCTGCTTCTGGGCTGGCTCGGCGGACCTCGGCAAGCGAACCAACGTCTCCCTGAAGATGCGTAGCGATGCCAGCGAGCGCAGCCGCAGGGGCGCTCGTCGCGAACGAGTACCCGGACAGACACTGCATGAGTCCGACGGGATCGAGGCCCCAATCTCGGCCCCTCACCAGAAGCAGCCCGATGGGACCAAGATCAGAGATGTGCAGTCGGAAGTGGAGGATGAGGCCAGCGACCATGTGGGCATTCGCCGTGACGACCAGATCGGCGAGTTCGTTGTCATCGATCGCGCTGAGCTCGACAGTTCCGATCTGCTTGCTCGCTGCGATGAGGTCGGGTTTCCAGGTGCTTTCCCAACGATCCAGCTCGTCCATCCACACCCGGCCGGCCAGCGCGCCTTGCGCGGTCTTGGCGCGTTTGCGAAAGCCCGGATGCAAGCGAGTGGCAATCTTGAGCGCGATCGGCGGAGGCTCTGGAAGGTTCCGGCTCGCCCCGACGAGCGGGACGAGGCGTCGATAGAAGCGCCCGTTGATGAAACGTGCCTCGATCGTCTTCACGGGTGCGCCGACCATGTCGAACCCGTCCTCGATGCCGCGGCTCATAGCGATTTCGATCGCATCTCGAGCAATTCGCGAACAGTCAGGGCTGAAGTGGGCGAGGTCGAGTTCCCAACTTCCAGCGCCTGGCGCCTCGAATTCGGTGGTCTCTGTCAAGTGGTGCGTGGTCGATTTCATCCTGGTTCTCTCCGTTCGAATCCGCCGTTTCTGGCGAACTCTCGTTGTGCTGCTCGGACCATCCACATCGCGAGATCCGCGGCCTCGTCCGGCTCGTGCCCCAACCGGTCATGAAGCTCGAGGAACATTGACGAGCTGGGGACGGCCACAAGCAGATCAGTGAGGCGCGACAGATCCGCATCAGTTGCATTGGGAAACTCTGCGTCGAGTTTGGTTCGGATGCCGGCTCGTGACCCGCTGAGTCGCCTGGCCCGGAGATCGGCGCCGGCCTTCGACGTGTGCTGGGCTCGTACTGCTTCGACATCGGAGGCGAAATCTCGCCACAGGACCCTGAGGTAGGCGGCAGGGTCATCAAAGAGATCATCCCGGCCTCGGGTCAACTTGTCGGCGCGGCGCATTTGGATGGCGGCAACATCGTCGAGCAGCGCCTGCTTGGACGGGAAGTGGCGGTAAACGGTACGAACCGAGACCCCCGCCTGCTTCGCTACCGCCGGAACGCTAATCGCAGCTGGGTGCTCATCGGCCAAGATCGATTCGACGGCGGCGCGGATTGCATCCTTGGTGACCTCGGCTCGCTTGTCTTGGAGCGAATCGTCAGAAGACATGCGCCCATCTTCGCGAGTGACACGATCCGTGTCAAGAGTGACACGGATCGTGTCATGGGTCAGTCTTCGAGTCCGGCCCGGAGCTTTGTGAGAAGCGATGCTCGCTCCTCTTGCGCAACGACTGGCTCGTCGTCTTCCACTATCAATTCCCGTCGAATCGCCGGGCGCAGATCGATCACAAGATCGTCGATCGAGGTCTCACCGGTAAGGACATTGCCGGGTGTCGCCCCGAGAGGAGCTATCTGCGCTCGTTCGAATCGCAGCGCTGTCGTGAGCGCTGAGTCGATAAGTGCGTGCGTCGAGAGGGCGATGCCGAGAGCGCCAACGAGCACCAGAAGCGCCGCGAGTTGAGGTGAATCGAGTCCCGCGCCGCCTCCTCCGTTGGTCGTCGCAGTTGCGAGCAGTGGAAGGCCAAGCCCAACGAAAACGAATCCGGCTGTCGTTGTCCGCTGGTCAACTGGTCGCCGACGAAAGGCCACTGCTCCGAGACCAACCACGACGGCGCTCAGTGAGAGCAGATGCTTGTCGTCGCTCAGGTTGACTTGCTCGAGAAGCCAAGAAGCAGCGAGCGCCGCCATTGCTGCCGCTGCCGTGAGGCTCAGAATTGATGTCGGTCGGCGATCGGTGGCGACGGCGAGCAATGCGGCCGCGAGCACGATAGTTGCGCCGAAGACTCTCACCGGAGCGCTGCCTGCATCGAGCGCCGGAGCGGCGTAGACGACAGCGGCGAGACTGATGATCGCCAAAGCAAGCATGGCGGGCGCTCCAGTTCGGCCGCCAAGGATCATGAGCAGCACAAAACCTGCGGCGGCGAGCAGTGCGACGGAGGCCGAGCGCTCCGAAGCGATCAGGGAGTAGCCGCCATCGTCGGTTGAACGGATCCGAACGATGGTGCCCACTCGGAGTGCTTCGGTTCCGAGCGATGTGGCATCGTGCCGGTGTTCCAGAGCGACAAGCTGACCAGCGCTCGATCCCGATGTCAGGGCCACTTCGACCAGTGCGCATTCGATCGTGGGGGAGGCGCAAGGGCCGGTTCGTTCGATCTGGCCAGAGACCTCGGAGGTCTCCTCAACGGAGGGCGATGGCCACGTGTCGAACGCGACTACGGCAGCAGCCACAACCAAACCGACGCTGAGCGCCCAGGCAATTCGAACCCGCACCACGGCACGCCAAACTATTGGCGTGAAGTGGCTTTAATGCGGGCTCGGTCAGGATTCGGGCTTCTTGGCCCGTGATGGTGCGACGCGTGGCGGTTCGTTTGGCTGCTTTGGGTACACGGGTGGCCACGGAGCGTCCATCATTCCGGCCTTCATATCGGCGGCCGACATCTCCAGGAGTGGTTCGATCGACTGGGGATGTTCGTTCATGTCGATCCACGGATCGCCGTCGGTATCGACCCGAGCCGGCACGTTCTCGATCGTCAGGGCATTCAGATCGACGTCAGTCACTTCTTCCCAGAACAACGGAGTCGACACTTGGGCGCCCACTCGAGCGCGGACAGACCAGGGGCCGAACACGGTCTTGTGTGGGGCGTTCTGATTGAAGTCAACGAACACACGAGCGCCCCGTTCTTCCTTCCACCATTGCGCCGTGAGATCGTCGGGATAACGACGCTCGAGCTCGCGGGCGAGGGCCACCGCGGCTGCTCGAACCTCATAGCCATCCCAGTGGGCCGCCAGTCGTGCATAGATGTGCAAGCCTCGACTTGCCGAGGTCTTGATGTAGGAACGGATTCCGAGTTCGTCCAGGAGGTCCTTGGTCCGAACGGCGCTGAGGCGGATGTCATCGAAGTCGGTCCCCGGCGAAGGGTCGAGGTCGATACGGAGTTCGTCGGTGTGTTCCGGATCGCTCGCCAGGTACGGCCAGACGTGAAAGCCGAGGCATCCCATGTTGACCGCCCAGGCCACATGAGCGATGTCGTTGGCGACCATGGCATTCGATGTTGTGCCGTTCGGCGTGCTGACCTCGGTGGTCTGAAGCCACTCCGGAGCCCCCTTCGGGACCCGCTTCTGAAAGAACGACTTTCCAGATGCTCCATCGGGAAATCGTTGGAGGAGCACGGGTCGTCCGCCCATCGATCGCAACAGTGGCTCCTGGATGGCGACGTAGTAATCAATGAGGTCGAGCTTGGTCTCGTCACGCTTGGTGAAGAAGATCTTGTCGGGGCTAGTGACGCGTACGTCGTGTCCCGCCAACTCGATGGAAATCGCTTCTCCGTTGCTCACGGGTTCTCCTCGGCTGGTGCCGATCCTAATTGGAGAATCCATGGCGCACCGGCTCGTAGTGTTGAGCGATGAACTCCGAAGCTTCTGCACCTGCGCCGCCTGACAATGCTCTCGATGTTGCAGTCATTGGACGTTTGGCCGCCAAGATCGATGAACGCTTGGGACAGCAGATCTCGTTCATCCTCGAGCTCGACCGGCTCAAAGGCATCATCCGCCGAAGCCGGCTGATTGATAGTTCGCGATTCGAAAACACCGCTGAACACTCCTGGCACCTCGCGATGATGGCGATCGTGCTTGGCGAACGAGCCGCACCCGAGGTGGACGTCGCCCGGGCTCTCAAGTTGGTGCTGGTCCACGACATTGTCGAGATCGACGCCGGCGATGTCTACATCTACGACGATGCCGCCCGGCTCTCCAAGCAGGCGAATGAAGAGGCGGCCGCTGATCGGCTCTTCGGCCTGTTGCCCGACGATCAAGCGGCGGAGATGCGCGAGCTATGGGATGAATACGAGGACCGGGCAACCCCAACCGGACAGTTCGCGTACGCCATCGATCGACTTCAGCCCCTGCTTCTCAACGCGGGCAGTGGTGGGCTGAGCTGGACCGAGAACGGAATTCGTGAGGCGCAGGTCCAGAAGGTGAACGGTCCGATTGTTGCGGGGGCTGTCGAATTGTGGGACCTGGCTCAGGCCATTATCGCCGAGGCAACCGCCGCCGGGTTGCTCCTCCCCGAGGAGTGAAGAACGAGTGCGTTAGGACTGAGGGCCGAGCACTCGGCTGAGCCCAACGGGAATTGGCTCGTCGAGTTGCTCAAAGGTGCACTCGGCAGGTGTCTTGTCGGGACGCCACCGCAGCACCTTCGTCACCTCTCGAAAGCGGCCGTTGAGTGTGCTGCCGTACTTGACTTCGACGACCTTCTCGATCCTGAGTGGTACCCACGAATGGTCCTTGCCGCCACTCCACCGATTCTGGGCACCCGGCATGCGGCCGCCCTCGTGTGCTTGCGCGTCAGCCCAACTTCGCCATGGATGGGCTTCGAGCGCGCCGTCGGTCAGCTCGCTCAGTTCTTCGACAAGTTCGGCCCGCCGCTTCGCAGTGAAGCTCGCCGCAACACCGACGTGCTGGAGTTCTCCAGCTTCGTTGTTGAGGCCGAGCAGGAGCGAGCCAACGCCCTGTCCGTCTTTGTGCCAGCGATAGCCAGCGACGACGGCATCAGCGGAACGAATGTGTTTGACCTTGAGCTGTGTCCTCTTGTTCTCGACGTATGGATCGTCAGTGGGCTTGGCGATCAAGCCATCGAGGCCAGCACCTTCGAAAACCTCGAACCACTCGGCCGCGACCGCGTGGTCGCGGGTCACCGAGGTGAGATGAAGTGGCGACGTCAGGGCTCCGAAGCGGGACTCGAGAAGTTCCCTACGTTCGCCGAACGGTCGAGGTCGCACGTCGTCGTCGTCAATCGCGAGAAGATCGAACGCAACAAACTGCGCAGGCGTCTTCTCGGCGAGCAGGTTGACCCGAGATTCAGCTGGGTGAATGCGTTGTTGGAGAGCTTCGAAATCGAGGTGATCGCTGGTCTCGACGATCAGCTCGCCATCAACAACGCACTGATCGGGAAACTGCTCCCGAATGGGATCGAGCATCTCGGGGAAGTAGCGAGTGAGTGGCTTTTCGTTTCGAGACCCGAGGATCACGTCGTTGCCATCGCGGAAGATGATGCAACGGAATCCGTCCCACTTCGGTTCAAACAACAGATCGTCGCGGTCGGGAATCCCGGCCACGGCCTTGGCCAGCATGGGCTTGATCGGAGGTCGTACCGGGAGAACCACGGAACGAAGCCTAGATCGTGGGTCCCTGCTGCGTCTGGGCTCCACGTCTTGTCGCACGTTGCAGCACTCTGTTCGCCCAGAGCTTGGCCGAGGCGAAGTGAATCAGTCCTGAAGATCGAGGAGCGGTTGGGGCACCGGAGTTCCCTCGACGAGATCGTCGATCGGGATTGGTTCACCCCACGACTCGGTGAGGGGAATGACGCCGGCCCATTCTGGTCCGCCAAGGTCGGCTTCGTCATCTACCGGACCGCCATCGCGGATCTTGGCCGATGCCTCGGTCAGCGGCAGTGCGATGACGAGTGTGGCCTTGAGCTCCTTGTCGGTTGCCTCCCGTCGCGAGTCCCAGTTGTCCGCGACATGGTCGGTGATGATCTTCAGCGCATCAAGAATCTCGACGTCTTCGGTGACCTTGCGGGCGTGGCCGCGCACAACAACCGAGCGGTAGTTCATCGAGTTGTGAAAGGCGGAACGAGCCACGACCAAGCCGTCGACGAGCGTCACCGTCACACAGATGTCCGTGTCCGAGCCTGCCCGCAGCATGGCGTTCGCCGCCGAGCCGTGCAGATACAGCGTGTCCTCCGTGCGTCCGTACGCCATCGGAAGCACAATGATTCCCTGTGCGGTCGACACACCAACGTGAGCGACGTAGCCAGCATCGAGCACAGCCTTCACATCATCGGAGGCATAGACAGCCCGATTGGCGCCTCGTTTGAGGGTTGTGCGTTCGGATGGTGCCCCGGTCTCTTCGCTCATGACGCCGAACCGTAGAGGATTGGCCTGTCAGAGTTGATCGAGTTCAGTCCACTTTGTTTCTGAGGTCGGGATGTGGTTTCGCAGAGCCTCGAGCATCTTCGGAGGTGTTGGAGCCGAGACCACGAGTTCTCGGTTCTTTGATTTCAGTACTTCATCGGTCACACACCGGTCGAACCACGCCACGAGGTGATCCCAGAATCCATCGATATTCAGCAGCCCAAATGGTTTGTTGTGGAGGCCGATTTGACCCCACGTCGCGACCTCTGCGAACTCTTCGAGCGTTCCGAACCCGCCCGGCAGTGCGATGAAGGCATCGGCACGCTCATACATGACGCGCTTTCGGGTATGCATCGTGTCGACCTCGATGAGTTCGGTGACGCCGGTGTGGCCGACCTCTTTGGGGAAGAGACCAGTGGGGATGACCCCGGTCACGATTCCTCCTGCGTCCATCACGGTGTCAGCGACGAGCCCCATCAACCCCACAGCGCCACCGCCGTAGATGAGCTCGATCCCCTCGGTCGCCATGAGTTGTCCGAGTTCGATCGTTGCTGCAGTGATGTGATCGTTGTTGCCAGGTGAAGAGGCACAGAAGACGGCAATCGATCGGAGGTCGTTCATCTGCTGATCGTAAGCCCCAGGACTTGGGTCGAGCCTGAAATTCCGGTCCAGGCCGATTCAGCACTACCCTCGCACCGGTGACTGACCACCCGCTGAGTGAGCGCCTGGCCGACCTGGAAAAACGCAAGGAAGAAGCCCGCAACGCGGGCTCTCAGCGTTCTGTCCAGCGCCAGCACGACAAGGGCAAGATGCTTGCCCGTGAGCGCCTGGAATACCTGCTTGACCCGGGATCGTTCAACGAACTCGACATGCTGGCCCGCACCCGCAACCCTGAGGCCACCGAGCGTCCTTACACCGATGGTGTCGTGACGGGCTGGGGCACGATCGACGGACGCAAGGTCTTCGTCTTCAGTCAGGACTTCACCATCATGGGTGGATCCCTCGGTGAAGTCTTCGCCGAGAAGATCCAGAAGGTCATGGATCTCAGCCTTTCGGTTGGGGCACCGCTGATCGGCTTGAACGATGGCGCTGGCGCTCGCATCCCCGAAGGTGTCGTCAGCCTCGATGGCTACGGCGGAATCTTCTACCGAAACGTGCAAGCCTCGGGCGTCATCCCACAGATCAGCGTCATCCTCGGCCCATGCGCCGGAGGCGCCGTGTACAGCCCGGCCATGACGGACTTCATCTTCATGGTCCGTGAGACCTCACACATGTTCATCACCGGGCCTGATGTGGTGAAGACGGTGACCGGCGAGGAGGTCACGCTGGAGGAGCTGGGAGGCGCTGGCTCTCACTCGAGCAAGTCAGGCGTCGCGACCTTCGTGTCGAACGACGAGCATGCGGTCCTCGACGACGTGAAGTTGTTGCTCTCATTCATGCCCTCGAACAACCTCGAGACGCCTCCAGTGGTGGAGTCAAGCGACGACCCAGATCGTCTCTGCCCCGAACTCGCGGAGATGATGCCGGCGAGTCCGAATTTGCCCTACGACATGAAGAAGGTCATCACGACGGTCGTCGACGACGGCGATTTCATGGAATATCACTCCGCATGGGCTCAGGCCATCGTGTGCGGCTTTGCCCGCCTCGACGGCGAGGTGATCGGCATCGTTGCCAACCAGCCGATGCACCTTGCCGGTGTGCTCGATATCGAGAGTTCCTCGAAGGCGGCACGGTTCGTGCGAACGTGTGATGCGTTCAACGTCCCACTCGTGACATTTGTCGATGTGCCGGGCTTCCTCCCCGGAGTCGACCAGGAGTACGGCGGGATCATCCGCCACGGAGCCAAGCTCTTGTACGCCTACTGTGAAGCCACCGTGCCTCGTATGCAGGTCATTACTCGTAAGGCATACGGCGGCGCCTACGTGGTCATGGATTCCAAAGGTGTTGGCTGCGATCTCTCCCTCGCATGGCCATCTGCCGAGCTGGCAGTCATGGGTCCTGAGGGAGCGACCGACATCGTCTATCGCAGGGAAATCCAGGCCGCAGCCGATCCGGAGACCCGTCGAACCGAATTGATCGATGAATACAAAGAACGGTTCGCCAACCCGTGGATTGCGGCTGAGCGGGGGTACATCGACGATGTGATCGACCCGGCCGAGACTCGGGTGAAGCTGATCGCCGGTCTCAAGATGCTCAAGACCAAGCGCGAAGACCTGCCGCAGCGCAAGCATGGAAACGTGCCGCTGTGAGCACAACAAACATCAGCCCGACACCTTCAGAAGAAGAGGCCGTGGCAATCGCCGCTGCACTCGAAATGTTGTGGCCCAAGCCATCCGTCGATTCGTCCAACCCCGCGCCGGCGAGTGGTTGGAGATTCAGCGGCCGTCGATGGACGAGCGCTCGTCCCGCATGGGGCCGTCGGTAACAACGCCGTCGAGATCGCCTGCGAGGGCGGCCTCGATTCGTTCAGTTCGTTCTGTGAGCTCCACGAGCGGTTGACGAATGAGCAGCGATTCGTGAGTCGCTCGCAGGCTGTGTGCCGCCCGCGTGAGTTCGTGGAGTTCGTTCTGATCTCGGATGACTTCGTGATCCGGGAGTGAGTCGCGATGTGCGACCTCGGCTCGAGCAACGCAGGTTCGTAACGAGCCCTGCGCGGCCATCGAGACTTCTGCGAGATGGTCAGCGACGGGGCCCGGCGGAGTGTGGCTGAGAAGCTGGTTGAGCGCATCGACGTTGGCCGCCATCGACTGCACCGTGGCCGTCCAGCCTCGGGGCAAGCCGCGAAGATAGATGAGGGTGTGGGATCGTCGTCGTGAGACCCACCGAGTGATCGACCACACCGCTGGAGCAATGCCCACGAGGAGGACGACAAGAGAGAGCGGACTCGGAACCCTTGCGAGCCCGACGACGAGGAATGCGAATGTCAGTCCGATCATCCCGGTGAGTGCCCCGGTGCTGAGGGCATCGAAGCGGTCGGCGTCTGGATGACGATCGACGATCTTCACCGGCATCGATTGATTCACGTTGCGCACTCTATTTCATGGCAGTCCTCGTGCGTACGGCGGGCGGTCCGCTGCGGTGTCGGGGCGCGCAGAGTTCTAGTCTCATGGGGTGACGCGCATCGGACCGCTTTCTGATCTTCGAGTACTGGACCTTTCGACGGTCTTGGCTGGCCCGGGGTGTGCTCGGTACTTGGGTGACTTCGGCGCTGATGTCATCAAGATCGAACGTCGGGGAATCGGTGACACATCCCGCAATCTCGGGTGGCGAGATCCTGAAGACGATGAGACGTTCTTCTTCAAGAACGCCAACCGGAACAAGCGCTTCATCGAACTCGATCTACGCGAGGCCGACGACGTCGAGCGGGTGTTGAAGCTCGTGGACCACAGCCAGGTGCTTGTCGAGAACATGCGGCCAGGCAAGCTGGAAGCACTTGGGCTCGGGCCGGATGTTCTTCTCGCTCGCAATCCGACCCTCGTGATCGTTCGGGTCACGGCGTTCGGCCAGACGGGGCCGTACCGCGATCGACCAGGTTTTGCCACGCTGGCGGAGGCGATGTCGGGATTCGCCGCGATCAACGGCCCCGCCGACGGCCCGCCGACGCTGCCGCCTATCGCGCTTACGGATGAAGCGACGGCCCTTGCGGGCGCGTTCGCGGCGATGGTCGCCGTTCACTCTGGCGTCGGGCAGGTGGTCGATGTGAACTTGGTCGAGAGCATCAATCAATTGATGGGCCCGCTCCCGTCGCTGTGGGCCAAGACGGGCCAAATGCAACCGCGGCTCGGGAGCGGATTGCCCTATTCGGTTCCCCGCGGCGCGTATGAAACGAGCGATGACCGGTGGATCGCCGTCAGTACGTCGGCTGACTCGGTGGCCGCGAGAGTGATGAACATGATCGGGTTGGGCGACGACGAACGGTTTGCCACGGTCGATACTCGAATGATCCATCGCGAGGAAGTGGAAGAGCGCATGGTGGCCTGGACTGCGGAACGCACGCTTGAAGAAGCACTTGATGCGTTCGAGAAAGCGGATGCCGCAGCTGCCCCGATCTACAACATGAAAGATCTGTTCGATGATCCCCATGCTCAAGCCCGTGGGATGTTCATCGAGGCCGAGGGTCATCCAATGGCGGGCCCGATCGCTCGGCTGTCTGCAACGCCGGGGCAGGTTCGCCATCCTGGGCGGGCCCGCGGTCATGATCAAGATGAAGTCGTGAAAGAGTTTGGCCTCTGACCGCCCACCCTTGGCGGCCGCATTCGCACCCTCCGCAGTGTCGGCGGCAGGTTTGGCTACCCGCTGGTAGGTTGCGGGTCGGCAAGACAGAGAGAGTGAGAACAACTCATGGGCATTTTTGATTTCGTAAAAGAAGCAGGAGCCAAGGTCGGCATCGGCGATGGCGCCGACGACAAGGACAGCACGGCAGAGGTTGCGGCCAAGGCTGCGGTTGAGGCCGAGAAGAAGTCGGCATCCGACGATCGTGCGGCCGAAGTGGCCCAGCGCATCAAGGATCGCAAGGCTCGGGCGGCAAAGGCAGAGCGCATGGAGCGCCGCGAAGAGGCCGTCAAGGCTCGCGGGCTCGAGAAGTACGTCAAGGACCTTGGCTTTGCTGTTGAGGATCTCGACATCCGCTTCGATGATGGCAAGGCATCCGTAAGCGGCAAGGTTGCGGACCAGGCAACCCGTGAGCGTATCATTCTCGCCATCGGCAACACCCAGGAAGTGGGCCAGGTCGAGGACGACATCGAGGTTCCATCAGATGCATCTGGTGAGTCCGACATGCACGTTGTCGTCTCCGGCGACACCCTCAGCAAGATTGCGAAGACCTACTACGGCGACGCCATGCGCTACCCGGAGATCTTCGAAGCCAACAAGCCAATGTTGAGCGATCCTGACCTGATTTACCCCGGCCAGGTACTCCGTATCCCCGGAGCCTGATTCGGCGTCTGGGTCCTGCCCAGATTGCTAAATGGAGACCGCGTCTCCCATTTCATCAATCTCATGCCGAGGTGGCGGACTACCGTGCCTCGGCATGAGTGATTTTGCGATACGGGCCAAAGGCCTCGCCCGATCTTTCGGCGAAAATCAGGCTGTCAAGAGCGTCGACCTCGACGTTGCGACCAGCGAGATCTACGGGTTTCTTGGGCCAAATGGTGCGGGGAAAAGCACCACGGTTCGGATGCTGTGCACGTTGCTCAGACCAACCGGTGGGTCTGCAACCGTCGCTGGCTTCGATGTAGTCGACGATGCTGACGAGGTGCGCCTGCGAATCGGTGTGGCCCTCCAAGAGGCCTCGCTCGATGAAAAACAGACCGGCCGCGAGGTCTTGGAGCTGCAAGGCCGCATGTACGGCATCAGTGGTTCGGTGCTGAGCCAACGAATCACCGAGGTTGTCGACTTCGTCGATATCGGAGGGGCGATCGACGACTTCGTTGGGACGTACTCCGGTGGTATGAAACGCCGAGTTGACCTGGCAACCGCGCTCCTTCATGAGCCGGAGGTTCTCTTCCTCGACGAACCAACGACGGGACTCGATCCGGCAAGTCGGGCCAAGGTGTGGGAAGAGGTTCGCCGCTTGAATCGAGAACTCGGGATCACGATCTTCCTGACCACGCAGTATCTCGAGGAAGCCGACGTCTTGGCCGACCGAGTCGGCATCATCGATGGCGGTCTCTTGGTCGCTGAAGGCACTCCCGTTGACCTCAAGCGTTCCGTTGGCGCCGATCTGATCATTGCCAGCATCGACGCCGAGGCAGAGGGCGTTGACCAAGCATGCACCGATGTTCGAAATCTGCCACTGGTGACAGACGTCAGCGTCCATGACGATGAGATCACCGTTTCGGTGGCCGATGGGGCCGCAGTCGTGAATGACTTTGTCGTCGCCCTCAACAACGCAGGTCTACGCGCAGAGTCGCTCACGCTGCGCACACCGACACTCGACGATGTGTTTCTTCAGGTGACCGGGCAACGGCTCACTGTCGGCGGCTCTGAAGGCGAGGTGGCAGCATGAGTCTTGCTCAACCAAGTGGATTCTTCCGAGATCTCGTCACGGTGGCGCGGCGCGCGGTTCGCACGCTGCCTCGGGAACCTGAGGCCATCATTCCCGCGATGTTGATTCCGATGTTTTTCTTCGCCGTCAACATCGGGGCGTTGCAAGACGTCGCGGAGGGGCAAGCCCCTGGATTCGACTTCAAGGCCTTCCAGCTGCCGGTTGCGATCATCTTCGCCGTCACCGGCGTGTCGCGAGCGAACACGATCGTGACTGATATTCAGTCGGGCTATCTGGACAAGATGCTCATCACGCCGGTTCGGCGATCCGCCCTTCTGCTGGGAATGATGGTTGCGGACATTGTGCTCGTCTTCGCGTTGTCGTCGCTCGTGACCATCGTGGGGTTCATCGTTGGCGTTCGATTCGAGACCGGGATTCTCGGGGTCTTGGCGTTCTTGGCGATGGCATCGGCTTGGGGCCTGGCGTTCACTGGGTTCCCGTATGCCGTCGCCCTCAGAACGGGCAATCCGGCCGCGGTGAACTCAGCCTTCTTGATCTTCTTCCCGTTCGCCTTCCTAACGAGTGCCTTCGTGCCACTGGAGGCCTTGACGAGCTGGTTGCGGACCGTGGCTCGGTACAACCCCGTGACCTACCTGTTGGGAGCCTTGCGAGCGCTCATCACCGAAGGGTGGGTCGCTGCGGACATCCTCAAGGGCCTCGGTGCCATTGGCGGCGTCGGTTTGATTACGTTCACGCTGGCCTTCACCGCACTTGGGCGGCGGGTGAAGACGGGCTGATTCAGTCGGCCGCAGCGATGGCGACTTCGATGCGATCCTGACGCCATTCCTTGGCGGCGATCAACGCCGTCTCGGCGGCGCTCATGATCTCATCGGGGCTGAAGGCATGCGCGGGGTAACAGGCGACGCCTGCCCACAGCGTGAGTCCTGCTTCGGCCCCCATCAGCTGCCGACGAATTCGCTCGACGGTCCAGATTGCACCGTTCTCGGGTGTGTCTTCGAGCAGGAGTGCGAAGTAGCCGTTGCGGAGACGACACGACGTATCAGCCTCTCGAAGGGTGACCTTGATGCTCTCGGCAACGATGTCGGCATTGGCCTCGGTCGGTTCGCCGTTCGGTAGTCCACCAACAACCTCGAGGAGCACAACGGCAACGGGGCGAAGGTGGCGACGGGCTGCAGCAACTCGTGATTCGAGGGCGACATTGAAGAAGCTCTCACTGAACAAGCCAGTTGAGGGGTCCGTCAGCATTTCAGCGGTTTGAGGATCGGTGTCGTCGTCGTGAGACATGGCCTCGAGCTCGGCCCGCAGTGCGGCTTCTTTGTGCTCGACCTCGGCCCTCACCACTCGGAGCTCGTCTTCGACGAGTCGTTGTACGGCGGACTGTTCTGCCAGCTGTTGGCCGAGACGAAGCCCGGCAACACCGGCAGCAAGGGCGAGCAAGCCCGCGACAGCGCCAAAAATCTGCTGTTCGAAGAGAAAGGCAACCAAACCGGCGGCCAATCCCAACATGCCGGTAACCAGCCCGGGGAGTGCGACTCGTGCATTCATAACAAGACTCCATCGGCCCGTGGTGTGTGAACTGAAGAGGATCGCTCGTCTTCTCTTTAACAGCTCCTGGTGGCCTAGGGGCGACTCATCCTGGAGTTAGCTCGCTTCGGTGGGTGATGACGAGGCTCGCGATCTCATCGATGATCGATGCCAACTCGTAGTCTTTCGGTGTGAAAACGGCGGCAACACCAGCCTCGAGAAGAGCTGCTTGGTCGTCTTCAGGAATGATTCCTCCGACCACAACTGGTGCATCGCAACCGGCTTCTCTCAGGAGTTTGATGGTGCTCGGCACCAGTTGCAGGTGGCTGCCGGACAAGATCGAAAGACCGACTGCATCGACGTCTTCGTCGCACGCAACGGTCACGATCTGGTCCGGGGTCAATCGGATGCCCTGATAGATCACTTCCATGCCGGAGTCACGGGCGGCGACGGCGATCTGCTCTGCGCCGTTTGAGTGTCCGTCGAGCCCAGGCTTGGCCACGAGCAACCGTGGTGGTCCGCCTTCGAGATTGCGCATCCGACCGGCGATTTCGGTGAGGTCTGCTGATCCGCCGGCGGTTGTCGTCGATGTGCCGACGCCGGTAGGGGCGCGGTATTCGCCGAACACTTCGCGAAGCGTCCCTGCCCACTCGCCGGTGGTGCCGCCCGCATGTGCGAGGGCGATTGTGGGCTCCATGATGTTGGATCCATCCTCGGCGGCGGCGCGAAGATCCGTCACCGCTGCTTGGACCGCATCGTTGTCCCGCCCAGCTCGCCAAGCGACGACGTCGTCGACCATCGCCTGGTGCACCGCTGGATCAACCTTCAGAATGCTCTCGGCGCCCCCGAGCGGCGATTCCTCGGCCTCGGTGAAGGCGTTCATTCCGACGATGGTGATGTCGCCCCGCTCGATTGCTCGACGACGCTCGGTGTGCGAAGCGACCAGGCGGTTCTTCAATTCTTCAATCGCGGCAAACGCGCCACCCATCTCGAGAACGTCATCGAGTTCGGCCTGTGCTCCTTCGATGAGCTCGTTCGTCTTGGCTTCGATCACCTCTGAACCAGCGAATATGTCGCCGTATTCGAGGAGATCGGTCTCGTGCGCCAACACCTGCTGGATTCGAAGGGACCACTGTTGGTCCCAGGGACGAGGGAGGCCCAGTGCTTCGTTCCAAGCGGGGAGCTGGATGGAGCGAGCTCGAGCATCCTTCGAGAGGGTGACAGCGAGCATCTCAAGAACGATGCGCTGGACGTTGTTTTCGGGCTGCGCCTCGGTGAGACCCAAACTGTTGACCTGGACGCCGTACCGGAAGCGACGAGCCTTGGGATCGGTGATGCCGTAGCGATCCTTGGTAATCCGGTCCCACATTTCGGTGAACGCTCGCATTTTGCAGGTCTCTTCGATGAACCGGATGCCTGCGTTCACGAAGAACGAAACTGAACCAACAACCCGGGCAAACTGCGCGTCATCGACCTGGCCGGAATCACGAACGGCGTCGAGGACGTCGATTGCGGTGGCCAGCGAATAGGCGAGCTCCTGGACGGGCGTCGCCCCTGCTTCCTGCAGGTGATAGGAGCAAACGTTCATCGGGTTCCAGGACGGAACATTGGCGGAGCAGTAGGCGAACATGTCGACGATCAGTCGCCGGCTGGCCTCGGGCGGGAAGATGTAGGTTCCGCGGCTGAGGTATTCCTTCACGATGTCGTTCTGTGTGGTGCCTCGGAGGGCGGTCGTTGGAACGCCCTGCTCGGCTGCGTTCGCGATGTAGAGGCCAAGGAGCCAAGCCGCTGGAGCGTTGATGGTCATTGAGGTATTCATCTCGCCGACCGGAATGTCGGCCAGCAACGTACGCATGTGACCGATGTGCACGACGGGAACGCCGACCTTGCCGACTTCGCCGTCCGCGAGTCGGTGATCCGGGTCATAACCCGTCTGCGTCGGGAGATCGAACGCGATCGACAGTCCGGTCTGGCCCTTGGCCAAGTTGGTGCGGTAGAGCTCATTGCTCGCCTTCGCCGATGAGTGACCGGAGTAGGTCCTCATCATCCATGGGCGATCGCGTTCTGGTCGTTCAGTCACGTGCATCTCGGATCGTTGGGGGTGGAAAGAAGTCTGAAAGGGGTAGTTCGATGGCCTTGGCCAAGCGAGCTGCATAGTCCGGTCGTCGTATCTCTTGGCACCCCAGGGATGCCAAGTGAGGGGTCGACCACTGGACGTCAAGAAGTCGTTCAGGCTGCGCTTCAATGCCGAGACCTTCGACGAGGTGGACGAGAGCCACCTTTGATGCGTCGGTTCGGCGATGAAACATTGATTCGCCGGCAAAGAGGCCGCCGATGGAGAGCCCGTACAGCCCACCCGCGAGTCCGTCATCGTCCCAGGCCTCGACGCTGTGCGCATAGCCCTGGTGGTGAAGCCGAAGGTATGCGTCGCTGATGCGGCGATCGATCCAGCCGTACGGGCGACCAGGATCGGCACACGCGGTGAGTACGGCCTCGAAGGCTTGGTTTGTCGTCACCCGATAGCGGCGAAGCGATCGCCGGAGTGACTTGGAAATTTGGAGATCACCTGCTTGGAACACACCCCGAGGATCTGGCGAAAACCAGCCAATCTTGCGACGGCTGAGGGGCATGGGGAAGTAGCCAGCCTGATAGGCGGACACGATCGTCGTTGATTCGAGATCAGCGCCTGCGGCGATGAGATCCTCACCGGGCGGCAAAGTCGAGATCGGTGGGAACACCCATCCGACATGTCGAGCGCGGCTCATTCTGACCATGCTCCCAAGGTCTGTGTCAGACGGTCAAGCTCCGTAGGAGTAGAACCCTCGCCCCGACTTCCGTCCGAGCTGGCCGGCAGCCACCATCCGACGTAGCGAGGGGACAGGCATGTAGTTGGGATCAGCGAACTCTGTGTAGAGCGCATCGAGAATCGAGACGGACGTATCGAGACCGACAAGGTCGAGCAGTGCAAGGGGACCCATCGGAAAATTGCAGCCAGCTTGAAGCGCGATGTCGATGTCTTCTGCCGATGCAATACCACGCTCCAGCATGCGCACGGCATTGTTGAGATAGGGGAACAGAAGCGCGTTGACGATGAAGCCAGCACGATCCTGCACCATGACCGACCGCTTGCCGCACGACTCGGTGAAGGCAGCAATCGCTTCGATCGTGGACGGATCGACCGTCAGCGGCTCGATGATTTCGACGAGCTCCATGACCGGTGCAGGATTGAAGAAGTGAAGGCCACAAACTTTCCCTGGCCGGTTCGTCGCCATCGCCATCTCGACGACGGGAAGCGTCGAGGTGTTGGTGACGATGAGGGCGTGGGGCGGAAGGTGGACGTCGAGCTCGTTGAAGAGTTCCTTCTTGACGTCGAGGTTCTCGACAACCGATTCGATCACAAGATCGCACGCAGCGAGGTCCTTGATGTCGGTGCAAGAGGTGACACGATCGACGATGGCATCCCCGGCGTCTTGTTCCAAACGGCCCTTGCTCACTTGCCGAGCGATTGAGGCCCCGAGTGCGTCGAGCATTGCCGCACCGGATTCTGGCTTGCGAGATCGAAGGACGACCTCAAAGCCTGCTTTGGCGACAACCTCTGCGATTCCGGAACCCATGATTCCGGAACCAACGACACCAACTCGCTGAATGGAGTGCGGAGTCGTCGAGCTGGGAACGTCGCCGTTGACGTGATCCCGCTTGTTTTCCATCACGAGAACGTAGCAGTAAGTTACCCGTCGGTAAAAACAGGAGGGTGGAACGACCTACGACTCAGAAATGGTGATGGACTCAATCAGGGTTTCTTCAATAGGAGGGCCGCCCTCGGTGCCAGTGGCCTCGATGTCGAGCACCACGTCGAGACCCTCGCTGACCTCGCCGAAGATCGACCAGTTCGGGGGCAGTGCCACTCCGAGGTCTCCGGTGACAATGAAGAATTGGCTGCCGTTGGTGTCCGGTCCGGCGTTGGCCATCGCGATTGAGCCGACCATGTATTCGCCTTCTTCGGGCAGTTCATCAGCCACGGTGTATCCGGGCCCACCGGTTCCAAGGGGATCACCGACCGCATCGCCGCCCTGCACCATGAATCCAGGGATCACTCGGTGGAAGGGAACGCCCTCGTAGTAGTGATAGCGAGAGAGCACGACGAAGTTGTTGACCGTGAGTGGAGCACGCGCCGGGTCGAGTTCGACGGTGAGGGTTCCCTTGGTGGTCTCAATGACGGCTTGGTAGGTCGCTGTCTCGTCGATGCACATCGGTGGTGCGGATTCGAAGGTGGTGGTTCGATCCGAGGACCCGTCGTCCGCAGGGCACGGCGTTTCGCCCTCGATGGTTTCCCCGGCCGTTGGTGCCGACAGGGCAACGGGCTGAGGCGCATCGGGTTCTGGTGCCTCGGTGGTCGAAGAAGTCAACTCGGGAGTGAAGCTGTTGTCTTCGCTCGCCACGTCGTTGTCGCGGGCGAACCAGAAAAGAAGGCCGCCTGCGATGATCAAGGCGAGGAGCAAGCCGCCACCCAAGACCCGCTGGGTCAGGTTGTCGCGCTGCTCTAATCGTCGTTGCTCTTCGAGACGCGCTCGCTTGTTGGCTTTCTGACGTGCTCGCTTGTCGGTTGCCACGGCGGATAAGACTAACGACCCGCGGCGATGAAGCCGGGTCATGACGCTGATCGGGGGTTTCGAGATCCACAAAGTGGGCTCGCAGGTAAGAATTCTCGGGTAGAGGAGCTACCGGATCCGATACCGTCTCAGGGCCATGGCCGTTGTTGTTCAGAAGTTCGGTGGCACATCGGTGGCGGATCCGGATCGGATGCGGACCGTTGCTGATCACGTCGCTCGTTGTCGGCGCCGAGGCGATCAGGTCGTGCTCGTGATTTCTGCGATGGGCAAGGAAACTGATGACCTGCTCCGTATGGCCGAGCAGGTGTCAAATAATCGGCCCGGGCGCGAGATGGACATGCTGATCACCGCGGGCGAACGCAAAGCCTGCGCGTTGATGTGCATGGCGCTCGCTGATGCTGACGTCCCGGCTCGCTCGTTCACCGGAAGCCAGGCCGGGTTCTTGACCGACACGAACCATCGCAACGCCAAGATCCTCGAGATCACACCCGACCGGGTCATTGAGGCATTGGCCGAAGGAATCGTGCCCGTGGTGGCTGGCAGTCAAGGCGTTTCCACCGACCGAGATGTCACGTTTCTCGGACGCGGTGGTTCCGACACCACGGCCGTTGCATTGGCCCACACGCTCAACGCCGATCTCTGTGAGCTGTACACCGACGTCTCCGGAGTCTTCTCGACTGATCCGCGAGTGGTGAGTGCAGCAACCAAGATGCAGTCGATCACCTTCGACGAGCTGCTCGAAATGACCGCGACGGGTTGCCCGAAACCGGCGATGCGCTCGGTCGAAGTCGCACACAACTACCAGGTCCCGCTTCATATTCGCTCGGCCTTCACCTGGGAGCCGGGAACGCTCGTGGTTCAGGAGGAACCTGGCATGGAACAGCCAATTATTCGCGCGGTGACCCACGATCTCTCCGAGTCGAAGATCACCGTCTCCGATGTCGAGGATCGCCCCGGTGTTTCCGCTCGCCTCTTCCGTCATCTTGCTGATGGCGGAATCAACGTCGACATGATCGTGCAAAACGTTTCGGATCAGGGATGTACCGACATCTCCTTCACCGTTCCCACCGAGGATCTCTCGGCTGCCACCGAGATCATGGGCGGACCCGAACTCGCAGACCTTGGGTTCAAGGGCATCTCGACAGATGAGGCTGTTGGTCGGGTCTCGATCATTGGCGCCGGAATGAAGTCCAACCCTGGTGTGGCAGCAACCATGTTCGAGACACTCGCCGACAATGGGATCAACATCGGGATGATCTCGACATCGGCCATTCGAGTGAGCTGCGTCATCGAAGCCGATCGGGCCGAAGAAGCAGTAGCGGCTCTGCACACAGCGTTCGGTCTCGATTCTCACTAAGTCGCTTTCTGAGTAGAATATTCGGTCGTCGCGGGGCGCTCTTTCCCGTACCGTTGCACTCATGCGCGTAGGAATCATTGGAGCAACAGGACAAGTCGGCAGCGTGATGAGAGCTCTTCTCACCGAGCGCAAGCTTCCGATCGAAGAGCTCCGCTTCTTCGCGTCGGCTCGCTCGGCTGGTCAAATCATCTCTCACGATGGCAACGACATCGTGGTGGAAGACGCATCGACGGCTGACTATTCCGGCCTGGACGTTGCGCTGTTCTCCGCTGGCGGAAGCACATCCAAGGAACTGGCACCCATCGTGGCGGCTGCGGGGCCCGTAGTCATCGACAACTCTTCTGCATGGCGAATGGACCCTGAGGTGCCGCTCGTAGTCGCTGACGTGAACGATGCCGATGCTCGCAATCGCCCAAAGGGAATTATCGCAAACCCCAATTGCACGACCATGGTGGCGATGCCTGTTCTGCGGCCCCTTCACGAAGAGGCCGGCTTGGTCTCGATGGTGGTCAGCTCCTATCAGGCAGTGTCTGGTGGCGGCCTCGCTGGTGTCGAAGAGTTGGCCCAACAAATCGAAAAGGCGGGCGCAGCTCGCGAACTCACCCACGACGGGTCCGCAGTCGATCTCGGACAGCCCTCGCTCTTCGTTGAACCCATCGCCTTCAATGCCCTTCCCTGGGCCGGAGCAGGTGTTGACGATGGCAGAGGCGAGACCAACGAAGAACAGAAGCTTCGTGATGAGAGCCGCAAGATCCTTGGAATCGATGGGCTCGCAGTGTCGGGTACGTGCGTGCGAATCCCGGTCTATACCGGCCACTCGTTGGCGATCAATGCTCGCTTCGAACGGCCAATCTCTCCCGAGCGTGCAACCGAGATCCTGAGCGAGGCGGCGGGGGTCATTCTCGACCCGGTCCCGACACCGCTGAAGGCGGCGGGTATTGATGACTCGCTGGTCGGTCGGATCCGACGAGACGACACCGTAGAGAACGGACTCGCCCTGTTCGTGGCTGGCGACAATTTGCGAAAAGGAGCGGCCCTCAATGCCGTGCAGATCGCAGAGCTCGTCGCGGCGGAAGGCTGAGTGAGCCGCGGCTGACCTCGGAGCCTCGCCGTCGAGGTCACGGCTTCGGCGTCTGCTGGGATCTGAACGCGGGCCGATTGTCTGGAGTCTTGCGGCAGGAGTCGTACTGGCGATGTTCGTCGCCGCTCCGGTCGGCGAGATCTATCGCCTGCACTTTCGCTCTTGGTTGATCTCCTCAGCTCCCACGACAACAGCGTGGGCAGGCTGGTGGCGGCAAGCCAGTGGGCCGCTGGAGTTTCTGGCGTTCGTGTTGAGCGTCGGCTCGTGCGCGATCGGCTTTCGCAGATCGTTGACCGGGGCATGGCTGACCACGGCGGCACGAGTCGGGTGTGCGTTCGTCCTCGGCCTTGTCACCGAGTGGTGGCGCAACGGAGTTCAGGATGGAAGTGCCCGCGACATCGATGTTGTCCCCAACCATTCGGTTGGTTTGCTCGTCGCCGCCCTCGCGGTGCCGGTGGTGTTCGCGGTGGTCGATCTGCGACGGCCACTGGAGGAATGAAATGCTGCCGGCCGATTGCCGCCGTCGCGGCGATCACGACGCGATGAGCGGGTACAACCCTTCGGGTCCTGCGGACTCTGCGATCTGACCGACCGTGCTTGCCCACTCGCCCGGCACCGAAAATTCATGTCGCCATGCCCATAGTCGTCGAGATAACTGATGCAGCGCGTATTCCTGGGTCATGCCCATTGCTCCGTGGGCTTGGTGAGCCCACCGAGTCGCCGTGCCCGCTGACTCATCCGCGAGCTGTCGTGCCGCGGCAATCTGGAATCGAGCCCCGATGACGTCGTCGCTCGCGTGGATCGATGCGACCTGCGCGGTCATCTTGGTGAGCGCTGCATCCTGTGCGCCCCAGACCAAGTGCTGTTGTACCGCTTGAAAGCGACCAATCGGGCGTCCGAACTGAGAGCGTTCTGCGGTGTAGCTGATCGTGAGGTCGGACATCGCTTCGAGTGCCCCGGCCATCATCATGGCCCGGCTCAGCGCTCCCCGGAGGCGAAGTTCGGTGGCGATCGTCGTCTCGACAGCGCGATAGGAATCGGCGGACAACGTAAGGTCCACGGTGATCGTCTCTCGTGGCTCGCCTGCGAGGTTCGTCATCGGTTCGATCGCCACGTCTTGTGGAGCAATGGCGACTGCGAAGGTTTGGTCCTCGACGACGATGAGGCCGGCAATCAGGTCAGAGCGCGCAGCCCAAGGAACCCGCGAAGCCGTTCCAGTAAGACGCAGGTTGTCGCCGTCGATCGAACCAGCCAACGTGTCGCTCGCAGAGCCGGGGATGATGGTGACGGCACCGTCGGGCAGGGGGAGGTCCGCGGCGCAGAGCAACCAGCCTCCGAGCATGGCGGTCTCGGCCAGGGGCACAGGGGCGGCGTGAGCTCCCGCGAGGCGAAGAACCTCAGCGGCATCGGTCAAGGCGCCTCCGGAACCTCCTTGTGATTCCGGTAGTCCGATTCTGGTGAATCCTGCGTCGTTCACCGCGGTCCAGATCTCGTCGGACCACCCGGTCTCCTCGGCGGCTTGGACAGCATCGAACGTGCAGATGGAGGAGAAGAGGTTGCCGACGCTCTCGGTGAGCAGCTCGTCAACGTTGAGAAAGGTCATCGGTTCACCGATCCGCCGAGTCCTTTGGACACGACTGTTCGCAAGATTTCGGTTGTGCCGCCTCGAATCGTGAATGAGGGTCCGGTCAACACCGCTGAGGCGACAAGACGCTCGAAGAGCGAGGCTGAGTCAGGAGACGGTTCGAGATCAACGAGATCGAGAACTTGTTGCAGAACGTCTTGCTCAAAGCGGGTGCCCATCTCTTTCACCATCGATGATTCGATGGCCGGGGCCTGCCCGTCGTCGATCATCCTGGCAACAGTGAGCGAGAGGTTGCGGAGCCCCCAGTAGCGGGCAGTCGCACTGCCGAGGAGTTCCCGGGCTCTGGCTCCCAGTGTTGTTCCCTCGTGGAGCCGCAGAAACTCTTCGATGATGCCATAGGTGCTGAGCCAGCGATCTGGCCCGCCTCGTTCGTAGGCGAGCTCGGAGGTGTTCTGAGCCCAGCCCATTCCGAGTTCTCCGAGAACCAGGTCATCAGGAACGAAGACATCGGTCATGACGACC